>JBNGDO010000091.1:14285-20361 GCA_049975385.1 Anaerolineae bacterium | reverse complement strand
TTTTGGAGCTCCAAAAACAGTGGCTTGGCTGACCACGATTCCCTGTGGTGCTACCCGCCGCGCCAATAGCCACCACAAAAACGCAAATACTACATAGAATTGAATTTCCGGCCCAACAGTCCATAATACTGAATCTCCTGAAAGAAATGCAAGATGCGAAATCAAACTTGGCACATCGCGGATGTCGTAAAACAGATCATTTACCCCCAGCTTTATTAGAACATACGAAGACAATACTACAATAAGATATAGAGGAATAACGCGAGCGACTCTGGCAATTGCGAAATACCTGAGGTTTTCCAGGCTCCTTTCTCTATCAAGATACAAATAGGACAGCAAGAAGCCACTTAAAATGAAGAGAAGCATCACGCCAAGTTGGCCTGCTCCACCACTTACCCCCTCTCGCAGAAACCAAATGCGGTTATTACAGTGGCCTACCACTACAATCATAATTGCAATGCTGCGCAACGTATTTAGCTTCCTGATCTCCACAATGATTTCCTTGTATAGGATGGTTGTCCGATGTTTCGACGCATCACTTCCTACGTAAGAGTGTTATCGGACGACTGACCCTCTTGGGACCTTGACTTCGCCAAGCGGCCTCTCAAGATTCGGGTCATTCTACCACCCAACGAATTCAAATTCCTCACTATGCTCGATGATCTGCACGACTTCAAACGAGAGCGTTGCCTCCACAAGCTGTGCTACAGCATTGTTGATATACTCCTGGATAATCCTATCACGCAGCGGCTTCTTTCTTCCGCTTCCAGGTGTACGTACACGTCATCGCGCCGCTCGGTGTGATCTTCGCCACAGCGCCCAGGGTGCTTCCAGCCTCCGCTTCGAGGGCTAACTCGAACTCCACACTGAACTCGTCCAACTCGTAGCGATCGTCGGGGCTGGATTTCGGCAAAGTCGCCATAAAGAGCCTGCCGAGGCCGGTAAGCGGCGCGCGGAGCAACGCACCCGCGTCTATCTTGCGGCGGGTCGGCTTTTCCTCACCTCTGCCAACCCGCCGCAAACCGCCTTCCTCCCGCGCAGCGGATTCAACGACGATCTCACCATACTCGCCCAAATCCAACACGATTTCTTCTGGCATAGTTACCCTCCTGAATGTGATAAGGACAAAGACCTGAGTGATTCACTGATGAGCTGTTTACGCAAAGAAGTAGAAATACACGATCAGCACCACAACCTGCACGACGAGTACCAGCACAAGCCAGGCCTGGAAGCTCTCTTTCATCGTTTTGTGGCGGAACACCTTCATCCCCACCAAGGCACCGAGCGTCCCGCCAAACAAAGCCAGCAATAACAGTACCTTTTCCGGCACGCGCGCGGCCTCCGAACCGGCGATGGCCTTGTCATAACCGTAAATGAAAAACGTGATCCCTGTCATGACGATGAGCCACGCAAGCAAAACGTCCACCCCGATGAGTGACAACGCCACGGTCACAAGGAGGGCAAACCCTAATGCAGCACCAAGCCAACGGTAGACGAGTTTCCTGGCCCGCGAAACGCTCCGTGCAGGCCGAGACGTCGCATGCTCCCGCCCGGATAAACGATCGGCAGCAGCGCGCAGCTCTTTTGGGATCGGCAACGGTTCTACCGGCAAGACCTGCGCCATGCCCATCTGTTGTTCGGCGCGTCGATGCGCCCGGCAATCAGGGCAGTGTTTGGGTGGCTGAAAACCGCGCTCGGCGTAAAAACGCTGTTCACCGGCAGACCAGATGAAGGTACGACCACATTCGACACACTCGATTTGTTGATCGCTCATTTTGGAAACCTCCTCAAATCCGTGCGAGCTAGGTTACCAGGAGAGCGCTTGCCTGACAATAGCCCAAGCGCAGTGGCTTCTATTCTATGTGCTGCGAAGAAATATGCAACGCCGACCGACATTGACGCATTCACCAACTCCGGTATACTGCATCCGGTCGCACCGATGCGCGACCACGAAAGGAGAACAACGATGAAATCGACAACACTGCCAATGGGCAGCAAGAAACACATTGCACTGGTGGCGCACGACAGCCGCAAGGATGATCTGATGGCGTGGGTGCGCTTCAATCGCGCTTCGCTGGTCCAGCACGAAATCTACGCAACGGGAACGACAGGCTGGCTGTTGCAGCGCGAGTTAGGGATCGAAATCCACCGCATGCAGAGCGGCCCCCTCGGCGGCGACCTGCAGATCGGCGCGAAGATCGCCGAAGGGGAGATCGACTTTCTCGTCTTTTTCTGGGATCCGTTGGAAGCGCAGCCACACGATCCCGACGTGAAGGCGTTGCTGCGGCTGGCCGTCCTGTGGAACATCCCCGCCGCGACCAACCGGGCCACAGCGGACTTTATGTTCTCGTCGCCACTGATGCATCACGATTATGAGCGGATCGTGCCGGATTACGCCACGTACCAGCGCGAGCGGGAACTGCGGATGGAGCAGTTCGTGGCGGAGGAGTTGGAATCCTCCAGCACGAACGTCCCAGAAACTAAGCTGCCGCCTGAAACTACACTTTAAGCCATAGCGTCGCGCCTCAACCGACGTCCACCAACAAAGCTCCAGGCTCAAAGGGCATCACCTGGACGCGCGCGCCCGCCGGAGCGTGATCCCACCCTTCCGGGATGATCGCCAGCCCGTTGGATTGCACCATCGAGTTGAGGATGCCCGATCCCTGCTCTCCGGTGAGCGTGGCGTGGAGCCGGAAGTCCCCTTCCGCACCATCCGCGCGGCGTTCGAGACGCACGCGGACATAGTGTCGCCGCCCGTCCTTGCACGGGATCGCCTGGTCGAGGATCGCCTCAAATGTAGGCTTGCGCAAGTCCCGCACACCGAGCATCGTCAAAATCGCCGGACGCGCGAACAGCTCGAACGAAATCATCGCGGAGACAGGATTGCCCGGCATCCCCAACAACGGCACGGTGCGCGGCGCGCCGCCCACCTCCGCCGTGATATAGCCGAAAGCCAACGGCTTGCCCGGTTTCATCTGCACGCGCCAGAAGGAGATTTCGCCTTCAGCCGCCAGCACCGTCTTCACCACGTCGAAGTCGCCCACCGAGACCCCGCCCGACGTCATCAGCAAGTCCGCGCCGTGCGCCAGCCCCGCGCGGATTTTGGCGGTGAGATCCTCCACCGTATCCCGCGCGATGCCCAACATCAACGGAATGCCGCCGTACTGGAGCACCTGCGCCGCGTTCGAGTAGCTGTTGGCATTGCGGATTTTGCCGGGCAGCAGCGGCGCGTCGACGTCCACCAGCTCGTCGCCGGTCGCCAGGATCGCGACGCGCGGCCGCCGGATCACGGCAACGTCGCTATAGCCCAGGGCCGCCAGCATCCCCACTTCCTGCGGGCGGATGCGCGTCCCGCGC
Organism: Anaerolineae bacterium; assembly: GCA_049975385.1. GTDB lineage: Bacteria > Chloroflexota > Anaerolineae > B4-G1 > SLSP01 > DSWT01. The sequence goes on along the minus strand of JBNGDO010000091.1, from coordinate 17,004 downwards.
GCCAGCGTGCGTTCGCCCTCACGCACGTCTTCCCCAGCCAAACGGACATTTGCACCAACATGCATTTCGGCGAAACAATCGACCCACGCGCCCTCCTGGTGCGTCTCCTCAAAGGGGATCACAGCGTCCGCGCCCTCCGGCATCGGCGCGCCGGTCATAATGCGGATGGCCGTGCCGGACGTGACCCGCTCGGATGCGACGTATCCGGCAGCCAGGTTCTCGATGACGCGCAGGCGCTGGGGCGACTCCGGCCCCGCGCCCGCGAGATCGGCGACCTGCACGGCGTAGCCGTCCATCGCGGTGTTCGCGTGCGGCGGGATGTCGCCCGTGGCGACGACGTCCTCGGCCAGCACGCGGCCCAACGTCTCCAGCACCGGCGCGCGTTCCGCCTCCAGCGGGTGGAACATCGCCAGCACCTTCTCCAGCGCTGCTTCGACGCTCAACATCGGGTAGAGTTTGTGTTTGTGTTTCATCGTTTGCTTCTCCGGCTACCGTGTGACTTCCCACGCCAAGTGTTGCAATTCCGGCGCAATGAGTTTTTCCCAGGCCAGTTGGACCGCTGCCGGTGAGCCGGGCGTGGAGATGACGACTTTGCCCCGGTACGTGCCCGCGGTGGCCCGGGAAAACATCGCGGCGGAGCCAACCTGCGCGTAGCTCAGCATGCGGAACAGTTCGCCGAACCCGGTCAAGTGTTTCTCTAACTTAGCGGACAAAACGTCGATAGTCGTATCCCGGCGCGAGATGCCGGTGCCACCGTTGAAGAGGATCACGCGCGCCTCGCCATCGGCCAGTTCATCCAGCACCGCCGTGACCTGCTCCGGCTCATCCTTGATCAGCCGGTAGGCGACCAGGCGATGTCCCGCTGCCGCCAGCGCGGCTTCGAGGTAGTGCTTGTTGGTGTCGGTCGCTTCGGTGCGGCTGTCGCTCACCGTGACCAGCGCCACGGGTATCGCCCCCTGCGCCGCCGCAATGGTTTTGTGATGGTGCATACTCTGAAAGGTCTGCGAGACGTTCACGTTGTGATCCTTTCACTATCCATAGACAACCTTCTCAAAGTATACCGGAGTCTACATCACCGTCAAGGTACGCAAAAGCATAGAAGAGTTCTGCAACAAGCTTTCTCCGCCAAAAGGGGAAATCCCCTAATCGCGTTAAGGGGAAATCCTGGCGAATAAGGGTTGTTTTCGGAACCATTTTATGGTTTCATGCAAATGCTGTCCCGGCAAGTACGATAACAAATCGGCCAGGAGAACAATGCTTGAGTTTTATCAGCAAACATTGCGCAGGTTTTATTCTCGGTCGTGGACCGGGATTCTTCATTGGGTTTCCTAGACCATTCTACTGATATGATAAGGAGGTGAAAGAACGAGAAAGACGTAAAAGCCACAGTGTTGTCACATCAGATTTCAGTTCATATCAACCCAAATTTAGTACCCATGCATGAAGGAGGAAAAGATGTTTAGAAAGAATTTACCTTTGGCGCTGGTAAGCCTGCTAGTCGCAGCGAGCATGCTGCTTTCAGCCTGTGGTGGGGCCAAAACCCCAGAAGCGACCCAGGCGCCGGCCGAGCCTGCGGCACCAGAAACCAAACTGGCCGTAGGGATCGTACTGCCGACGAAGGATGAGCCGCGCTGGATTCAGGATGAAACGCGCTTCCGCGACGCGCTCAACGCCGCCGGTTACGATGTGGAGATTCTCTTCAGCCAGGGCGATTCCGCCAAGGAGAAGGCCAACGTCGAGGCCCTGATCACCAAGGGCGTCCAGGTCATCATCATCTGCCCGCACGACGGCACCGCTGCCGCCGCTGCCGCCCAAGCCGCCCACGAGGCCGGCGTCAAGGTCATCTCCTACGACCGCCTCATCCGCGACACCGACGCCGTCGACTACTACGTGACCTTCGACAGCATCGCCGTGGGCGCGGCCTGGAGCCAGTACCTCATCGATCAAGCCAGCGGTGCCGGCAACCCCCTCTACCTCTACGCCGGCGCGGCTTCCGACAACAACGCCTTCATCTTCTTCCAGGGCGCCTGGGAGACCATCCAGCCCAAGATCGCCGACGGCACCTTCGTCATCAAGAACTCCAGCGAGGCGATTGCCCTACAGGACAAGAAGGAACTCACCCGCGACGAGATGGCCAAGATCATCGGGCAGGTTACCACCAACTGGAACTTCAACGACGCCAAGAACCTGGCGGAGGCCAATCTGACCGCCGTTTCTGCGGCGGATAAGGGCAAGGTCTACATCCTCGCCCCCAACGACGGCACCGCCCGCGCGATCGCCGACGCCTTCGCCGCCGACAAAGACGTCACCGAGTTCTTCATCACCGGGCAGGATGCCGAGAAGGCGTCTGTGCAGTACATCATCGATGGCAAGCAGTCGATGACCGTCTTCAAGGACGTGCGTATGCTGGTCGATGACGCCATCGCCGCCGCCGTCGCCCTGCTCCAGGACAAGGCCCCCGCTTCCAAGGGTTCCTACAACAACGGCGTAGTCGACGTCCCGGCGATCCAGTCCGCAGTCATCACCGTCGATAAGGACAACGTCCAGTCCGTATTGATCGACTCCGGTTACTATAGCGCCAGCGATTTCACCGGCCTGGACGCCAGCGCCGCGCCTGTAGAAGGCAAGCTGGCCGTGGGGATCGTGCTGCCGACGAAGGATGAACCGCGCTGGATTCAGGATGAAACGCGCTTCCGCGACGCGCTCAACGCCGCCGGTT
>JBNGDO010000091.1:0-14185 GCA_049975385.1 Anaerolineae bacterium | reverse complement strand
CCTTCGTCATCAAGAACTCCAGCGAGGCGATTGCCCTACAGGACAAGAAGGAACTGACCCGCGACGAGATGGCCAAGATCATCGGCCAGGTCACCACCAACTGGAACTTCAACGACGCCAAGAACCTGGCTGAGGCCAACCTCACCGCCACCACCGCGGAGGACAAGGGCAAGGTCTACATCCTCGCCCCCAACGACGGCACCGCGCGCGCTATCGCCGACGCCTTCGCCGCCGACAAAGAGGTCACCGAGTTCTTCATCACCGGGCAGGATGCCGAGAAGGCTTCCGTGCAGTACATTATCGATGGCAAGCAGTCGATGACCGTCTTCAAGGACGTGCGTATGCTGGTCGATGACGCCATCGCCGCCGCCGTCGCCCTGCTCCAGGACAAGGCCCCCGCTTCCAAGGGTTCCTACAACAACGGCGTAGTCGACGTCCCGGCGATCCAGTCCGCAGTCATCACCGTCGATAAGGACAACGTCCAGTCCGTATTGATCGACTCCGGTTACTATAGCGCCAGCGATTTCGAGAATCTGCCCTAGGAAAAGACTTGGCCGCTCGGTGGAGTAAAAACTAGCTTGCCTAGCATGCTGGAAGCACTATAATACCCACCGTGGTCAACCAACAATCTGTACAAGGACAGCAATGCTGTCGCATTGCTGTCCCTGTACACTCGCACTTTTGATATGTGGAGGCGCTATGGTTCCCCTTTTAGAGATGCGAAACATTACCAAAACATTTCCCGGCGTTAAAGCACTGGACGAAGTCAGTTTCAGTGTGCGTGAAGGCGAGATTCACGGCCTGGTTGGAGAAAACGGTGCGGGGAAATCAACCTTGATGAAAGTGTTGAGTGGGGTCTATCCCCATGGAACCTACACCGGTGACATTCTCTTGCGTGGCGAGTTGCAGGAGTTCAGAGGGATCAACGACAGCGAGCACGCGGGCATCGCCATCATTTACCAGGAGTTGGCGCTGGTGCCTGAGATGACGGTGTATGAAAACATTTTTCTCGGCCACGAGATTCATCGCGGCATCGTCGTCGACTGGAATGAAACAATCAAGCGCGCCGATGAAATGCTCAAAAGAGTCGGGCTGGATGTCAACCCGGAAACCAAGATCAAAGATTTGGGCGTGGGCAAACAGCAGCTAGTTGAAATCGCCAAAGCGCTGCACCGCGATGTCAAAATCCTCATCATGGATGAACCAACAGCGGCCTTGAACGAAGATGATAGCGCCAACCTGTTGAATCTACTGCGCGAGCAGCGGAGCCAGGGCGTGACCTGCATTCTGATCTCGCACAAGTTGCGCGAAGTGATCGAGATTGCGGATACGGTCACGGTGCTGCGCGACGGGAAGACGATATGTACCCTGGATAGCCACGCAGGTGAAGTATCCGAACCAGTCCTTATCAGGCACATGGTCGGGCGTGAGATCACGAATATCTACCCCTCACGGGAACAACACCCTTCTGATGAAATTGTGTTGGAGGTGAGAAACTGGAGCGCTCACCATCCCCAACTAGAGCGCGATATTCTCAAAGACGTTCACTTCAACGTCAAAAAAGGTGAAATTGTGGGATTTGCCGGTTTGATGGGATCGGGACGCACTGAGCTGGCCTTGAGTCTGTTTGGCAACCCGGAGGGCTACCACGTCTCAGGTGAGGTCTTCCTCCACGGTAACCCGATGCACTTTGGCCATCCCAGAGAAGCGATCAAGGCCGGGGTCGCATATATGACCGAAGATAGAAAGGGCAATGGACTGATCCTCATCCAAGACGTGAAACAAAACATCACCCTCGCCAACCTGCGTGAGATCTCCCGGCGCGGCGTGATGGATAACAACGCCGAGATTCAAGTCGCCACCGAATACAAAGACTCGCTCAACATTCGCACGCCGAGCATCGAGCAGACTGTCGGCAATTTAAGCGGTGGCAACCAACAAAAGGTCTGCCTAGGGAAGTGGCTGTTCGTCAAACCCGATGTACTGATCCTCGACGAACCAACGCGTGGCATCGACGTTGGGGCAAAGTACGAAATTTATACCATTATGAACCAGCTCATTAAGGAGGGAATGAGCATTATTATGATATCCTCCGAACTGCCTGAGATATTGGGCATGAGCGACCGGGTGTACGTCGTTTCCGGCGGAAAGATCGTGGGCGAAATGCCCATTGAAGAAGCCACACAAGAAAACATTATGAATTTAGCAACTGACTACTGAGGAGGCCCCATGTTTCTCAAAAACCTAGTCCAAGTTTTACGCAAAAATATCCGCGAGTACGGCATGTACATCGCCCTGTTTGTGATTATGGCGTACTTCACGGTTGCCACGGATGGCATCTTCATTTCCTCGCGGAACATCAGCAACCTGATGAACCAAACAGGCTACACCGCAGTGCTGGCGGTAGGCATGACGTTAGTCATCGTCATCCGGCACATCGATCTTTCGGTGGGCTTCCTGGCCGGCTTCCTCGGCGCGGTGGCCGCAATTGCACTGGAGTTTTGGCATCTGCCAGTGTACATCGTCATTCCGATGACGCTGGCTCTTGGCGCGGTCGCCGGGCTGATCACAGCCTTCCCGGTAGCCAGGTTGGGCATCCCTTCGTTCGTGGCTTCGCTGGCCGGATGGCTGATCTATCGCGGTCTTCTGCTCCTGGTGACGGCCGGCACGGGTACCATCATCATCCAGGACAAGGCGTTCAACGACATCGGCAATGGTTACATCCCCGACATTTTCCCCGGCAGCGCGTTTCTGTCCGGGGTTCACAAACTGACGCTGATCATCGGCTTGATAGGCATCATTTTGTACATCATCAACGAGATCAGCAGCCGCAGAAAAAAACAGGCCTACCACTTCGAAGTCCTGCCGATGAACATCTTCGTTCTCAAACTGGTCTTCGTGGCGGTTCTGATCGGCCTCATCACCTGGGTGCTGTCGGGGTATAACGGCCTCTCATGGACGGTCGTGATCGTCTTGATCGTCGTCGCCATTTACCATTTTGTCACCACGCAGACCGTGCTCGGACGGCACATCTACGCCATCGGCGGCAATCCGGAAGCGGCCGAACTAAGCGGCATCAGCGTCAAAGACCTGACCTTCGTTGTATTCGGTTCGATGGGGATGCTCTCGGCTCTGTCGGGCATCCTATTCGCCTCGCGCCTGCGATCGGCCACCACGACGGCAGGGACCCTGTTCGAGTTAGACGCCATCGCCGCGGCCTACATCGGCGGCGTGTCGGCGGCCGGCGGCGTCGGCAAGGTGATGGGCTCGCTCATTGGCGCGATCGTGTATATGTCGCTGACCAGCGGCATGAACTTGATGAACGTGGACATCGCCTACCAGTATGTCGTCCGAGGCGCGGTGCTGGCGCTCGCCGTAATCTTCGACGTCGCCACCCGCAGGCGCGGATAGGTACCGGATGCAGATTCACGCTGATTTTCGCAGAAGGATAGAAATCATCAGCGTGACTCTGCGAAAATCCGCGTCCCAGTCAAAGGCCGGTAGTTAACAAGATGGAACTGTTGAGCGTTCACGACCTCGCGCACTGTTTCGGCACGGTGCCGGCCTTGACGGATGCGAATTTCGCGATTGAACCGGGCGAAGTGATCGGTGTGGTCGGCCAACGCGGCGCAGGCAAATCGACGCTGTTCCGTCTGCTCAGCGGCGCTTTGAGCCCATCGAGTGGTGAAATCTACGTAGACGGAAAGCGTGTGACCTACAAAACGGTCGCGCGGGCGCAGCGCATGGGCATTACGGCCGTGCACCAACAAGTCCAACTGGTCGACGATCTGGACGTGCTGCACAATATCTTTCTGGGCCGCGAACTATGCGGCCCAGATTGGTTTCCGGTCCTGCCGCGAGAACACCGGATGATGCAGGTCGTCCGCAGCCTGGCAACCACGTTCGAACTACCGCTCGATTTGATCGAACAACGCGTTGCGGTGCTCTCCAGCGAACAACGGCAAATCGTCGCTCTCGCGCGGGCCTTCAGCCGCCCATGCCGGCTGCTGCTGCTCGACGATGCCCTGGCGGCGTTGACCTTTACACGCCAGCAAATCTTACTCGACCAGATCAAACAACTCGCCGCCCAAAATGTCGCTATCCTTATGAGTAGCGACGATTTGAAGCAGATTTTCGCCGTCACCGACCGCGTCCTGGTATTGTATCAGGGCCGGCAGGTCGCCCTCCGGCGCACCTCCGAATCCACACCGCGTGAAATTGTGGAACTCATCGTAGGCTCCAACCGCCAGGAGCGCATCACCCCGGTGATCTGGGCCTTTGAGAATTATTACGCCGCCCAGCAACAGGCCGAGCAACTGCGAAGCGCGCAACTCAAACTGCGCCAGAATTTAGAGGCGCAAGATTCCCTAAATCGCCAGTTGATCGAACGTCTGAACAACCAGGTAGAAGCACTGGATCGGTTGAACCTGGCCCTGCAGCAGGTCAGCCGGCGTCTGATCACCGAGCGCGAAGCCGAGCGCAAAGCGCTGGCGCGCGAGCTGCACGATCAAATCATCCAAGACTTACTGAGTTTCAATTACCAATTGGAAGAGGCGGAAGATGCAATCGACGGCGCAGGCCAGCGCCACAAACTGGCCGAGATCCGCGGGGGCATCCGGCAGGTCGTAGGGAGTTTGCGGCTGGTGTGCAGCGACTTGCGCCCGCCCACCATCGATCATCACGGCTTATCTGCCGCCATCCGCTCGCTGGTCAGCCAGTGGTCCGAACAGACCGGCATCGCGGTAGAACTGGATATCGATCCGGCGCTAGGGCGTCTGCCTGAGACCATCGAGCTTTCGGTCTTTCGCATCATCCAGGAAGGGCTGAGCAATGTGCGCAAGCACGCGGCAGCCACGCGCGTCCACCTTATCTTGCAACGCACGTCGACCGCCAGCCTGATTGTGGATATGGTGGACAACGGGCAAGGGATGGCCGGTCCGATAAACCTGGCGGATCTGACCGAGCAGAAGCATTTTGGCTTGGTCGGCATCAGCGAACGGGTGTCGTTGCTTGGTGGCGCGTTGCAGGTCGCATCACCGCCGGGCGGCGGATTGGCATTGCAGATCGAAATCCCCAGTCCCTACCCTTCCATCAGTAACTAGTGCGACTGTTGAGGACATCTTCGACGACCTGGTAGACGGTAGCAGCGTCGAGGTCACGCTTGTCCAAAAAGGCCACCGCGCCGCTATCCAGTCCCATGCGACGAAATTCCCGATCCGGGTAGGCGCTGATCAAAATAAGGCGGGTTGCCGGTGACACGGCCCCAATCTGCCGCGTGCACCAGATGCCACCCTTTTCCGGCAAGACCACATCCACAAAGGCCAATTCCGGCCGCACACGTTCGGCCAATTGCAGCGCCGCAGCGCAGTCGCCGGCTTCGTAAAGCGACGCCGCCGGATAGGCTTTGCCGATCAATTTGCCGAGCTGTGTCCGGTAGCGCACATTGTCATCCACCACCAACACGGACAGGCCCGTTTGAGCTGGCGTGACGACTTCCGCCTGGGCCATTTCGTACCCCGGCGTGGACAGCACCTCGGGGTGGCGCAGCGCGTAGTTGTTCGCCTCCAGGCGGCTCCCCACCCCAATAACCCGGTAAAGCGCCGTGAGATGATTTTCGATCGTCTTCACGCTCAAGCCCAATTCGTAGGCGATTTTCCGGTTGCTGTAGCCCTGCGTCAGCAAGCACAGCAACTCACGTTGCCGTTCGGTAAGCATCGCTGCCGGAGTGTGCTCTACGGCTTGGGGACGATCGACGAGGCGATTGATCAACGGACCGGAAATCCAGCGATCCCCGCTCAGAATCTTGCGCACCGCGAATTGTAAATCGGAAAGGGGTTGATCTTTGAGATGATAGCCATCCACGCCCGCCGCAAGCAGGCCTACGACGTAAGCCTGATCGTCATAGGCGCTGACCACCAGAATCTTGAGGGTCGGGTAGTCGAGGCAAATCCGTCCCATCTCTGGTACCGGATCAAACTGCGGCATGTGGACATCGACGACGAGGAAATCCGGGTGAAGCGACTCTAGCGCCTCCAACAATTCGGGGCCATCACTCACCTCGCCCACGATCTCCAACTCAGGTAAATTCGCCAGCGCATTGCGCAGCCCCGCGCGCACAATCGCGTGGTCATCAGCTAATAATACACGAATCGATCCCATACTATGCTCTCGTATGCTCCGGAAGAAAGTATACCACGCAAACGAGGCGAAGCAATCGAGTCGGTTTCGACTGTAACCTCACCGGTCGCCGATCAGCCATCCGAACAGCTTTCGTTTAACCGGCGGGTTCAGCGCCTCAACCGCCTGCACGACGGCGTCACAAAACTTCTGCGCGGCAGTTTCCGGCCCCATCCCAATGTAACCCCGAACCCGGCCCTTGGAACCCTCGATGAATCCGAAGACTTCCAAACCGGTATCGCGCGTGAGCGGGGACGTGTAGGCTCTGACACGGATTTCCTTCAAAGCGGCGGCGGTCAACAGCACGTCAGAGCCGCTCGCGCTGCGCGCCCAGATGAGCCGCTGTGAAGTAAGCAGCATTCCCGTATAGATGATTGCCTCCCCCTCACTGCCCAACCAGGAAGCCAGCCGGCCTGCACTCTTTTTTGTGGAAGTGGTTTCGCAACAGATAAGGGCTTCGGTTTCCGGATCGCCCAACTGCTGCGCTCGGAAATAGTCCTGGACGGCCTGGTATAACTCTGAGCGCAATTCACTCACCAAACATTCTCGCGTGGTGCGATGATACGTACTCATGTTTTCCCCTTTATAAGTAGTTCCAAGATTTAAACGACGCAACATCAAGGGCAAATCCCTGGTAAAACACCAGAGTTTTGACGAGTTATTCCCTTGGAACGGCCATATCCTGAAATCTCAACGTCCTAGTCTGTCTGGAGTTAACACGACGTGCTGAATGTGGACCCGCCGGTACGTATACACGACGTGCAGTTTGCCATCGGACGCCTGGATGATCGAGGGATAAGAATACTCGCCGGGTTCGGCCTCCAAATCCAGACGCCACGACCAGGTGTCCCCGTTGTCCTCCGACATCAAGAGCGACAGCGGCGTGCGCCCCTCCGAGGTCGGATTGCAGGCCAAGACGATCCGGCCATCCGCCAGCCGTACCGCGTCGAGGCCGCTGTTGGGGCACGGAATCTCCGTTCGCGTCGCCGCCGACCACGTGCGACCGTAATCATCCGAACAGGCGGAACACACAAAACCCACTCGCTGCGTCGCGCGCATCAGCATCTTCAGGCGTCCCGGCGCATACTCCCACACCGTCGGCTGGATGACGCCGAGGTGCTGCTGCGGCACCACGCGTGCGTGCGACCGGGCATCCCACACAGCGCTGACCGGCTCCACGTCGCCCGCGTCCTCCACGCCCGGATAGCCCGGCGCGGCGACCGGCCCGTGTTTCGACCACGTTGCTCCGCCATCGCGGCTGATCTCGACCCAGCAGGCCCAGGAGCGCCACGTTTCGCTGGAAGTGCCGCACACGATGTCGCCGTTGCTCAGGGTAAGCGGTTTGTTCTTCGCCGGGCCTAGCAGCCCCGCCGGAAGCGCCACCGGTGCGGACCACGTTCGTCCGTTATCCACAGACTTGGTATACATCCCCGTCCAGGCAGGGACGTTCGGCCCGGCCTTGTAGAAGAGCCACAGCGTATCCGTTTTGTCGCGAAAGAGCACCGGATTCCACAAGGGGACCGCAGGTTCGTCAATGAGTTTCAGCGGCTGGCTCCAGGCGACGCCATTATAGCGCGCCAGCCAGATCGCCACGTCGGGATGCCCTTCGTGCGTCCCGGCGAACCAGGCCGCCAGCAGATGACCGTCAGGGAGTTCCACCACTGTGGCAGCGTGACAGGAAGGATAAGCAGATGTGGGTTGAAAAACAGCTCGAGACTGAAACATATCGCATCACGCAACAGTAAGTTGAGGTTCCTTCATGCTGAAAAACAGCCCGGTTAGCGCCAGGGCGATCACGTTGAGCACCCCCACGACGACGAACGGCAAGCGCACATCGATTTCCAGCAACTCACCGCCGAGCAAAGTCCCCAGGATCATCGCGCCGGCCCACAGCAAGTGCAGCAACCCAAACACCCGCCCGTGGATTGCCGGTTCGGCGGCGAATGTGACCATCCCCGGCAGCAAGGTGGAGAGCGCCCAGGCCGCGCCGACGCCCAGCGCCCCGAAGATGTAGAGCCCCCACACCGAATGCGCCGTGAGAATCGTGCCGGCAATGGCGCTCAAGATGACGCCGAACGCGATCTGCGTGGGCAAGCGCACCCCCTTCCGGTCCGCGAGCCGCCCGGCGAGGAGTTGCGTCAGCGAGGCGAAAATGGAGCTGAGGGCCGCGTACCAGGCGACGGAGGCGTTACTCCCGCCTTGCTGTTTGATGAGCAAGGGCAGCAGCGTCGTCACGCCGTAGTAGCAGGTGGGGAGAAAGCGCAACACGCCCAGGACGACGATGCGCGGACGACGGAGCAGTTCGCCATACCCGCGCGACGCGGGCGCGATACTCTGTGCGTATGTCCGCGTTTGCAGGTGCGGCAAGAAAACGGCGACCAAAGTGGTCAGAAGTCCAAATCCGGTCAGCGCCAGGCCCAAAGCGTAGAAATTATCCTCACCGAGGACGACGGAGGCGAGCGGGTTGCCTATCGCGCCTCCAATGGTGTACCCCCAGTTGTAGAGCGCCGAGAAGACGCCCAATGCACTAGCACCGGCAGCCAGCGTGAGGTAGCCCTGGCTGCTCAAAGTGGAAAATCCCAAGCCCACACTGCCAAGGCTCCACAAGATCGCCACGAGCCAGGGAACGCGGAAAACGTAGAGCAGGCTGCTCAGGGCAATCCCGCCCATCCCCAGAGCCAGCAGCCACTTGTGGCCCCAGCGATCGCTCAGACTCCCGCCGACCAGCGAGGCGAGCATCCCCACAACCTGGCCCCACGCCATCACCTGCGCCACCTGGCTGACAGAGTACTCGATCGTTTCGTTGAGGTAGATGCTGAAGAAGTTCCGCGCAGGCATCAACATGATGCCGCCGAGCAGTTGCACGGTCAGCAACAAGACTAAGGGCCACAGGTTTTTCTTTGTCGATGATTCCAAATCACTCATAACGCAACCCGAACCCAAACGGGAACAGCGGATCGGCACTATCGTAGGGCACGTCGGTCTTTTGCGCCCGCACCGCTTCCATCGAGCGTGGCAGCTCGAAGGGCAGCTTGCCGGTCGGGTTCCAGCGCCCAAAGATCACGTCCAGAACGGCGGCGTCTGCCGCCCCAAAACTGCCGATCAGCCCGGCGCAGGCACCGGCGATCTCGGGAATAACGGCCGGGCGGTCGAGGTGGATCGCGACGATGGTGGGAAGCTGTGACATCAATCCCAGCAGGCGTTCCTTCTCGGGACTCTTGAAGTCCAGATCATCGTGGTGGAACCAGGCGGAGAAGCCCTCGCCGATCGTCTGGTAGGGCGCTGCCAGGCGCAACAGGGCGACATCGGCCTCCTCAGGCGCCGTCACCACGTCCGCGTAGGGGGCCAGGGATTCGGGCCGGTAGCCTTCGACGTAGACTTTCGGGCGGCCGGACAGCGGCAGTTGCCCCCGTTTTAGCAGCACCAGCGACTTGCGCTGGGCACGCTCGCCCGCCGCTTTGAAGTCCGCGTTGCCCACGATCCGCGCCGAGGCTTCGGGATCGAGGTAGGGATTGTCGAACAGACCCAGGCGGAACTTGTCGCGCAATAACCGGCGCACGGATTGGTCGAGGCGCGCCTCGCTGATCTGCCCGCTCTGCACCAGCTCGATGATGAGCGCGGGACATTCCTCGCCGCCGAACTGGTCCACCCCGGCATCGAGGAGCTTCTTCGCCCGTTCGAGCCGCGAAAGGTGCTCCACCCCCCAGGCGCGCGCTTCCATCACCACCCGGCCGTCGTGGACAAGCTCGGTGATCAGGCCCCAATCGGTGCAGACCACGCCGTCGAAGCCGTACTTCTCGCGCAGCAGGCCGGTGATCACGGCTTTGTTGTAACTAAAGCCGACCTCTTCGATCCCCGGCACGCCGAGCGGCTGGCCGTAGTAGGGCATGATCTGCCCGGTTCCCGCGCGGAAGGCGGCCTCGAAGGGGAGCAGGTGATAGTCGAAGTTGTCACCGGGGTACACCTGCGCCTTACCGAAGGAGAAGTGCGGGTCGCGCCCGTCTTTCTGCGGGCCGCCGCCGGGGAAGTGCTTGGTCATACAAATCACCGAGTATGGCCCGATGGCCTTGCCCTGGAAGCCGCGCACGTAGGCTTCGACCATGCGCGACGAGAGTTCCGCGTCCTCGCCGAATGTGCCCTCGATGCGCGCCCAGCGCGGTTCGGTGGCCAGGTCGGCCATAGGATGCAACGCGACCGAGATGCCCACCGCGCGATATTCCTGCCGGGCGACGTCGCCGAATTTCTGGACCAGCGCGGGGTCGTTGGTCGCCGCCAGGCCGATCGGCTCGGGCCAACGCGAGAAGGCGTCGGTCACCTCAGACGCGCCGGCAAGCTGATGATAGCCGTGGCGCGGGTCCGAAGAGATGGTGACGGGGATGCCCAGGCGCGTGCGCTCCGCCAGCTTTTGCAGCTTGTTGTACCAGGCCGCGGCCAGACGTGGTTCGGGCAGCGCATGCACGTTGTAGTGGTTCATCTTCAGATCGAGCACATTGCGGGTGGTCGAATAGTCGCCCAGCCAGTTCGCGCCGTGGAACAGCTCGCCGTCCATGCCCACCGGGATGACGTTGTGGAACATCAGCCCGACCTTCTCTTCCAGCGTCATCTGCCGGAGCAGATCCTCCACGCGCGCCTCGAGCGGCTGGCGGGGGTCCTCGTAAACATCCAGCCGACCGTTCTTGTTCAGGTCACGGAACGTGATGCCATCCTGGGTCAGGACGGGCGCATCAGGCGGTAATTGGGTCATCGGAATACCTCGCTTTCATGTGATGGGTGTATAAAGGCAACTTACCAGGTGGGACGCACTTATACCTGGAAAGGGAGAAACCTCCAGATACGCGGTTACTCGTCAATTAAGTGCGTCCCACCTTAAAACTTAAACGCGGCCGAGTCGTCAACGATCAACTTCCTAGCTGCGAGAGCGTGTCCCGCGCGTGCATAACCAGCTCACCGGGCGTCACAACCTTAACCGTGGGATGACCAGGCTGGTAGTGGCGCACATTGAACGTGACCAACCACGGACATTCGGCCAGGACCGCCGCGATTAAAATGGGCAGGTCTTTGGAATCGGCCAACCCTTGATAGGGTTCGAGGGCAGCCCGGTCGGGCGCTGACACCACGCGCAGACAGCGCTCCACCAACAGACGAAACGTCGCCAGCGCACCGGGTAACTTTTCGCGCAGGTTGCGCTCGGCTTCCTCGATCACCTGCTCCGAGGTCAGCGCCTCAATCAGTGTGATCTCCGCCATCTGCAAGACCACGAGACTGGCGCTGTGCGCAGTGGGCGACGCGGCCCCGGCGATTAACACGTCGGCGTCCACAAACACCCGAAGCTTGGCGGGATCAGCCACTAGCGGCGTCCTCGCCGTAGTGCTCCAGATAATACTTCTCGCGTTGCTCGCGCAGTCCAGTTAAAAGGTCCTCCATCGTCAACCCGGCGGCCTGGCGCAGGCGCTCGATCTCACGAGCCAGTTCAGGGACCATCGGCACCATCGGCGTCAACACAAAAATCCCGTCCAAATCCACCAAGGAGAATGTATCACCGGGCTTGATGCCGTACTTCTCCCGCAACGTGGAAGGGAATGTCAACGTACCCCGCTGCCGCACCTGTAAAGTTTCGACCATACCTCACCTCTTCTCAGTATATCTGATAATGCAGAAATTCTGCTTTCAGTATACACCTGTACGGCTAGAATCACAAGGGCGCTACATAATAAGGCTGTATCCACGCCGAAGTCGCGATAGCGCTCCGAGGATTCGGCGGCGCACCCGCCGGGTTGGGGAAAGTTCCCGCACCATCGGATAAGCCAGCTTGGGGAAGAACGTGTACAGCGCCAGGGTGACGTGCTGCCCCTGCTGCCAGAGATCGTAGGGCAGCGCGTTCAACGGGCCTGAAGTGACGACGAGCAGCGGGCGCTCCGGCGTCCAGGGGCGCGCCGCCTCAATGCGCTGGCGCAAAGTCACGGGGTCGGGTTCGCGGACTAGGGTAAAGCCGCGCGCAGCCAACGTAGTCAGCAGCGCCTCGTCGGACAGCACGTCGTCGGGATCGTGAGCGAGGTACAGAGGGTGAGTCTGCGGTGGAAATCAAACCGCGTTCCTTTGCCAGCAACAAAACGCCCAACGTGCCGGTCAGCGGCAGTTTCAAACGCCGGGCATAGCGCCGACCACGCAATTCATCCATAATGACCAGACGCGGCGGGTGTTCTTTAGCCAAAGCCAGGACTTCAGCCTCTCCCCGATCCAGTCCAATGTAAACGGCTACCTGCTGCGGGTTCTGCAAGGATATGCACCGTATCCACGGCGAAGCCTCCAATGCCGCCTGGCGCAAGGCCGGTTCTGCCGCTAGGAACTCGGCGCAGACCGCCTGGGGCACCCATACCTCATCGAACAACTGGCGGAGCAAGTCCAGATAACCTAACACCCAGAGCGCGACCAAAGGCGTGTTACTCGTGATGACTGGCTTGACGGGCATACGCTAAATCCTCGGTGAGTTCTTCAGGCGTTTGACCAAAAGGGGAGAGGTGGTAACGGTTGAGCAGAAACATAAAGGTAATGCGCGGCACGCCCGCGAGTTTAGCCGCCAGGCCGGTACTAAGTTTCCCTAACTCGTAGAGTTTGACTGCCAACAACAGGCGCGCTTCGGATTCAAATTCCTCCGGTTCCTGTTGCAAAGCCCACAACACATCGGGCGAGTATTCAATGGTCACACTGCTCATAGCAACCTCCAGCCTATTCTATAGGTTTAGTGTACCACACAATCACGCTTTTTTCCCACAACAATGCTTGTATTTCTTGCCGCTGCCGCATGGGCAGGGATCGTTGCGCCCCACTTTGGGCGTCGTGTGGACAAAGGTGACTTCGTCGCTTGCCGGCGGAAAAAGGGGCGGCAGGGGCAATGGCGCGGTTGGCACGCGCCGGATCAGCCCCAGGTATTCTTCATAACGTTCTTCGTAATCCTCTTCGATGTCGTAAACGTGCCCGGCATCCCATGGCGGCGGCGCATCGGGGGCAAAGGCCGCCCGGTAGGCTTCCCAATTGCCGAAAATCATCGTGTCCAGCACGCCGGCATCGAACAAGGCTTTGACCCGCGCATCGTCTCCGTCATACTGGAGATCCATAAAAGCGTTGACGATCCAGACCCACAAGACAGGGGGATCATCCCGTTGCTGCTCGGTCAACAACGGTTTGCCGTCCGCATCCACCTGGGGTAGATACTGCCGCAGAGCGGCGATAACGCGCGCCCGTACTTCGGGATGGTGCAGCGCGATATACACGAGCATTTGACAGGCTACGCTCGAAGGGTAAACAAACGCGTCCTGAACGTCCAGCAGATCGACGAGCATGGGGATCGCCAAAGGGCCGTAGCAGTAAGGGATCGCATCCTCGAACCACTCGACCAGTTCGTCGCTATCTTCTTCACGCAAGCGGCGGGCGAAGATGGGCAGGGCCGCCGGTTCGCGGAAGGCGCAGAGCAGCAGCCCGGCGTGGACCTCCGCATACCAGCGCGGATCGGAGTCCAGCCACGCTACATCTGTCCCGGCTTCAAGCAGCGCCAACAGCCCCGGCGTGATGTCCTCCTGGCGGGCCAGACACGCGCGAATCAGGTCGGGGTGCGGCGCTTCCCCGGCATATTCCAGGGCCGCAAGCAGTTCCGCGCCGGAAAAGCCCGTGTAATCCACTATGGGTACATCCGCACCTACGACCTCCGGCTGAAAATCCGCACCGGACACCAGCACGTCCACGTAATCTTTGGACGCTTTCAAGCCCCAACCGGTGACCTGGCGCACCTTTTTGACCGCTTCGACTTTGTGTCCCTGGGCAAGCAAAGCCCTAACGAGCACCTCAAGATTTGGATATTCCATGGCAAACCTCTCTCTGAAAACAGGATCAACTTCAGTATACACTGAGCTTACCAAATCACAAAGAATCTATCCAAAAATTGTATCATCTCAGTAAAAAGGGGAAAGGTGGGGGTGAAAGGGTGTTTTTGCGCTTGCGGGCGACCCGCAAG
>JBNGDO010000090.1:16451-20570 GCA_049975385.1 Anaerolineae bacterium | reverse complement strand
TCCCCCCCTATTGGGGGGACTGAGGGGGGGATTGAGGGGCGGGTAATCTACCATAAAACCGAATACCGCGAGCGTCGCGACCACTTCGCCTACTTCGCATGCTCGGAACCGCTGGCGGGCTTCGACACGCACCGCGACGACTTCCTCGGCCCGTACCGCGGATGGGACAAGCCGGTTGTGGTCGAGCGTGGCGAATCGGCCAATTCCGAGGCGCGCAGTTGGGCGCCGATTGGCTCGCATCACGTCAGGTTCACGCTGCAACCGGGCGAATCGCGCCGGGTGATCTTCGTGCTTGGCTATCAGGAGAATCCGCGCGACCAGAAGTTCGATCCGCCGGATTCGCAGATCATCAACAAGCGCGCGGTCAAGCCCATCATCGCCAAATACCTCCAGCCGGAGGTCGTGGACGCGGCCTTCGCGGCACTGCGTGCCTACTGGGATGACATTCTCGGCGTTTATCAGGTTGAGACGCCGGATGTGGCGACGAATCGTATGGTCAATGTGTGGAATGCCTACCAGTGTATGGTGACGTTCAATATGTCGCGCTCGGCCTCCTACTTCGAGTCCGGCGTCGGGCGCGGGTTGGGCTTCCGCGATTCCAGCCAGGACTTGCTCGGCTTCGTTCACCAGGCGCCGGAGCGTGCCCGCGAACGGCTGCTCGATTTGGCGGCGACGCAGTTGGAAAGCGGCGGTGCGTATCACCAATTCCAACCCCTCACCAAGCGCGGTAACGACGCCGTGGGCAGTGGCTTCAACGACGATCCGCTCTGGCTGCCGCTAGCAGTCGTCGCCTACATCAAGGAGACCGGCGATTGGGCCATCCTCGAGGCGCCCGTCCCCTACGAGAACAAGCCCGGCACCGAGATGCCGCTCGCCGAGCACCTGGAACGGGCGATGAATTACACACTGAAAAACCTCGGCCCGCACGGACTGCCGCTCATCGGGCGCGCCGACTGGAACGACTGCCTGAACCTCAACGTCTTCTCCGACGAGCCGGGCGAGTCCTTCCAGGTGGCACCGCTCAAGAAAGACGGCACGGTGGCGGAGTCGATCTTTATTGCTGTCCTGTTCATCCTCGCGGCGAATGAGATGGCGATGATGCAAGAGGCACGAGGGAAGATGCAAGAATCCTTCATCCTGCAGCCTGCGTCGTGGTATCTGCAGAGGGCCGCGGAAATGGAAAAGACCATTTGGGCGCACGGTTGGGATGACGCGTGGTTCCTGCGTGCTTACGACGCCTTCGGTGAAAAGGTCGGCTCCCACGAATGTGCAGAAGGGCAGATCTTCATCGAGCCGCAGGGCGTGGCGATTATGGCGGGCCTCGGGCTAGATGATGGCAAGGCGCAGGCAACTTTGGCCTCGGTCAACGAGCGCCTTGCTACCGATCACGGCATCGTGCTGCAACAACCGGCGTTTTCGCGCTATTACTTGCAATTGGGCGAGATCAGCTCCTATCCGCCCGGCTTCAAGGAGAACGCCAGCATTTTCTGCCACACCAACCCCTGGATCATGATCGCGGAGGCGATTGTGGGTCATAGCGATCAGGCCTTCAATTACTACAAGCGCATCTGCCCCGCCGCGCGCGAGAGTATCAGCGAGATTCACCGCAGCGAACCGTACGTCTACGCGCAGACGATTGCCGGGCGCGATAACCCACGTCACGGCGAGGCGAAGAACTCGTGGCTCACCGGCACCGCCGCGTGGAACTACGTCGCCATCACGCAGTGGATTTTGGGCATCCGCCCGACCTACGATGGTTTGCAGATCGCGCCCGTCGTCCCGATGGATTGGCAGGGCTTCACCGCCATGCGCATCTTCCGCGGTGTAACGTATCACATCACCGTGGAGCGCAAGGGTGGGGGAAACACCGTCTCGCTCGTTGTGGATGGCAAGCCTGTGGATGGCGACATCGTGCCGCTGCCCGCACCGGGTGTGACGGATGTGGAGGTCAAGGTCACGTTGAGCTGACAGTGAGATTTCTACCACGAATCTTCACGAATTTGCACGAGGGTTTTTTCTCATTTGTGAGGATTAGTGAAGATTCGTGGTTCAATTATGACGGAGGTTAGGTATGCAGTGGCAAGAAATATGCAAACACTATCCCAAACAATGGTTGCTGATCGAGGCGATTGAAGCGCACTCAGAAGCCAATCGGCGTATACTCGATCAGCTTGCTGTAGTTGGGGCGTTTCCTGATTCGATGACAGCGATGCAATCTTATCAGCAATTCCACAAAGAAGAGCCGGAACGCGAACTGTACGTTTTTCACACGAGTCGTGAGAAATTGGATATCACAGAACGTCGGTGGGTAGGCATACGAGGCATTCAGTGAAGATACGACTACAGAATGGGTTACCTTACGTTACTGTCAAAGTGATCTATCACGATTGTTGCCTTGAGTTGCACGATGTTCTGTTGGACACAGGATCTGCTGGAACCATCTTTTCGATTGATAAGCTGCTGGATATCGGTTTGGAATACGCACCTGATGATGCGGTACATCGTATTCACGGTGTCGGAGGAACGGAATTCGTCTTCTCCAAAACCGTAGAGCGATTAACGGTTGGCGACATTCGTGCAGAAGACTTCGAAATCGAGGTCGGCGCTATGAACTACGGTTTTGCTATGGATGGGATTATCGGAGTAGATTTCTTGTTACATGTCGGGGCAATCATCGATCTTGCAACTATGGAAGTTCATCTCTAGTCGCTGGATATTTTGAGAAGGCAGAATAAATGACCGACTGGTGGCACACAAAACAATGGCGGCTGATTCAGACGAATTTGCGCGAGATCGATATGCGCGACATCCGGGCGGCGCAGGTGGTGGCGGACTTGCAGGCCTTCAGGGCTAACATGTTGATGATCAACGCGGCTGGCATCATCGCCAGCTACCCGACGAAGCTGCCCTTTCACTTCCAGAGTCCGTTCCTTACCGGCGATAGCTTGCTCGACATCATCGAGGCTTGCCACGCGGCGGATATTCGCGTCTTCGCGCGCACCGACTTCTCCAAAGTGCGCCGTCCCATCTATGAGGACCATCCCGATTGGGCCTACATCAGCCCCACAGGCCACATCGTGGACTACAACGGCGACGTCCACGTGTGCATCAACGGACCGTACCAGCAGGACTACGCGCTGCGGATCATCGAAGAGCTGCTCAGCACGCATGATTTCGACGGCATTTTCTTCAACATGGGCGGCTACCAGACGCGCGATTACAGCGGCAACTATTACGGCATCTGCCACTGCCGCCATTGCACGCGCCTGTTCGAGGAGATGTACGGATCGTCGTTGCCCGACAAGGAGGATCTGAACGATACGGTTTTCCGCACGTATACCGAGTTCAAGCAGCGGACGCTGCGCGCGCACCACGAGAAGGTCTACCGCTTTATCGCCGACCGCTGGCCCCACATCTGCATTGCCAACCACACCGACTTTCACCATGGGTTTATCCGCCAGGAATCCAACACCGCCATCGACCGCCCGCTACCGCACTGGCAGTACAATGCCTCCGACAACACCAAATGGGCCGTGGGCAGCTTCCCGGAGATGGTGAGTAGCAACACGACGGTGGATTTCATCGACTTTCCTTACCGCCACGTCGCCGTCTCGCCGGACCAGCAGGCGCTCCGGCTGGTGCAGAGCCTCGCCAACGGTGGGACGCTCGACTACTACCTCATCGGGCGGCTGGATAATCACGAGGATCGCTCCGGCTTCGCACCAATCAAGGACATTTTCCACTACCACGCGGCGCACGAGGAAATCTACGTGGATACGCACTCTCTGGCGGACGTGCTTTTGCTCAAGGCGGGCGAAAACATCAATGAGTATCGCGGCTGGTTCCGTGTGCTGGCTGAAAATCATTTTCTTTTCGATGTCATCCGATTAGACACAGCGCTCGACAGACCGTGGGATCAGTACAAGGCTGTGATTGTCCCCGAAATCACCGCTTTATCCGACGCGCTGGCAGCCAAACTCGACCGGTTCGCGGCGGATGGCGGTGTCGTCATCGCTGTGGGGCAGACGGGCTTCCGCGACGAGAATTACAATTCGCGCCCCGCACCCGCGCTGCGCTGCCTGGGCATCGAGGAAGTGCTGCGCGTGCGGGAGGAGATGT
>JBNGDO010000090.1:0-16351 GCA_049975385.1 Anaerolineae bacterium | reverse complement strand
TCTACATGGACAGCCCCTACGTCTACGCGCGCTACGTCGATGCCGCGCAGCCGCATATGCGTCTCATTCCACCGCACAACTACGGTCCGCCGGAACGCTGTTACTACGATCAGATCACGGAACATCCGGGCTTTGTCGTTCACCTGTTCGGCAAAGGCAAAGCGATCTACATTCCGTGGTCGCCGGGCGCGCTTTTCTACCGTCAGGGCCACGTCAACACGGCGTGGTTCTGCGCCGGCCTGCTGACGGGATTCGCCGGACTCACGCCGGTCGGTGGCAACGTGCCGCCCCAGGTCGAAGTGACGCTGTTCGAGAAAAGCGACGGCAGCTATCGGTTGCTGCACCTCGTCAACGGCTCTGGGCACTTCGGTAACACTTTCTACCCGCCGGTGACGATGACCGATGTCGATGTCGTAATCCCGTGTAAGCAAGAATCCCAAGCTGTGCAAGGCTTGCGCTCGGGGCAGATGTTCGAGTACATCTGGAATCGAGGTTCTCTGACGATCCGTATCCCCAAGCTGGCTTTGTTTGAAGCGGTCAAGATCGTCTATGGATGAGACGATGTCGTCCCATCTGATCCTGGCGCGCGAGTTGGCGGCATCGTTCAGCGCCTTTCCGCACGTCGAGGCCGTCGCCGTGGGCGGCTCGCTTGCCTCGGGGGCAGCGGATGCCGGTTCGGACATCGACTTGTACGTCTATACCACGTCGGTCATCCCATTGCCTGCGCGCGAGGCGCTCGTGGCGCAGCGGGGGTTTAGCCGTGCGGATCTGAACCTGCAATTCTGGGACCTGGGCGACGAGTGGGTCGACGAGCCAACAGGCATCGAAGTGGACGTGATCTACTGGGATACGGCCTGGATCGCGGAGCAGATCGACCGGGTGCTCGTCCACCACCAGGCCAGTGTGGGCTATACGACGTGCTTTTGGAACACCGTGCGCAACTCAGTGCCGTTGTATGATCGCCAGGGCTGGTTTGCCCACTTGCAAGCGCGATGCCAGATGCCCTATCCCGAACCCCTGCGCCGCGCCATTGTCGCTAAAAACTACCCAATCTTGCGCGATGTGATCCCCGCCTATCTGCACCAGATCCAACACGCGGTGCGACGGCACGATGCCGTCAGCGTCAATCACCGCGTGGCGGCGCTCTTGGCGAGCTACTTCGACGTGCTCTTTGCCGTCAATGCCGTTCTGCGTCCCGGCGAAAAACGCTTGCTGGAGATTGCCACAGAACGTTGCACCAAACGTCCTCCGGCGATGCGCGAGCAGGTTGAGGCGGTGCTCCGGGCTGCGGCGGATGTGGATGCGGATGAAACGCTGGTTCACGCCATCGACCACCTCATCGATGATTTGGACGTTATCTTGTTGCAGGAAGGGTTTGATCTGGGATGATACGACGGCGCGCTCAAGCACTTTTTCGACGCGGATGATCTCCGCGCGCTGTTCGCGGATGGATGGCGGATGTATCATCTAGAAGAGCGGACGATTTATCGCTATGAGAATCCGAAGGTGGTTTGGGAGTTGTTAGTGGAGAAGACAACGTTGCACCAGAGGATACAGTATTATCCCGAGACATTTTTATACACAACCGAGTAAATCCCCTAGTGAGGTACTATGAGCCTGTCAAAAATCTATAAACGCATTATGGTGAAAGTTAGTTTTCTTGTGTTGCTTTCTCTGTCAGTTTGTTTCAAAGAGGCGTATACCGACACTATCATCGTTGGTAGTCCTTGGCCAATGTTTCAGCATGATACTTCTCATACTGGTCAAAATTCTTTTCTGGGAATTACGTCACATCCCGTGAGAATTTGGAAAACTGAACTCCCGGCTATCGCGGGAGAGCCTGCCAATGGGATGAGCATGGGAGCAGATGGAACTGTTTATGTTTCTTCCCATGGAAAGCTTTATGCATTGAATTCTCAGAACGGTGATGTTGAGTGGCAATTCGAGTATGCCGATAATAGCCGGAGCACCCCGGCTATAGGAAATGACGGGATGATTTACTGGGGATATGGAGACTCTTTTGTGGCAATTACCTCGACTGGACAATTGGAGTGGGGATGGACGGATCTAACCTATAACTATGTGTTTGGTAGTTCTCCGGTTATAGATCGGGACAATAATATCTTTTTTAGCCATGATGGTGTATGGTCGTTCACGCACAAGGGAGAATTCCGCTGGTTTTATCCAGCATATTGGTTTAGCCATTCATCACCTGCAATAGGCGCTGATGGTACGATTTATGCTGCAGCCAATTTTAATGAATTTGTAGCACTTCGGCCTGATGGTACGCTCAAATGGTCACTTGATGTCGAAGCTAATGATAATTCCCCTACGCTCGCAAGTGATGGAACAATTTACCTGGGAATCGGTGGTGTTCAAGAGGGAGCGCCAGCAAGGCTTTTGGCTCTAAATCCTGATGGCACTTCCAAGTGGAATTTTGTACTTGATAATAACATTGAAACAATCGGTATGCCTCCGGCAATTGCCGCCGATGGTACAATTTACTTTGGATCTGGATCAGTTTTCCGTATGACTGACACCTCGTTTTTTTATGCTGTTAACCCAGATGGGACTTTGAAGTGGAAATTGTCAATCAAAGCTAAAGATAATCAAGACTGGCCCCCGTTTTTCTTAGCGCCTCCAGTTGTTGACAAAGAAGGGAATGTGTATCTTTGTTCTCACAACTGCTCATGCTACGGTGTGTCACAGGATGGGAACATCCTGTGGGAGGTGTTTTTCCCAGTTGACATAACAGGTTGGCCGACTTGGGTAGATACTGCTCCATTGATTGTTTCAGATGGTTATATGCTGATTTTGGATAGCCATGGCTTTGTCCATGCTTTCGTTGAACCTACAAGCACCGTCTATTTGCCAGCAGTTTTTAGACAGTACTAATAGCGAAGCTGCTATCCTTTAGCTACTTCCATCGCAATCCTCCCCCACTCAAACAGCCGCTGCGGCTGGTAGCGCACGGTGCTGATGTCCTTCAGAATCATCTCCAGCGGACAGCCGTACTTCTCGCAGACCTGGCGCGTCGCCAGTAAATCCGCGCGCACGGCCTCGGCGTCGAAGCTATCCCAGGCCAGCAGCGCCGGGTTCGGCTTGCGCGAGAACACGTAGTCCCGCCCGATCTCCGCCGCGCCGCGTTCCTGGTCGACCCATGGACTCATCGATACTTTGCGGACGTGCGGGATCATGCGCACCTCGGCCATTTTCTTGTCGAGCGGATCGCAGCAGCCGTAGTACACCAGGCCAAATCGCTCACAAATCTGGCTGGCATAATCCACCTCGTATTCCTCGAACATGCGCGGCGACACGGTGGAGAACATCTGCGCCAGGCCAAACATCCACAGGTCTTTTGCGCGTGGCTTCGCCGGATCGTAGCCGGGAGCGGGTAGCTCGTCGGTGTAAGCGCCCGTGCAGTGGATCAAGCTCTGCGGGCCGCACAGCAGGCCCTGCCTCTCCAACTGATCCAGCATGCTCAAGTATCCGTCTGTCATCCGCCCCACCAGCCCGTGCATCAAATCGGGCTGATCCATCATCGTGTACAGCACGTTTTCCACGCCCATCCACGTGGCAATCGGATCCCACAGCGAGAGGTACGGGTCCGCGCCCCACGCGCGCACTGCCAGCAGCCCGTCGAATAGTTCGTGCGCTACGGCCAGGCGGCGGTCAGTTTCGTCGGGATCGTGGCTGATCTGGGGCGTCTGAATCTTTTCCAGATCGTCCATTGTCTTGAACTGATTATCGTACCGGTGTGCGACGACGTCGTTCTGCGGATCGGTCGCGACTGTATCCTCGTGGACGGCAATGCCAAATCCGGTGTTGCCGATCGCCCTGGGGACGCGGATGAAGGGTTCTACCACCATATCCACCGGGAAGTGCCGCCACTGGTAGAGCGTGCGCCGGAGGAAATCCTCGTAGCGGCGACACTCTGGGTCATCACAGCGCAGGGTTAGTTCATCATTGATGTTCATCTCGTTCCAGCAGACCTGGTCGATCATCACCATCGGGCGGGCCGGCTTGAGCGCGTTAAGCTGCCGCCACAGGCCGCGCTTCTCCTCCTGCACCGGCAACGCGGCGATCTCGGCTACCTGGGCCGCCAATTCGCGGATGACGGCGATGTCATGTTTGTTCGGCATTGGAAGCTCCTCCAAAATGGCCTTACTTCAACGCTTAAGGCGGATCACAATCCGCTATCCCCGCAGCGCCGGATTGTGATCCGGCGCAAGCATGTTGTAATTCTTGGTATGGTTCCTTTCAAAATAGTCAGGTCGTCGTTAGTCCAGTGGTCTTGGTCAGATGTTCGGATTGTATACGGGGTGCGCGTAAATTCAAGGTGCGGGCCGATCTCGAATTTCCAACGAATAAACGAATGGGTGACTGGCTAACACGAGTTTTTCATCCAGCCGGTACCTGGATTCGTTTATTCGTGCCTGATTCGTGGTCGGCAAGCCCCCCCAGTTTGGTTTGCCGTGCATCGAGACTATAATAGGGTGGATCTTCGATAGAATCCAGGATTGAATGGATGGGATGAATGTTAAAACTTGATGCTTATATCCTGCACGAAAATCTACCTTTACTGGAAGTCGCCAACCCGCAAGAGTTGGACGTGCTCCTGGCCGATAAGCGGGCGGCGCGGTTTATCCGGCGGCGCTTATCGCCCCACGTGGCTGTCATCGCGCCGGGACAGGATGCGGCGTTGTTGGCGCGGCTGCGCAAACTGGGCCACACGCCCAAAGTGCTGGAGCGATAGACGATGGCGACGCTCAAACACCGTTTCGATGGCTATCTGGAACGCCTCCGCGCGGATCAAATCAAGAAGATGGCGCGTATATGGGGCGGCACGAACAAGCTACGCAAAGCCGAGAATTTGGCGCTGATCCGGCAGGGATTGGATAACCCGGCGGCGGTCCGCGCGGCGCTGGCGCGCCTTTCCGACCTGGAACGCGCCGCGCTGGCGCTGCTCAAGCAACTGGGTGGCGAATGTGATTCCAATGCGCTGGCGGTAGCGCTGCGGGCCAGCGGTTATGTAGCGCCAGCGCGAAACCGTTATCGCGCTGACAACAGCACTGTACTGCGAAAGTTATTGGATCGTGGTTTGCTCTTGAGCGGCTACACTTATGATCCTGGCAACCTGGGAAGCTCCTATGCGTCGCCTATCGTCTTCACCGATGACCGTTTGCTCGCCCGCGTCACGTGGCCCCTGGAGGTCAAGCCCGTGCGACTTAAGCCGCTGTCCCCGCCGCCTGCGCCGCTGGAGCGCCGTCCTTCAGCAGCGGCGCTGGACATCATCGGCGTCTTGCAGACGATAGACGGCCTGGATGGGCTAGGGACAACCCAAAAGGGTACATTGCGGGTGAGGGATGTGCGCAAGCTGAACCAGGCGCTCGGGTGGGGTAAAGAATCCACCATAGTTGATGGGCTGGTCTTCCCCAAACCGGCGATGGCATTTGCGCACGCGCTCTTCCATTCCGGGTTGTCGCAGATGCGCGCCGACGGCGTTTTGGCGCTCACCACCACGCCCGAACGTTTCGCGCGAATGTCTTACGATGAACAAGTGCGCGGCTTGCTCTACGGATTCACCCACGCCACGGAATGGATCGAATGGGGTGAAGAGCACCGGATGGGTTATAACACCAATAACCTTAGCGTGGCGCGGATGGCGCTGTTGATGTTGTTGATGGCGCTGCCGGAGGCAGGGGAGTCTTTCTTCAGCACCGAGGCTTTGGATGCGGCGTTCTTCGAGCGGGTTGGCGAGTATTTCAGTCTGCGCAGCTATAGCAGTCCGCAACCACCCTACTGGTACGGCAAACCGCCGGCAGAACAAGAGCGGATGATGCAGGAATGGCGTCAGAAATTGCGCGCGCAGTGGCTCATTCACGAAACACCCTGGCTCAAAGCCGCGTTGATGACGTGGCTCTATTACCTGGGGATCGTGGCCTTGGGGATGGACAACGGCACGCCGGTTAGCTTCCGCTTGACGGACTTGGGGCGCAGCGTGTTGCAAGGAAAGCGCATGTCCACCGGGCGCGCCGAGGGCGAAGCGCAAACGGCCTGGATCGTGCAGCCGAATCTGGAGATCCTCGTCTACCTGGAACACGTCACCCCGGAGCAGTTGGTGTTCCTGGAACAGCACGCGGCGCGGGTAGGCGCGCAACAACATACGGCGCAGTACCAGCTCAACCAGGAGACGGTGTACGCAGCGTTGGAAAGAGGCAGTACCTTGGAAGGGATGCTGGCGACGTTGCTAACCGGATCGAGCGCGCCGCTGCCGCAGAACGTGACCGTCGAACTGCGCGAGTGGGCCGCGCGCCGCGAGCGGATGACGCTCTACCAACGCGCGCGGCTGCTGGAATTCCCCGACGCCGCGCACCGTGATGCCGCGCTTGAGGCAGGTTTGCGCGGTGCGCCGGTAGGAGAACGCTTTGTGCTGTTGGCCTCCGCTGCCCCCGATCCCACTGCACATCCGCGGGGGGTGAATTACGCCAGACCACTGTCCCGCTGCCTCACGGTGACGGAAGATGGGATGGTGACGCTGCTGCGTCCAGACGTGGATTTGATCATCGAGGGCGAACTGGACCTGTGGGCAGAGCGGCGTGACGCAACAACCTGGCAATTGACCGCGGACAGCGTACGCGCCGCATTGCGGACCGGCGCGTGCATCGAAGAGGCGCTCAACTGGTTGGCGGCGCGACTTACCGGAGGCGTTCCGGTTCCCCCTTTGCTGCGTGCGGCGTTGCTTGCGTGGACGGGCATAAAGGTCGAGACGCACCTGGCCGAGGTTGTCGTGCTGCAATGCAAGCAGCGCGAGGTCTTCGATGCAATCGTTGGCAGCCCGGCGTTAAAGCCCTTGTTGCGCGGTGTGCTCGCCCCCGACCTGGTGTTGGTGGATCCGGCGGCGGTCGAGACGTTGCGCGCGCATCTTGTCTGGGCGGGGTTTGAGGTCGCCGAGGCGCTGAAAGTGAAACGGCGCTAACGAGGGTTGCTAAATCATTGTGAACGTCTTCGAGAAATTGCCTTCAACGGCACGGGAAGCGCTGCTCCGCCCACTGCTCGATTACCTCGCCCGAGCTGAACGCCGTGCCGATGGCCGCTGGGGTATCTGGCGGATCGCCAACATCGACGGGGGACGCAACAACCGGTTGTATCGCGCCTCGTGTAATTTGGGCGATCTCGTGGTCAAGTTCACCATCCGCGACGAGCGAGACCGCGCCGGGCGGGAGTTCGGCGCGCTGACGGCGCTGCGTCAGGCTGGGCTGAAGCTTGCGCCCGCGCCATTGCTGCTGGACCGCGACCGCTATGCGCTTCCCGTTGTGGTGCAGACGTGGCTGGAAGGCGATGTCGTGGACATCGTCCCTGCCTCGGATGCGGATGACGTGTGGGAGAAGATCGTGCGGCATCTGGTCGCCGTGCACAGCGTCACGCCGGATACAGTCGCTGTGGAGTTGCGGACTGCGACGATCAACGCCTACAATGTGACGGAAGGCCGCCAGCTCATCCGCGAGCACGCGGCCTACATCCCACCAGAGGAACGGCCATCAGCCTTGCGGGAATTGCTGCACCGCTTTGAGGCCACGACCTTGCCCGATTGGGAAGAAAAGCGCGTAGCGCTCATCCGGCTGGATAACAACACGCTCAATTACGTTCGCCGCCCGGAGACGTGGCTCTCCGTCGACTGGGAAAACAGCGGATGGGGTGATCCGGCATTCGACGTCGCCAACCTGATGACCCACGCGGCCTATCTCGAAGTGCCCGCGTCACGCTGGGCTTGGGTGGTGGAGCGATATTGTGAGCTGTCAGATGACGCCACAGCGTCAACCCGAATTTGGAGCTATAACACGATCATGGCCGTGTGGTGGGTTGTGCGGATGGCGCGTTACCTCTACGAAATGCCCCGTGGTCTGGACGCACGCCTCGTCGAATGGTCGGACGAATGGCTGGCGGAGATGCAGGTGAAATACGAGCGGTATGTGCAGTTCGCAGATGGGTTGTTGTAGGGACGAGGCATCCCGCGATGGGCGTTTGCTTGAAAAGGATTACGGGTTTACATCAAGTATGATTGACCAAAGCTATTCTAGGGATGCCTCGCCCTTACTGATTTTGTCGTGGATATATGCGGCAATCATCTTCCTGTGGTTTTTGCTGCATGGCTGGTTCGGTGACATCCTTTGGTGGTTGGCGTTACTCAACGCTTTTGTCCCCCTTTTCTTTTTGCCATTGGTGCTGTTGATTCCTGTGTGCTTCGTGTACCGTGATCGGCGCTATTGGCGGAGTGTTCTGGTACCGCTTGTGATTTTCCTGTTCCTATACGGCGAGTTACTCCTGCCCAACGCGCCGGTCCGAGCTGGCGATCCAATGACTGTGATGACGTTCAACATCTGGGGCGGGAGCCAATCGTCCGAAACGGCGCGTGTCATTGTGGAAAACGGCTCGCCCGACCTCGTGGCTTTGCAGGAAGTCACACCCGACATGGCTGGTGTGCTTTTGGAGGAGATCGGCGACCTGTATCCTTACCGGTTGTTAGCGGCTGAAGGCACGTATCGTGGGATGGCTGTATTGAGCCGCTTTCCGTTGACCGAGATTGAAACACCACATCTGGCGCATCCCTGGTGGGAAGTTCAGGTTATGCGGGTGGAGGCCGATGCGGGGGCGTTCATACTGTACAATGTGCATCCGCACGCGACCAATATTTTGGTCTACATCGAAGAAGGGACTGCGATGGCGGCAGAGGTGCGCAGCAGCATGGCGATTCGACAGCAGTTGGTCGAGACGTTGGTGACTGATTTCTCTCATCGTGATGGCCCGATTGTTGTGGTCGGTGACTTCAACAGCACCGATCAAAGCGACGTCTACGCGCTCATGCAGAAACATCTGATCGACGCATACCGTGCTTCAGGATGGGGCTTTGGGCATACATTTCCGGCCTATGCTGGTAGTTTTCGCGGAATTCCGATCTTTCCACTTCAAATGCGGCTGGATATGGTGTTCATTTCAGAGGATTTCCGGGCGACGCGGGCGTGGGTTAGCCGGACGTATGGTGAATCGGACCATCGGCCATTACTCACTGAGCTGGTGTGGCGTTAGCAGCGAACTGGAATTCTAGCAAATGTCTGTTATCGTTGAGCCTCAATCTTTCAGTGGAGTTGTGATTTACGCTTATGCCTGATCCAACGATCACCAATAAAGTTCTCGTGAATTTGCTCCTTATCGCCGTAGGTTATCTCATCAAGAAACTCGGCGTGGTTTCGCGGGACGACGGGCGTATCCTCAACCGCATCGTTTTGTACCTGACGCTCCCGATGATGAACCTGAAAGCTGTGATGAACACGACGCTTTCGTGGGATTTGTTACTGCTTCCCTTGATGCTGCTTTTTGTGGGGGTCACGATGTGCCTGCTGAGCCATTATCCCGCACAGTGGCTGCATCTCCCGCAGCGCGACAAGGGAACATTTATGGTGGCGTCGTGTGGATTTATGGGGGCGTTGCTCTACCCCTTCGTCCAGGCCGTTTACGGCGATCCGGGCGTTCAAGCTACGGCGATCTGCGACCTGGGGAACGCTATCGCGATTTTTGTTGTGGCGTATTACGTTTCTTTCCGTTATTCGACCAAGGGGCATTTCAGGGCGATAGACGCACTGAAGAGAGTGTTGTCATTCTTCCCGATGTACGCGTTTATGCTCGGTTTCTTGCTGAACGTGGGCGGTGTGTCGCTGCGGGGACTACCGGCCGAGTTGGTCGATGCGCTGGCGGCAATTAATTCCCCATTGATGTTGCTCGGATTGGGCATTTACCTTGAACTGGACATCTCCAGGCAGGAGCGTGAAATTGTCACGGTGGGTATGGTGTATAAATACATCGTGGGAGCGCTCGTCGCGCTACTGGTGTTGTGGCTGTTGCCCCATCGCGGCCCACTACGTGCGGTGACGTTTCTATTCCCGCTGATGCCGTCCGCGTTCTCGTCGCTGCTCTATTCCGTAGAACAGGGCCTCAATCCTCGATTGGCGGCGATGCTGATCTCGTCGAGTATGCTCATCAGCCTGATCGTGCTCACGGTCGCGCTCCTCGGCTTTGGCACAGCTTTTTAACCCTTGCGAAGGTGTTATAGACGGTAGAGATAAAGGTGCGCTTCTTTGTCGATATGGGCAGGTGCGATGCCGGGGAAGATGAAGACGCTGGACACGATTCGTGCGCCGGGACGAAGCTCGTCCCACAATTTTCGCCGTAGCCGGATATTGGTCTTCTGCAGTAAATAGACCGTGACCACATCCGCCCCGCTGATGTCCTGGGTGAAGAAATTGCCCCGTATGACGCGCACTTGCCCTCGCAGGCCCAATAGTGTGATCCACGCCTGTGTCCACAGATAGCGCAGTGGGTCCAGCTCGATGCCTACGGCTCGTGCGCCGAATTCGCGGGCGGCAATGAAGAGCACACGCCCATCGCCGGAACCCAAGTCGCACACCACTTCGCCGGGCTGCACGCCAGCGAGCGTCAACATCCGCCGCACATGCTTGCGGGATGTGGGCAGCCAGGGTGCACCCGCTGGCGCAGTCCACAACAAGGAAATGCAGGTGAGCACCCACAGCAGCAAGAAGCCGAAAAACAGGACGCTTAAAGTGAGTGGTATGTTATCCATTGCCAGTTTATCATAGCCCGAAGTTGTTTTTTGCCAAAATGTCACTATGCTTTACTTGACTGTTAATTCTGGGAGGCAACCATGACCATGACCGAAGACTGGTTCGATAAACCGATGCGCTGGGCGCAGTTGACGCTGGTCGAAAACGATCCCGGCAATTTCGACCTGGATTTCTGGCTCGATTACTTCCATCGCGTTCATGCCGACGGTGCGTGCCTGAGCGCAGGCGGCTACGTCGCCTACTATCCCACCGACATTCCCTTGCACCATCGCAGCGCGTGGCTGGAGGATACCGACCCGTTCGGCGATTTGGTCGCTGGATGTCGTGCGATGGATATGACCGTGCTGGCGCGCACTGACCCGCACGCCATCCACCAGGATGCCGCCGACGCCCATCCTGAATGGATCGCCGTGGATGCTGAGGGAAATCCCCGCCGCCATTGGTCCAAACCCGATGCCTGGGTGACGTGCGCCCTCGGCCCGTACAACTTCGAATTCATGACCGAAGTCCACAAAGAAATTGTGGCCCGTTACCAGGTGGACGGCATTTTCAGCAATCGTTGGGCCGGACACGGGATGTGCTACTGCGAACATTGCCAGCGCACATTCCGTGATGCGACAGGAATGAATTTACCCCGTACCCGCGAACCGGGCACCCGCGATCCGCGCGATCCGGCCTGGCGCGCTTACCTGCTTTGGCGGCAGGAGCGCCTCTTCGCGTTGTGCTGTTTGTGGGATGACGCCATTCGCGCCATTAACCCGCGAGCGCGCTACATCCCCAACTCCGGCGGTGGCGCGCTAAGTTCGCTGGATATGAAGCAGCTCAGCGAGTTGACCCCGTTGCTCTTTGCCGACAAGCAGTCGCGCCAGGGCATCACGCCGCCGTGGGCTAACGGCAAGAACGCCAAGGAATTCCGCGCGGTCTACGGGCGCAAACCCATCGGCGGCATTTTCAGTGTCGGCCTGGAGGAAAAGTATCGCTGGAAGGACTCCGTCCAGAGCGAGGCCGAACTGCGCGTCTGGGTTGCCAGCGCCGTCGCCAACGGGATGCGTCCCTGGTTCACCAAGTTCTCCGGCCAGATTTACGACCGGCGTTGGCTGCCCGTCGTCGAAGACATCTTCACCTGGCACGCGCGCAACGAGCGTTACCTGCGCAACATAGCGCCGTTGGCGCGAGTTGCCGTGGTCTACTCGCAGCAGACGGCGGCGTTCTACGGTGGAGCGCAAGCACGGCAAAAGGTCGAGGATCCCACCCTGGGCGTTTACCAGGCCCTCATCGAGGCGCGCATCCCTTTTGAGATGGTCCACGATGGACTGCTGGACGCAGATCACCTCGCGCCGTTCAAGACGCTAATCCTCCCCAACGTCGCCGCGCTTTCCGACGCGCAGTGCGACCAACTGCGCGCGTTTGTCGCGCGGGGTGGGAGCCTCGTCGCCACGTTCGAGACCTCGCTCTACGATGAGTGGGGCGCGCAGCGAGAGGACTTTGGGTTAGCCGACCTTTTTGGCGTCCGGTTTGCCGGGCCCGTGGAAGGGCCGCTGAAGAACGCCTATCTCAACCCCGAACCCTCGTCGCCCATTGCACCTGTGTGGCTGGCAGGACTGGAGGACGCCGGGCGGTTCATCTACGGCGGGTATCACGTCCCTGTGGAGGCCACGGAACCGGCTTACGCCCCGCCGCTCACCCTCGTACCGCCCTATCCCGACTTGCCGATGGAGGAGGTCTATCCACGCGAACCTCACACGGACATTCCGGGTGTTCATTGCCGTCAGGTTGGCACCGGTCATAGTGCGACTGGCGGACGCATCGTCTACTTTCCGTGGGACATCGACCGCATTTTCTGGGAAGTGCTCAACGCCGATCACAGCCTGCTGTTGCGCAATGCCGTGCAGTGGGCCACGGATGAAGAGCCGCCGGTCGCCGTCACCGGGCCTGGTGTGCTGGATGTGACCATCTGGCGGCAGGAGAACTCGCTGACAGTGCACCTGGTCAACCTGACCAACCCGCTGATGATGCGCGGTTCTTTTCGTAGCCTTATGCCCGTGGAGGCGCAAGAGGTTCGCGTGCATATGCCGGAAGGCGTCCGCACCGGGCAGGTACGGCTGCTCAAGTCTGGAGATACCCCGCGCGTTGTACCGGAAAACGGGTGCCTCATCGTGACCGTGCCGGGAATTGCGGATTTTGAGGTCATAGCTATTGATTTCGCGTAAAGGTGGAGGACGTATGAAGGCAATGATGAAAAAACTGTTTACTTTGCGCCCTTTCGCGCTCTTGGGTGTTTACACGTTCCTCAACATCATCTGCATCGGCATGGGGATGGGCGTGCCGTTTTTCTGCATCCTCTTTGGCCTGCCCGTCGGATGGTATATTGTCAAGCGTCTCACCGCTGAACAGGCGGAGATGCGCGACATTTTCCGGAAAGTACTTTTGTTCGCGGCGATTGCTGCCGCTGTCACATTCCTGGGGATGCTCCTCATCTGGGGGCCGCTGACTGTTAAGTCATTATCCGATCCCACGACCGACTTTGTGGAAACCGGTGTGCCTATGATTCTTTACGAACCGAAAGCGAGCTTCATCGGCTGGATCGTGTTGATGGTCATCATCTCCCCAGGGCTGCAACTGTTGACTACGATTTTTGCTTCACATCTGACATTACTCGCGTGGTTGAATGAAGAGGACAGAACATCGATGAGTTAAGAAATTTCGTGCATTTCAATTGACTGCAAGACTACTGGACTAAAGACTATAAGACTGCGTCACAGGAGGTTCTTTTAGTGGACGTTATCTATGATGAAGCCAAAGTTCCGAATTACGTGTTGCCTGATCCGCTGACCTTTGCCGATGGCGCACCGGTCGCCACGGCGGAAGCGTGGGCCGAACGGCGACGCGAAATCCTCGCGTTGTTCGAGCACCACGTCTACGGCGTGCTTCCCGGCAAGCCGGAGCGTATGTCCTTTGAAGTTGTTTCGATGGACGAAAGTGCCTTATCCGGCGCGGCAACCCGCAAAGAAGTCACCATGCATTTTGCGGGCAATGGCAATACTGCCAGCATGAGCATCCTCGTCTACCTACCGAACGCACATCTCCGACCCGTCCCGGCATTCATCGGCCTGAACTTTATGGGCAATCACACCGTTCTTCCTGACCCCGGCATCGCCCTCTCAACATCCTGGGTCCCGGCTTTCTTCCCGGCTGCGGGGATCGAGAACAACCGGGCAACAGAAGCGGCGCGGGGCGTCTCGGCCTCTCGTTGGGCTGTGGAACGCATCCTCGAACGCGGCTACGGTCTGGCGACCATCTACTGTGGCGACATCGACCCGGATTTCGACGACGGCTTCCAGAACGGCGTCCATGCGCTGTTTCCCCGCGACGACAGCACGGGCGACGCCTGGGGCACGCTCGGTGCGTGGGCGTGGGGCCTGCACCGGGCGCTGGATTACTTCGAGATAGATGATGATATCGATGCCGGGCGCATCGCCGTTATCGGGCATTCGCGGCTTGGTAAAGCCGCGGTCTGGGCCGGGGCTTCCGATCCACGTTTTGCGCTGGTTGTGTCGAACAATTCTGGCTGCAGTGGTGCAGCACTCTCGCGGCGGCGCTATGGTGAGACGGTGGGCATCATCAACGGCAAGTTCCCGCACTGGTTTTGCAGCAACTTCAAGCAGTATAACGATAACGAGGATGCCTTGCCGGTCGATCAGCACATGCTCCTGGCGTTGGTGGCGCCACGTCCGCTGTACGTCGCCAGCGCCGTCGAGGACCGCTGGTCCGATCCGCACGGTGAATTCCTTGGGGCTTTGCACGCTGATCCGGTCTATCGTCTGTTGGGTCGGAAGGGCTTACCCATCAACCAAATGCCTGCCCTCGATCAACCGGCGATGGGGACCGTCGGCTACCATATCCGCTCCGGCAAACACGATGTCACCGCTTACGATTGGGAGCGCTATCTTGACTTTGCTGCTCTGCACTTGAAAAGCGTTTGAGAATGCACAAAAAGAGCCGGGGGCTAAAAGCCCCCGGCTTCACACAAGGAGGAAGATCGACTCTCTTTGCTTATCTTTATCATACCACTTCGCCCACATCTGTACTTGACGCAAACCTTACGTAAACCCTTTGATAACCTTACGCTTAAGGATTGAATTGTTATTGAGTATTACGGATTTTGCACAGTTTGTTGTCTGTGCTAGAATGAAATCAAGGTGAAGATCGACTATGCAGTTGCCTTCGTTGCCGCAGTGCATTTAGGAGCTATGAATATGCCTATCCTCATCGCGTTACTCGGTTTGGTCGTCGGTGCGCTGGCGTCTCACGTTGCCGAAGCAGCGATGGTGAAACGCTCTCTGGCGAAGCCCGTTTGCCCGTTTTGTACCGCGCCATACGCTCCAGTGCAATGGAGCGCCACGCTCGCCCTCGTCACCGGGCAAGGCCGCTGTCGCGCGTGCGGCAAGGTCTTCCGGTGGCCGCGCCTCATCGGTGAGCTTTTCACCGCGCTCAGTTGGGGACTGCTGGTGGGATTGAACGGCTTGCACCCACGGGTAATCTTCGCCATGCTCACCGTGATCCCCCTCACGATGATTATGGTGACGGATCTTGAGACCAAGCGCGTGCCCAACGTGATCATGTTGCCCGCCATCGGTGTCATTTTGGTCGTGGGGACGATTTTCGGTCCGGCATTGCCCACACTCACGGCCTGGGAATGGTGGTATGCGCCAGCCGGTGCGTTGGCGGCATTCATCGTGTTGCGCATTTTTGTGACGGCTGGCGTGGCGGCTTTCGGCCCCGGCGCGATGGGCGAGGGCGACATCACCCTGGCGACGTATACCGGCGCGGTCGTCGGCTTCCCGCTGATCATCATCTCCCTGCTGTTGATGATCGTCTTCGGTGGTATCGGCGCTGCCGGCGTCGTCATCGCCCGCAAAGGCTCGCTCAAGACGGCGATTCCTTACGGGCCGTTCATCATCCTTGGCTGTGTGACCACCTTGCTCTGGGGACCGGAAATCTTCCAGTGGTTCCTGACTTAGGCGGATTCGTAATTCGTAATTCGTAATTCGTCCGGAGGCATTATGACCTACACGTTACGCAATCCTCATCTGGAAGGAGATTCGTTCTTCTGGGAAGGCGGACCGGTGGGCGTGTTGCTTTCGCACGGCTACACGGCGACGACGGCGGAAGTTCGCCTGCTCGGCCGTTTTCTGCACGAGCACGGCTACACCATCTCCGGGCCGTTGTTGCCCGGTCACGGCACGACGCCGCAGGAGATGAATCGTTGCCGTTGGCAGACGTGGGCCACGGCCTATGAGTCTGCTTATCGCGATCTGGCAGCGTGCTGCGAACGCGTCTTCGTGGGTGGCGAATCGATGGGTGGTTTGCTGGCGCTCTACCTGGCGAGTTATCATCCCGAAGTCGCCGGCGTGATGGTTTATGCTGCCGCGCTCGTGGTTCCTTCCAGCTTTGTCCGAACCATTCTACTATCGCTGTTAGCCCCGTTGGGCGTCATTCTGCAGAAAGGACCGAGCGCGCCTAGCGCGGCCGACGCGCGATGGCAAGGGTACGACCAAAACCCGTTGCGCGCGACGAGGCAGTTGTTCGCTTTGCAGGCCGCCACGCGCGCGCGATTGTCCGAGATTGCACAGCCTATCTTGATCGTGCAGGGCCGTCTGGATACCGCAGTCGATGCCGCAGCCCCGGACGTGATCTACCGCAGCGTCCGTTCG
>JBNGDO010000089.1:0-20659 GCA_049975385.1 Anaerolineae bacterium | reverse complement strand
AGACTACAAAAGTCTCAGCCGGTACTGCGGCTTGCAAATCTCGTGTTCAGGGCAGTTATTTGCTCAACCAAGTACCTTGTCAGACTTTTGTAGTCTAACCCCACCGAGTTTTAAAAAATCCACCCCAACATCATAAACACCAGGCGCTGCGCGAAGTTCAGCAAGAAGAAGGCGATCAACGGGGAAAAATCCAACCCACCGAACGACGGCAGCACGCTGCGGATCGGGGCCAGCAGCGGCTCTGTGATGTCCCACAAGAAGCGCATCACCCGGCTGGAGTAGGGGACGCGGATCCACTCGAAGAGGATGCGCGCGAGCAGCGCCAGGCTATAAAGCTCGAAGATCAACCGCAGGATAAAGATCAGCATCATGCCAATGTTGCTGAGGGGATTGCGGAACCAGACCGGCACGTAGAGCGCCAATTGTAGCACCCACACAATTAACGTCCGTCCTACCCAAACGACGATCAATGCCATTGCCAGCGCACCAAATGTAGAGAGATCGTAACGGCGGTGGGCCGGGATGCCCAGGAGCTTGCAGGCTACATCAATCACCGGGTCGGTAACGAGCGTCAGAAAGCGCATCACTGGATTCTGCGGTGAGACGCGAAACAGGTGCAGCACGATGCGCACGATCAGGATCAGGCCCAACAGGCCAAACAGTACGTCAAGCACACTGATGATTGTATTCAAACCCATGTTATTTCCTCCAAAGATAGGGATTGGGGATTAGTGATTCGTGATTAGGAGACTCGAAACTCCCAATCTCTAGTCCCCCCCTACGCTTCAAGGGGATCGCCAGATCCCCATCCCTATGCACTTAGCGGGGATCTAACGATCCCCTTCGAGCCTTGCTATTTATACAGGACGTTATGCCACGTTGCACCAAGTCCAAATTCCTAGTCCCCAGTCCCTAATCACCATCCCTTATTGCAGGCGCAGGTCGAAGATCATTTGCAGGAATTGACGCCGATTGGCGGCTGCGATGGGATCATCGTCTGTCATCGGGCGCGGTCGACCATACTCTTCGAGCCACGTGGGCAACAACTGGATACTTAGAAAACGATTGTCGTAGAAGACCAACCGGTTCACAAATCCCTGCCGTCCCTCGTTCCACATCTGATCGAAGAAGAAATTGCCTAACCCGTAATGGATAAAGGTATCGCCGTAAAACTCCATCGTCTGTGGTTGGTGCGCCTGGCTACCTTGCACATAAACCGGACCAAGATCGGCAAAAGTGCGGAAATCCTCGATCTGCCCGGCAAAAGGCGTATAGCTTTCCGTTTCGTACTCTTGTACGGTAAAAATCACATTGTACCCCTGAGTGCGCAGATCGGCGATCGTCGTCTCAAGATAGGCCAGATCGACGGGATCAAGGGCCTTGCGGTCGGTCTGGCGGCACGAGAACACGCCTGGCAACTCATCGGTCGCCCAGTCGTAAGGATTGTCAACGCTGTTGCATCCAATGAAAGCAATCTTGTTAGGCCCATTTTCGAATAACGCCGGTTGGCGCGCATCGGTGTAATTCTCGCCGCCACCGAACCACTGCCAGCCGCGTTCCTTATACATCTCCAGTGTGTGACTCAACGGCGCGATCCCTTTATCCACCAGATGGTTGCCGGTCAATTCGATGACGCTGGCATTGACGGCTTCTAACAGACCGATATAGCTATCGTGAGAACAAAACGACATCGAACCGCTGCCCTCCGTCACACAATCCGGCTTGAAAGAAACCTCGTTACTGATGTGGACGATATCGGCAGCGGTAAACCAGGGCAACACGTCCTGCGCCGGATAGGTGACGCCCATGCGGTCCATCAATTGACCCGTCCCGCGCGCCATCGCCGTAACGCCTGTCATCAATACGATAGTTATATACTCCGGGTTGCGATTAGTGAACGTTTCGGGGGCGCGCGGCAGTAGTTCTAGCGTTTCAGGCCGGGTGGCACTACCCCAATAGAGTGCAAGGGTCAGCGGATAGGCCGTCACATCCGCATCCTTGTCCAGCAGCGAAAGGCCATCCACGCGCAGTACCTTCCAGCGCGGTTCGAGTGCGTCGAAGGGGACGATGGCCCAGGCATTCATCTGCTCTGCCGTGCTCAACAACTCTGTAGCGGTGATGACGTTCAGCGCGCCTTCGGCGGGCGCGCCCCACAGCGTCCCGAGTGCGTCGCGAGTGTCTTCGGTGACGAGCAAAGGGCGTCCCACGAACGGGCCGGCGGGCGTTCCGCCCCACGTTGCGCGTACATCGGCCGTGGTCACATCGTCATCGATGGTGAAGAAGGGGGCGACGACGGCATACGTCCACGTTCCCAGTGGGACGGCGTTGGTCAAAGGCGCGATATCCAGCAACGTGTCCGCACTCACCACATCGTCGGTCCAGGCGAAATAGGCAGCGGCTTCAGCAACACCGGCGCGCAGCCGGTCGCAGGCTTCGTCGGGGACACCGGGCGCGCAACCGGCCGTCACCGGGAAAGCGGGCGTCGGCGTGGGAGATGGCGGGACGGGCGTGGGCGTCAGTGTAGGTGTGGGGGGAATGGGCGTGCGCGTGGGCGTGGGCGTCGGCCCGACGGTGGGCGTGGCGCATCCGGCAAGCAGGAACACGCCCAACAATACAGTGCAACTTAAGCGACGAACGATGTTTTGCATACCAGACATAAACAACCCCTTTGGCAAAGACTCAGTAGATCAGAATTTGGCGCCAGACTACAGAAGTCTCACGCGGCGCTTGCTTGAGCCAGTACTACGCTAAACGACAGGTTTGCAAGACCTAATACGTGCTGAGACTTTTGTAGTCTTTGATTGACAGTTTCGATCTACTGAGATTCATTTTTGGGGCATTGTGTCCGGTTGTGGGATTTTGTCAAGGCGCATTTGGTGTACAATAACAAAGCAGGCCGGGCGAACCGACCTGCTTTGTGGGCGATACAAGACTCGAACTTGTGACCTCTGCGATGTCAACGCAGCGCTCTAACCAACTGAGCTAACCGCCCGCTACGTTCGAAATTATAGCATAGTTTATGATTTAGACAAGGCAAATGGGACAGACTACAAAAGTCTCACGTAAGATGGCGTTAACCAAACGTCTCGTTGGACGAAAAACGTGCCAAATGCAGATGTCTGCCGAGACTTTTGTAGTCTTTACCTGCATCGCCCGTATGGTTTTGGTTAGTTTTACGTCATAAATAGTAGGAGAGCGCAATGAAAACCCGTGAATCCGTCCTGCTCAAGCGAGCGCAGGCTTACGAAGAGCAGGCCATCGCCGAGCTTTACGATCATTACGCTCCACGCATTTACAGTTATTTATACCGGCGCGTTCACGACGCGCAGTTAGCCGAAGATTTAACAAGCGATGTTTTTGTGCGGGTGCTGCAAGCGCTCCAATCCGAGCAGTTCTGGCACACGTCGTTCCGGGCCTGGCTTTACCGGATCGCTCACAATCAGGTGATCGACTATTATCGCCAGCAGACACGCCAACAGGAGCACATGCCCCAGTTGCCGTTGGAAGCACACCTGGAAACGACAAATGCAGAGAACGTGATTGCAGATCCAGCCGCCGACATAGATGCCCAACAGGATGCCAGGGATGCGACTCACGGATTGGAAGCGGCGCTGAACCAGCTTACACCCGAGCAACAGCAAGTGCTCGTCCTGCGTTTTGGCGAGCAGATGAAGACAAAAGAAGTCGCTGACGTTATGGAAAAAACGAACGGTGCTATCGAAGCTCTACAACATCGCGCTCTTGCAGCACTACGAAGAATGCTAGATCCGGGGAAAGTATAAGGCTCTATCCGAAAATTGTGGTTGCAAGGGTTTGTAGTGCGTCGGTGGTGAATTTTTAGATAGGTTCTAAGGGGAAATTGGATGAAAACTCAGGTAACAGAATCTTTGTTAACCGAAAGTCTGGAACACCTCCAGAAGACCGGAGATGTTACTGGGACGTTGCGCCATCATCCAGAGCAAGCGGAGACCCTCAAACCGCTCTTGGAAACGGCGCAACAGCTCAGCGCCCACTACGCCGACGTCCCGCGCCCGCCTGCCGGCTTGCGCGAAGGCCGTGTGCAAGTGTTAGCGTTTGCCGCCATCCAGCGTGCCAGGCGCACAGCAGTATCGCCCGGCAAGCGCAGCACGCCTGCCAAGCGCCGGCTGAACCCACTCTGGCGACTTGCCGGCATTCTTGCCGCGTTGGCGCTTATCCTGATCCCTCTCCGCGGGCCATTGGTTTCGGCAGCGCGCAGCACCCTACCGGGAAATCCGCTTTACATCCTCAAGCTATCTTCAGAAGACCAGCTTTTTTCTTCGATGAACGAAGCTGAGGTTAAAGTGGTCCTGGCCGTGTCGTTGACCCAGGAACGGATAGAAGAAGTACGCGCGTTGGTCGAAAAACAACAAGCGATCCCGATTGATATTTTCTATCGCGCGGACTATATGCTGCGCACCGCACTGATGGAAGCCGCCTGGGCGCCCGAACCGATGATGGCCAACATGCTCAGCTACATCATCCACCACACGCGAGAACAAAGCCAACAACTGGAGTTGCTGAAACTACAGGCTACGCCGCAGAACCTTGGCGCTTTAGGCAATATGCAAACGCTGCTGCTCAAAACGCAGATCATTGCGATGGTGGCACTGGAGAATCCCGAGACCTTCCGCGAAGCCTATCAAGCCGGCACACCGGAAAAGATGCCGTTGCCGAGCGGCGGACCATTGAGCGGCGTCGTCATCACGGAAGAACTGAAGCAATTAATCACGTCAACGCCGGATTCGAGCTTGTTGCCTGAGCAGACTGTTCCGGCTGTACCGCTATTAACGCCGACGGCCTCACCAACGCCGGCACCGTAACCCATGCTACACACACGCTTTCGAGGGCATTCATATCATTAAACATGGTTATAAAGTGGATATAAAGGGGGTCGTAATGATGAAACGGAAAAAGCAAAAAGGACAAGGTCTGGTAGAGTTTGCGCTCATCCTCCCGCTGCTGCTCCTGGTGATCCTTGGCACGATAGAATTTGGACGCATCTTTCTCCTCTACGCCACGGTCTCCAATGGTGCGCGGGAGGGATCGCGATACGGTATGGTCAACCCTACTGACATAGCGGGCATCATCTCGCGCGTCAACGACAGGATGGTGATGACACTGCCGGAAAACCTTTCAGTGGCGGTCAGCTATGACACCGGGCCGGACGGGAGTGAGTATACCGATCCTAACAATGTCGCGGTAGGGCACCGGGTCATCGTCGAAGTGCAGTACCAGATATTCGCCCTCACCCCAATCTTCGAACCTTTTATTCCCGACAATTTCATGGTGGATGTGCGCAACGCGCGCACCATCCAAAGTCTGAAAGAAATCATCCCCCCGCCACAGCCACCACCCGGCGGTGGGCCGCCGCCCGTGCCGACCGATGAATTCGGAAACACGGTTACCCCCACACCATCGGAAGAGCCAACCGAAGAGCCAACCGATGAATTCGGAAACACGGTCACCCCCACGCCAGAAACCCCCACGGCCACGGCTACACCGGTTCCTCTGGCGCCTATCATCATCGAGAAACCCCTGTGGGAAAACACCAACACTGTACGCGGGACCGCGGAGCCCAACCAGGTGCTCACGTTGCGCATCGTGCAAACCGGCTACCAACTCAGCGGTTCCGTGGATGCTGCCGGCAACTTCTCCTTCTCCGTCTGGCCGCTGCTCGTTGCCGGGCACACGGTGATCGTGCAGGGGTATGGCACACAGGACCTTGCTGTTGTGCAAGCGCCGACGCCCACGCCGACGCTGGTCGCCACGCCGAGTGATTCCTACATCGACGTTAACCCCACATGCACCAACGATCAATTTGCGACGATCACGGTCACAGGTGCGAACTGGTCCTCTGCGGCCAAGGATATGTACATTTACTGGGATGATGATCTCGACAACGCCGTGTGTGTCGCGTCGCTGGACAAGGGGAGCTTCACCTGCACGTTCGATATTTTCGTCACCGAGGGTGCGCCCCACCTCATCACCGCCGTCGCCCGGAAGGCGAATGGTTCCGCAGTCGATACGGAGACCACGACGTTTGAGCGCCCCTGCCCTGGTGGCACGCCCACACCTACGCCATCTATCCTCCCGGACCTGCAAATATCGGGGATCAGCCTGCAGAATCCGCTGCCATTGGGCACGTACGAGAAGATTTACGTAACCGTCGGTGTGCGCAACGTCGGTGACACCATGGTGTCCTCGCTCTTCTGGGTCGATCTCTACGCCGATCCGACCGGCGTGCTGACCACGCAGGGTAGCGTCGACTACGTGGCGATCAATGCCATCGCCGCCGGGTCCACCGTCAGCTTCACGATGTACGTCCCCAACGGGTTCAAGGAAGTGGGCAACCACACCTTGCAAGCGATGGTCGATACGTGGGATCAGATCCTCGAGACAGACGAGACGAACAACATCAGCGCGTTGCTGCCGGTCACGATTACCGTGAGCAACCCCGCGCCGCTCCCCACGGCGACGCCGGTAGGAACCTTGCCGCCACCTGGCGATATCCAGGGCGTGACCTATCTCAACGGACCGCCGCAGAGCAACGTAAGTATCTATGTTTTCGCTGAGGATGGGCGCATGGTCGGTTCGGGACGTTCGGATGCCGATGGTAACTACGTCATCACAAACGTGCCCGAAGGCACATACACCGTCGTTGGAGAGCTGCGCCTGGCCGACACGCTCTATTACGGGCAAGCCACCGAGGTCGGCGTCATCGCCGGGCAAACCACGACCGGCGTCAACATCGACCTGGTGGTAGTACCTTAACAATGAATAAACGCATCGCAGGGCTCCTGATCGCTTGCTTGCTGGCCGGGGGATTGGTCGCTGTCATCAGCGCCGCCGGTGGTAACGGTAGCCCTTGGGTCGGCGCTGAACCGGCGGTAAACATCTCCCATACCCAGGATGTGGTGGACGAAGGCAGTCTAGCGCTCGGGCCGGGGGATCGCGTGGCAGCGATCTGGGCCGGGGCAGATACCCGAGGTGTGTTCCTGGCACAAGCTCAAGAAGGGAATTGGGACACACCGACAATGACGCTGGCTTCAGGGCAAGCCGCCTGGTATCCAACGGTAGCTTACTCAGGGACCGAGGTGATTGCAGCTTGGGCGCAGGGTGCTGCGCGGTATCCGCGCAGCACTCCCCGCGCCGTCATGCAAAGAGATGCTAGTACACTCCAGGCGCAGACCATCATCACCCCGGTGTTTGGCAACGTCGAAATCGGCCTGGTGGTTGCCCCCACGGGGATGCACATGATTTTCGCGGCGACAACCAATGTGACTATAACCGGCTATCCGTGGGATTTGTATTACACCCATCGCTACTTTACTGAGACGACTTGGATGCCACCGACCGCCATCATCACCCACGCTCAGGTGCTTCCAGCCGGAACCACTCCTGCTGGAATCTGGTCGCCGCGGTTAGCTGTCAATAACGATGGGACGCAGTTTCACGTGGTATGGGAACAAGAAACGACAGCATTCACCCATACAATATGGTACGCCTCCGGTCTATGGCAGGCAGGACACATCAACTGGACTACCCCACAACAAGTGTCACCGCCCGGCCAAAGATATACCGTCCGGCCTAATGT
The DNA here is from genome assembly GCA_049975385.1 of Anaerolineae bacterium. Taxonomy (GTDB): domain Bacteria; phylum Chloroflexota; class Anaerolineae; order B4-G1; family SLSP01; genus DSWT01. The sequence goes on along the minus strand of JBNGDO010000089.1, from coordinate 13,044 downwards.
GGCCGTGGGGGCAACGGGGAAAGTGCATATTGTATGGACGGAATTGATCCCCGGCAGCGGGAGCATCACTGAACCCGAAGAACAGCACATTAACTATATCCAGCTAGGCGATCCTGCCCCCATCAGAATCAACGGTGAAGCTATCCGCGCGAATGACAACAAGCCTACTTGGTCCACATCATCACTGGCGTTAAATGGCAACCATTTGTGCGCAACTTGGCATGGTTTCTATGCACCGCCTGGGATGCCAGGGATAGAAGATATCATCATGCGCTGTTCTCAGGATGAAGGGAAATCCTGGCAGTTCCTCATCAATGTCTCGGAAAGCTCGGAAAAACTTTCGATCTTCCCAACGGTTAAAATTGATAATGGAGGGCAAGTGCATGTGACATGGGCAGAATTCGTTCTTCCGATAGGAACGTGGGTACCTGATGATTTTTACTATCGCACCGGCACCTCTGACGTGAAGCGCATCTTTCTGCCGCTGGTGATGCGCAAGGCGTGAGCGACCCGATGGAAAACAAGAGCCGTCTGACGCGGGTGGGGCTGGGGGCGCTGATCATGGCGCTGCTGTTGGCGCTGGCTTTCTTCCTGCTCAACATCCTGTATACCGTCAACGCGCCGACCAGTGCTGCGGTACGTGGCAGGCAAAGTCTTTGGCAAGCCAAGGACTCGCAGATGACGCTGGAGGAATCCGCACAGCGGGCCGTTACCCGCGCGCGGACCTGGGCCAAGGACGTCGTCCTCATCCGTGCCGAGGCACCCTGGCGGCCCGGCGCTGCCGGACGCGAGCTAGAGACACCGCCGGTAACGTGGTCGTTCTTTTACTACTCACCCACAACGCGTGAGTTGGCCGGCGTCGTCGTAGGCCGCGAGAAGCTCTATTGGGTGCCGCCGCTGGAGCTCAGCTACGTGCCCAAGTCCATCCCGGCGCTGCCACCCTACGGGGTCGAGGTAGCCTGGCTCTCGTTCCGCGCTGCGGGCGGGGAACAATTTCTGCGGGGTCATCCTGAAGCGATGGTGGACTTTCGTTTGCGGCCGAACGAAAACGGGGACATCCTCTGGAGCGTCGCCGCTTTTGACAGGCAAGACTATCTTGAGGTATTGATCAACGCCAACTCTGGCTCGGTTTTACCCCATTCAAAATGAAAGATGAACCATCAACTTATAGGCAGCTTTTAATGTGAGGGAGGCATAGAGATGATACAGAAGAGACATAAGAAAAACAAACGCTCCGGGCGTGGACAGAGCCTGGTAGAAGTGGCCCTGGTGCTGCCAATCATCATCATGATTATGCTCGGTCTGCTGGATTTTGGACGTGCATTTTTCACACTGGTGGCACTGCACGACGCCGCGGATGAGGGCGCAAGCTACGCAGCGATCCGTCCTAACGATGTGGCCGGCATACAACAACGCACGGTCGAAGCCTCGACCCATCTGGTCACTGTCGAGGCGTCGGACGTCAGCGTTGTCTATCCCTCATCGCTTGTCGTCGGCCAGCCGATTACCGTCACCGTTGACTTTTTCTTCGACATCTACACACCTTTTGTCCAGAGCCTTTTACCCGGTGGTGAATTGACGCTACAAGGAAGAGCAACGCATCCCATCATCAGCTTGAATTGATAGCAATAGCATCGTACATATCATTATAGGAATACCTTTCGTTGAGGTAAAGTCAGTTGAATAAACCAAGTCGCTTATCGTTGTTTAAACATATAGAGCATACAGGAGGTTTGAAATGAAAAAAGAACGAGGACAAGCATTAGTGATATTGGCCTTTGCGCTGATCGCATTGGCAGCGTTCGCCGGTCTGGCCATTGACGGCGGGCGAACGTACAGTTCCCGGCGGCAGTCGCAAAACACCGCCGATGCCGTGGCTCTGGCCGGCACCAGATTGTTGGGCACTTTCATCAATCAGTGTGATCCCGTGGACCCGGTCAATGCGGATAACGCGATCGCGGCCGAGATGGTAAAAATGGCGCGCGATAACGGCATCGATCCCCTGGCGGAGAATGCAGAACTTCAGGGCTGGTATGTCGATGCTTCCGAAACACGTCTGGGACGTGTGGGATGGGGTGCTGGCATTCCCAATGGCGCAACCGGCATCGAAGCTGCATTGGTCACGACGGACACTACCACTTTTCTGAAAGTCGTGGGCCAGGAGCATGTCGTTGGCCCCGGTAATGCCATGGCGATGACCGGGCCAATACGGCAATTCGGCGGCGGCCTCCTCCCGCTTGGCGTCCCGCTGGAAGTGATCCAGGCGCTCGATCCGGGTGAGACCTTCTACCTGATGGAGAAGAACAACCAATGGGGCGGTGGCGTCTTCTGCCGCGATCCCAATGGCGTCGATTGTATCGGAGAGGAACCGAGCAATGCCAACGCGCACCGGGGCTGGTTGAACCTGAACTACATCTACAACACACAACATCTCGCGGCCAATGATTCACTCAACCGTTCCTTCGAGCAAAATGTGCCGAACAGAGGCTGCGGCAGCGATCCTAACAAATCTGTCGATGATGGGCTGCAAGGCTGGGCCGGGGATGACAAAAATCCGAAGGACGGCCAGGCCGACTGTCCCTATCCCTTCCCCATCTTCGCGGGGACGCCCGGATTCGTTGACGGTGACTTCATCCACGGCGACCCCGGTTCGCGTGAATCCTCACTGATGGATGTGAAGTCGACTTATGGCGGAACGATTGCCTACGTTCCCATCTTCGACGTCATCTACATGAGCAACTACATGGCCGACAATTTCACAGCGCCGCAGAATCCGGTACCGGATGGCAGTCTCAGCGGTTCGCACTGGCCGCGCTCGGGTGGCGGCGGGCATGCTTACCTCTACCACATCGTCGGCTTTGCCGCCGTGCTGATTGACGGAAGCTCACCGCACCACACACTGTCGGGTGAGTTCCAGAGCGCGATCGTTGGCGACAGCCAGATTACGCCGGGCCAGGGCTTCAATGGCAGCGGCGGCGGTTCGGGCGGTAGCGGTGCATGTAACCCCTTTGCCATCACAGGCGTGCAGCTCTGGCAGTAGCTTAGACAAACAACCTCCAAGCCCTTCCGGGAAGCGAGACCGCTTCCCGGAAGGGGGGGATATGCGATGCTGACAGCGAAACGAGGGGATAAAGAGCGCGGGCAGGCGTTGCTCATACTGGCCTTTGGGCTGCTGGCGTTGGCGGCCTTTGCCGGCCTGGCGATTGATGGCGGGCGGTACTACGCGGAGCGCCGCCAAACGCAGAACGCCGCCGACGCTGCGGCGCTGGCCGGCGCAGGAGTGCTGGCTGAGTTCATCTCTACGTGCGCCAGCGCCGATACCGCCAACGACAACCGCGTCGCCTCCGCCATCGTCGACATGGCGCAGTACAACGGCGTCGATCACTTCTCGCCGGAGGGCAACATCGATGCCTGGTACGTCGACGCCGACCTGCGTCCCGTGGGCCGGGTCGGGTGGGCCGCCGGCATTCCGCACGGCGCAACGGGTATCAAGACCACGCTGACGTTCAGCGACACCGCGACCTTTATGCGTCTTTTGGGACGCTCGCACCTGGTGAATACGGCGGAGGCTGTGGCGATGATCGGCCCGGTCGTGCAGACCGAGGGGCGCAGTGCGATCCTCCCCATCGCTGTGCCGGAGGCCGTCGTCGCGACATTCCAGGCCAGCGAAAAATTCACCGTCTTCGATGATGGCCTGTTCTGCCGTGGGGGAAATCCCGAATCGTGTTATCTGCCACCCAGCGACAAAGGCATCACAGAAACGGAGGAGCTTAGCCCCGGCGCTTTCTATGGCTGGCTGAATCTGAGCCACGTCTACAACAACGCCTATTGGAGTGGCGGGCCTTTGGACCGTGCCTTTGGACGTGGAGCTGGCGCAAGCGGCTGCAAATACAAACCTGATGGTACCGTCGATGTGGCGAAAACCGGCCTGAAAGGCTGGCTGAGCAGAACGTGCCCCTACCCCTATCCGCTGTTTGCCGGGGACGTCGAGGAGAAAGAAGGGGACTACATTTACGGCTATACCGGCACGCGGACTGCAGCCCTGCTCGAATTGGCGGCCAACTACCGCAAGGGCGATGTCCTCTACTGGCTCATCTTCGACGAGGTCTATACATCCAAAGAGATGGAGAAGGCCTTCCCTGGTCAAGCGCCGGCTGTGGGCTGGATGACCGCGGGCGGGCCATCACGCGCGTCCTACTATCACATCGTCGGCTTTACAGCGGTCGAACTGATCAATATCGACTCCAGAGGCAGCGAAAAATCGATCACCGGCGTCTTCCAGAACGCGGTGCTGGGGGAAGGCATGATCGATCCCGGTTCGGGTATGGGTAGCGGCGACAAGGGAACCTGCCGCTTTCCGACGTTGATCGCCGTAAAGTTGTGGGAGTGACGGACTGTGCGTCCATCACAACGATGTGAATCGGATCGCGGACGTCCCGTCCGCTTTCGGATGCGGACAAGATGTCCGCGTTCCATAACGTTACTATGAAATTCCCTTGAAAGCGTATAGACTTTTAGAAAGTTGTGTTTGGATCAGTCGATAGCTTTGCGATAGACCCGGTGGTTTTTGTACATCTTTCCCCCGACGTTCTCCAAATCGCGGCGCATCTGGACCGCGCTCTCCGCGACCTGGGTGAGATCGGCGTGTGCGAAGTTGTAAGAACGTAGCGTGTCCTCCATTTCGGCGTAGAGCAGCGCGTTGCCCCCCACACCCTGAAAGTCCGGCAGGATACCAGCGCCGTTCAATGCAATCCACGACGTGCGCCGCATCTCCAGCAACAGATCGGCGATGGCCCACGGTGTAAGCCGCCCCCGTGCTCGTTGCAAAGCCGCCGATACGTCGGGAAAGCCAAAGAGAAAGCCGACAATCTCGTCCTCGTGCATAATGACCTTGATCAACCGCGCATCTGCGACCATAATGATGTTGTTGACCACAAAGTTCATCTCATTGTCGCTGAGCGGATAATACTCCCAGTTGTTGACAAAGGCCTGATTGTACGCGTGGCCTAATGGCTTGATCCACTGCCGGAGATGCGCTTTGTTCTTGAAGGGCATCACGGTTAAAGAGGCGCGCTCTTTCACCCGTTCGGCGATGCGACGGACGCGCTCGGGCAACTGAAAGGTCTGCGCATTCAGATAGCAAGAGACGAAGTCCACTTCCTTTTCGAACCCCAGAGACTCTACAAGGCGTGGATAATAGGCATAGTTATAATTCATCATCGTCATCATCTGGCGATGCTCGTAGCCTTCGACGAGCAGTCCGTATCCATCAAGCGGGCCAAACCCTTTAGGACCGACGACAGCCTCCAGCCCACGCGCTTTGGCCCAGGCAAAAGCGTGTTCGAACAGGGCGGCGGCGGCCTCGGGATCTTCTTCACACTCAAACAAGTAGAACTGCGCCTGCCTGACCCCGTGATAAACGTTGTACGGGCGATTTTCGATCACAGCAACCCGCCCTACAGCCTGCCCGTCGCGGACGGCCACGAAGAAATCGGCATCGGAGTGTTCGTAAAACGGGTGCTTCTCCCGGTTGAGCATGAGCGCGATGTCCTGTCGCAGCGGCGGAACCCACTGCGGATGGCGGTGATAAAGGCGATAAGGCAGCGACACGAAGCGGCGCGCGTGTGATTTGTCGCGCGTATTTACTTTTTCGATAATGAGAGGCATAATAAAGGCTCCTGGTTTGGTAATGAGTAATGAGTGATTAGGGATCAGGGATTAGGGAGTAGGGAGTAGGGAGTAGGAGAAATACTAACCCTAGTCCCCTAGTTACCAATCCCCAATCCCCAGTTACCAATCCCCCATCCCTATGACGTTTTACACATACAGGACGATTTGTCAATCCGTTTGAGAGGAAACCCGACTTGGCGCGTCATCGCAAGCGAAAAAGCGTTATCTTTGAAAATATCATCACCACTATATCGACGAATTTCATCAACCTGCAGCCCGATGAAATCGACGGGGAGATCAACCGCGCCCTGCGCACCATCAGCCAGGCGACGCGCGTGGAGCGGAGTTGCGTCGTACTCTTTTCCGGCGATACAAACCTCCTGGGTGACCTCCGCTCCGCAACCTGCACGCACGCCTGGAATGCGCCGGAGATCGTGGCGCAGAATCGCCCCCTCGACACCGTCTCCGCAACGACATGGCCCTGGCTCCAGGCGCAGGTCGCACGCGGCGCCATGGTCAACGTCCCCCACCTCTCCGCACTGCCCGCCGAAGCCGAGGTCGAACGGCGCGTGTGCCGCGCCCAGGGCATCCAATCGTTCGTCGTCATCCCGATGACCTACCGTGGCGCGGTGGTGGGCTACCTTAAGTTCGACGCCCTACGCACGCAGAAGACCTGGTCCGACCACACCATCGCCCTGCTCAAGACCGTCGGAGAGATCTTCGTCAACGCGCTGGAGCACAAGCGCGCGCAGGAAGCGCTACAACGCGCCAACCTCACACTGGAGGCACGTGTCAGAGCGCGCACGCAAGAGATCGAGCGGCGGCAGCGTGTGGCGGAGGGCCTGCGCGACATCCTGGCGGCGCTCAACTCCGACCGTCCCATCGGCGAAATCCTGGATTATCTGGTGGCACAAGCGTGCGCGCTGCTGGATTCCAGTGCCTGCGTGCTCTATCGCGTGAATCAGGAAGAGCAGCGGATTCTGATCGAAGCCAGCTTTGGCTTGCCAGAACCGTTCTCCGGTATCAAAAGCCTGCCATTGTACGCCTGGCGCATTTTGAGCCACAGCGCACAGGGCGGGCCTGCGTTCGAGCGGCAACCTTACGCCATCCCAGACCTGGACTCCGGCGAACCCGAGTCCATCAGTGCGGTAGAGCAGGATACTGCCCTGGCCACTGCCGTGCGTGAGTGGCGCCAGGCCACAGTCGACCATTACCGCGCGCTGCTCACCGTACCTCTGGTGATCAAAGAAGAATTCTACGGCAGCCTGGGATTCTACTACGCCGATTCGCGCCAGTTTTCGCAAGAGGATGTCCGGCTGGGGATGAGCTTTGGCAACCAGGCCGCGCTGGCGATTGAGAACGCCCGCCTGCGCCTACAAGCCGAACAAGCCGCCATCCTCCAGGAACGCAGCCGGCTCGCCCGCGACCTGCACGACTCCGTGACCCAGTTGCTCTACAGCCTCACGTTGCTGGTCGAGGCCGGGCGCCGTTTGGTGAAAAGTGGCGATCTCCGGCGCGCAGACGAGGCGCTGGTGCGGCTTAGTGAGATCAGCCAGCAGGCATTCAAGGAGATGCGGTTGCTGGTCTACGAACTGCGTCCGCTGGCACTAAAGCGCGTGGGGCTGGTCCGCGCGCTCCAACAACGCCTGGACACGGTCGAGCGGCGCGCCGGCATCGAAGCCACGCTGACCGTCGACGGAAACGTCGAATTGCCCGCGCGTCTGGAAGAAGAACTTTATCACATCGCGCAGGAAGCGCTCAACAACGCACTCAAACACGCCGCGGCGACTACAATTGCCGTATCTATTACAGCAAACGAGCAATACATCGCCCTCGAAATCCACGACGACGGCAAAGGGCTGCATCTGGACACGGTGAGCGCCGAAGGCGGTATCGGGTTGAGCAGTATGCACGAACGGGCCGAGAAGTTGGGCGGGACGTTGACCATCACTTCCGTGCCCGGACAGGGCACGACGGTCAACGTCACCGTAAATATAGGAACCGAGGGATAACAATGAACGATACAATTCGCATTTTGATCGCCGACGACCACGCCATCGTGCGCGAGGGGCTGCGCTGGCTGATTGCCACCGAAGCGGGTATGGAACTGGTCGGCGAAGCCGCCGACGGCGTCGAAGTGGTCGCGCGAGCGCGCGAGTTGCACCCCGACATCATCCTGATGGACCTGGTTATGCCGCGCAAGGGCGGCATCGAAGCCATCGGCGAGATCAAACAGGAATTCCCAGACGCGCGCATCCTGGTGCTTACCAGCTTCGCCGAAGATGACAAAGTCTTTCCGGCGATCAAAGCCGGCGCGTCGGGCTATCTGCTCAAAGACACCGCACCGCAAGAACTGCTGCGCGCCATCCGCGACGTGTGCCAGGGCTTGCCCTCGATGCACCCCGCCATCGCCCGTAAGGTGATGCAAGAACTCCAGCGTTCTTCCGATCTACCTCCCACCGCCGAGCCCTTGACCGAACGCGAAGCCGATGTCCTCAAGCTGGTCGCACGCGGCCTGGCGAACGAGGACATCGCCAAAACACTCTTCATCAGCGAGCGCACCGCACGCACCCACGTCAGCAACATCCTGCGCAAGCTCCACGTGGCAAATCGCACCCAGGCCGCGCTCTACGCCCTGCGCGAGGGGCTGGTCAACCTCGAAAACGAGCCGGAGAAATGAGAACGAAAAGGAGAACTTGAGATGAGCAAAACCATATCACCACGGAAATACCAGAGCTATGCGGTCAAATCACCGGATGAAACCATCGTCTTGCAGGTAGAGGCCAGAGATAAATTGCGCTGGTCGATTCAGCACAAGGGCGAACCGATTATCAAGCCGTCGTCTATGGCGCTCCACCTCGAAGGTGGCGAAGTGCTGGGCGACCTTGCCGGGGTGAAATCGCGCGAAACCAGAGACGTCGATACGGAATTCAAAGCCATCAACTTCCGCCGGGCCGTCGTCAAGGATCGCTACACACACCTGGTCCTCCATTTCGAAGAGGATTTTGGCGTCGAATTCCGCGTTTACGACGACGCGGTCGCCTACCGGTTCTTCGTCCAAAGGCCGGGCGAACTTGTCATCACCAATGAAGAGGCCAACTTCAATTTCACCGCCGATCATCACGCCTTCATCCCGTACTTGAGGGACTACCGAGAGGGTCAGATTTTCGTTTCCTCTTTTGAATCCCCCTATACCGAGCAAAAGCTGTCGGAATTCACCCCCGGCTCGCTGGCGATTTTGCCCTTGCTGGTGGATGTGGGAAATGGCAAGAAAGTCGTCATCCTGGAGGCCGACCTGGAAGACTACCCCGGCATGTATCTAAACCTCAATCAGAGCGGGATCGGGCTTCAGGGTGTGTATGCCCCTTATCCTTTGGAGACACGATTGGGTGGCTTTGGCGGCATCAACGTCATCCCCACCAAGCGTGCCGATTACATCGCCAAAATCCAGGGCACGCGCACGCTTCCCTGGCGCGTCATCGCCATCAGCGAGGCCGACAAAGATTTGCTGAATAACGATATCGTCCAAAAGCTGGCTTCCCCACCGCGGATCGACGACGCGTCCTGGATCGTCCCCGGCCAGGTGGCGTGGGATTGGTGGGACGATTACAACATCACCCACGTGGATTTCCGGGCCGGCATGAACACGCCGACCTTCAAGTATTACATCGATTTCGCGGCGGCGAACAAGGCCAAATACATCATCATCGATGCGGGGTGGTCTGCCGGACTCGATCTCACCAAACTCAACCCCAACGTCAACGTGCCGGAAATCGTGGCCTATGGCAAGGAAAAGGGCATCGGCGTCATCCTCTGGGCCACCTGGTACGCCATCACACAGCAGATGCACGAGGTGTTCCCCAAGTACGCCGCGCTGGGCGTCAAGGGGTGGAAGATCGACTTTATCGACCGGGACGATCAAATCGCAGTGGCCTCGACCTACGAAATCGCCAAACTGGCTGCGAAATATCGCCTGATGGTGGATTACCACGGGGTTTTCAAGCCGACCGGCCTCCAGCGCACCTACCCCAACGTGGTGGGCTACGAAGGCGTCTACGGGATGGAGAACTTCAAATGGGCCGACATGGACGCACCCCGTTACGCCGTCACGATCCCGTACACCCGCAACATGGCCGGTCCGATGGACTACACCTCCGGCGCGATGATCAACGCGACCCAGGCCGATTTCAAAGCGCGCAACCACGCCCCTATGAGCAAGGGCACGCGCTGCCACCAGTTGGCGCAGTACGTCGTTTTTGAAGTCCCCATCCAAATGCTGTCCGACAGCCCGACGCTGTACATGCGCGAGCAGGAATGTACGGACTTCATCACCAGCGTTCCGACCGTCTTCGACGAAACGGTTCCCCTGGATGGCAAAGTGGGTGAGTACGTCGCCATCGCGCGCCAAAAGGACGAAACCTGGTACGTGGGCGCGATGACCAACTGGGAAGCGCGGGACCTGACGTTGGACCTCTCCTTCCTGGGAGAAGGCCACTACCAGGCCATCGTCTTCAAAGATGGCGTCAATGCCGACCGTGAAGCCACCGACTACAAGAAGAAAGTCATCGCCGTCACGTCCGGCGATCGCCTGGAAATCCATCTCTCCAATGGCGGCGGCTGGGCTGCACGAATTGAAAAGACGCAGCGTCCGTGCCGGTAGTGCGAAAGCGCGCCGCGATTACCCAGAATTCTTGAGCACCAGCGGTAAAAATATGTCAGGAGGGAATCGATCCGGGTGGATACGCAAAATCTGCAACCCGCCACTCCCGTCAGCGATAAAGAGGAGATCATCGGTCAAGTGCAAGTCTTCGAATTGACTGGGAAGTGTGTAGACGGATCGAGGTTTCAAAATGGCTGGGTTGCTGACATCAAAGATGTGAATATTTCTAAGTCCAGTTCCACTGGTGCTAAATGCGTAATCACCCGCGATTTGTATGGCTCCGGTGTAAGTAGTATACATACCCTTTAGCATCGGACTGTTAGGATCACTCACATCGACGATATACAAGCCTCCGTCAAAGTCAACCGTAAGATATACGAAGTTTCCGAGCGCAGCTATTCCCGTGGGTTTGGTAAAAGAGATGGGGAGCGTGTAACGTCCAAGCAACTCAGGCACTGCCGGATCGGAGACGTCAACGATCACGAAGCCTGTCTGGTCAAGACCGTAGACACGAGTACCGACTACATCCAGATCGTGTACACCAAGATGCGAGCCAAGCAGGGTCGGGCTGAGAGGGTCACTTATATCGAGAATTTCTAAACTGCCATTACCAACAATGTATGCCAAGTCATCGCGTAGTTCTATTTCGGTAACGTTCCTTGGATAACTGCCGACGAATGTCGGGCTGAGGGGCGTGCTCACATCAAAGATTTGCATACCTTGGGTATTCGTTCCTAGATACACAAATTCCTCCTTAACCGCGAGATCGGAAGCGCCCCTTGAATCTTCTGCTCGTGTCACGTGAATGGGATGCGCTGGATCAGCGATGTCGACAATATGCAGCCCCTGGTGATCGGAGAGATACGCGATGTTGCCGACAACTTGTATTGCAGAGGCTCCACCCAGCGTAGAATATTGACCAGAGGGCAAAATCGCGGTGCTCTCACTCACGTCGATTATGCGAACGTTCCCTTTATACTCAGCGACGTATACAAAGTTTTTGTCGATTGCGAGGTCTGTGGGACTGCTTACGGTAACACTGTCCAGCTCAATTGGTGAACTTGGCTCGCTTACATCAATGACTGTCAATGTGCCATACGTGATAACGTATGCCAATCCCTCGTTTACTTGCACACCTGTGGCGCTTTCTACGCCGTGATAATAATCACACACAAGCGTGGGGCTTATTGGATTGCTCATTTCGAAGATTCTCAATCCCTGTCCAGCCAGATAAACAAAGCCGCCTGAAACTTGAATATCAAGGATGATCATCTGTGGCAGATGGTTTACCAGCACCGGAGTCGCCGGGTCACCGACATCGAGAATGAATAGTCCTTGGTTAGGATCGCCCAGATAAAGCACATCGTTCACCAGTTGAACGGTGTAAGCGGATCCATTTATCTTGTAAGCCCCAATCCATTGTGGCGTGGTAACGTCACTTACATCAACAATCTGCACACCACTGTCACCATCGGCAATATAAGCACGCTCGTTCGCAACAAGCACCTCGATTGCCACACCAGGGGTATCGTAGTTTCCAAGCAGCGTAGGATTGGCCGGATCAGCTACATCGACAATTTGTAATCCACTATAACGATTGGCGACATACACAATGTTACCAACGACCTGTATATTTCCAACCAAGTCAGGTAACGGCAATTGTGACCGTCGTGAGGGTTGAAGTGGGTTGCTGACATCCAATACTACCAATGATGCGCCTTCGCCGACATAGACTGTCGTATCACTGATGGCGATTGCATTGATCACACCCCCAAAACTGCTCACGAATTCCACTATGGGGAGATCTGAATTTGAACTGTAGTAAGTCGAAGAGGGAACTGTTGCTTTTGGTTGAATGGCATCGCTGCAGATAGGTTGGTTTAGTAGCAAGAATAACAACAGACTTCCGCTCAAGGCAAACACAAGCGAGAACCGAATCTTCATCCCTAAACCTCCTTTCGATACGGCTGGAGTGCGCTGTCCAACAGATGCAAGGTAAAAAGTATATCTACAGTATAGACTGGCTTCTGGGCCATGTCAAAAATAACGTGTATTCGGGTAAACATCTCGGTAAATGCTGCCCTTTCTGCTTGCCAGGGTTCTTTCTTATGCTCGAAACTACGTCATTTGACGTACTCCCTCCCCGCAAAAATCTGTCTTTTGTCGCGCCACAAAACCGGCCTTATGACCGATGCGCCTCCGGCGGACTGCGTTATGATAATATCGGTATGAGAAGTAACGCATTGTTGAAGGATAAACGCTATGGGAGCACCGATGGCCGTTCTGGTCGTTGCTAAGCCCGGTCCACTGCGAGACAGCCTCGTCACCCTGCTGCAATCGCTGCCGCAGGTCGCGGCGGTCGAACAGGCACACACGGCAGCGACGGCGCTCCAAATGGTCGAGGCCAAATCGCCCGCGCTGGTGCTGGTGGATTCGAACCTGCCCGGCGAGGAAGCGTGGACGATACTGACCCAACTCAAAGCCCGGCGTCCGGCCATCCGCTGCGTCGTACTCTCCGAGACGGTGCAACACTATCGCCAGGCGGAAGCAGCCGGTGCGAACCGGGCGCTCCTCAACGGCATACCGGCACCCAAGCTCTCGGTCGCCCTGGAAGGGTTGCTCGCCTGAAACGCACAGCAGCTACGCGCGTTTGGCGGACCAACCGACGGTGTCTTTTTAGAAATTTGGGTGGGGGTTTGGGGGCGGGCGCGACC
>JBNGDO010000088.1:0-20772 GCA_049975385.1 Anaerolineae bacterium | reverse complement strand
ATTGATCGCGCCAAAAGCCTGGAGAATCTGTACCACATGCGCGAAGACGAGAACGGTCAATTGGTGCGTGTGCCGTTGTCGCCAATAACACGTTTGTGAGGGTTTCAGGATGGCCCGGGCAACAATCAGTTTGACGTCCTATCAGCAATGTTGTCAGGGGCGCCCTTTGCACAAGGAGTGGTAAAATGCTGCCTTTGTCTGATTGGATATGGCCGGGTGTTTCGGCCTTATTTGCACTTCTCTGGCTCTGGACGTGGGCACGTTATCGGAAAGCGCGGTCGCAAGTTCACCCAACCCTATCTCCGACTCTGCTCCCGCGAAAAGAGGCTGAAGACTTGCTTAAACTCGTTTACACCCTTGAGTCGCGCATGAGTCCTGTACCCGTAGCGGAACTATCGCGCGCCATGCACCTTGCTGAATCCCTGCTCAGGAAAGAAATCACCGCCTTGGGTGCCTTCGAATGGGTCGAACAAGTCTCTGAGGACAGCCTGCGTTTAACGGATGAGGGCCGATGCCGCGCCAGGGAGTTGGTCCGCGCCCACCGGTTGTGGGAGCGTTATCTGGTTGACCGCGAGGGAATGGCGTTGGATGCAGTCCACGCTGAAGCGCACTGCCGCGAACACGATATGACCTCGGAAGAAATTGATAGCCTGGACGCTGCGCTTGAGCATCCGGCCTGGGATCCACACGGGCACATCATCCCGGCCCCTGATGGACATCTCCCAGTGCTCTCCGCACGTTCCCTGTTGGACGAGGGGTCGCCGGGCGCCCGCCTGCGCATCATCCAGCTTGATGAAGACCCCTCGGAATTGCTGGCCCAGTTGGTGGCCCTGGGGCTGGAGCCGGGCGTGGAGATAGAAGTTAAAGAGCGGGAAGCCACGTGCTTGCGGGTGAAAGCGAAGGGTAACCTTATCCCCCTGGCAAATGCCGCTGCCCAGGGCATCTTCGTTGTCCCCGCGCCGGCCTTGCCGGTGCCGCTGGGGGAACTGCTGGTCGGCAGTCGCGCGCGGGTAGCGGAAGTCCAGGGCGGCGGCAGGCATCAGCGTCGTATGTTGGACATGGGCTTTGTGCCCGGCGCGGAAGTCGTCGTGATCCGCAAAGCGCCCCTTGGCGATCCTGTGGAGTACCGTGTCAAGGAAACCTCGGTCGCGCTGCGCAAAGAGGATGCCAGCACCATCCTGGTGGAGGAATTTGGAAATGCCTGAGCAATGCATTGTCGTGGGTATGGCTGGCAACCCCAACGTGGGCAAAAGCGCCATCTTTAACGCGCTCACCGGCAGCCGCCAGCACGTCGGCAATTGGCCGGGCAAGACCGTCGAGCGAGCCGAGGGGGTCTTTCAGCACCAGGGACGAGAGATTCGCCTGGTGGACCTTCCCGGAACTTACAGCCTGGCGGCGCAGTCGCCCGAGGAGGTGATTGCGCGCGACTACATCGTCTCCGGCGAGCCGGACGTGGTGGTGAGCGTCGTGGATGCGACTTGCCTGGAGCGCAACCTCAACCTGGTCCTGCAAATCTTGGAGCTGACCGATAAGGTCGTGGTGGCCCTCAACTTGATGGATGAAGTCCGGCGGCAGGGATGGGAGATCGATGTCGAGGCCCTGGAGGAGGCCCTGGGGATACCGGTGGTGCCGACCGTGGCCACGGAGGAAGAGGGCCTCCCGGAACTGGTGGCGGCCATCGTGGCGGTGGCCGAGGGACGTCGAGAAACTCGGCCGGTCTCGGTGGACTATGGTGTGACCGTCGAGGGCTACATCCAGACCTTGCAGGACGATCTGGGCCACCTGGGCCTTGAGAATGAGGAACGGAACCGCTGGGTGGCGCTCAAGCTCCTGGAGGATGACCCCGAGATCGTCGAGGCCTTCAAGCAGGGGGAGCCGGCCGTTCTGGGGCCGGCCGCTCCATCCGCCTCGGTTGAGGCACTGCAGGCGCTCCTGGGACGGGCCGTGCGCCTGCGCGAAGCAATCCGGCCCGATGCCAAAGTCGAGATCATCCGCCGCCGCTACGTGTTCGCCCACGATGTCGTGCATCGGATCGCCCACCGCTTGCACCCGGAGGCGGAGAGCCTGACCGAGCGCATTGACCGTATCGTCACGCACAAGATCTGGTCGTGGCCTATCACGCTGGCGCTGTTCCTCGTCATATTCTGGATTACCATCAACGGGGCCGAGATCGCCGGAGGCTGGCTGGACGCGCTCTTCTCCTGGCTGATCCCGGCCATCCGAACATGGCTGACAAGCCTTCAGGTCCCCTGGTGGGTGACCGGCGCCCTGGTCGATGGCTTCCTCGTCGGCGTGGGGACGGTGATTACCGTCATGTTGCCCCCTATGATCATCCTCTTCACGGCTTTCGCTCTGCTCGAGGACCTGGGCCTTTTACCCCGCGTCGCCTTCAACCTGGACCGTCCCATGCAGGTTTTGGGATCCCAGGGCAAGCAGACACTCACGTGGGGCATGGCGTTTGGCTGCAACGTGACCGGCATCATGGCCTCGCGCATCATCGAGAACAAGAAGATCCAATTGGTATCCATCCTGACCAGCCCCCTGATCATTTGCAGCGGAGGCTATGGCGCGGGCATCGCCCTGGTGATCGCCCTCTTCGGCGACCGGGCGCTGCCGGTGATGCTCTCCCTGGTCTTCCTCAGTCTGGGGGCAGCCTCGCTGGCGACCTTGATCCTGAACAAAACACTTTTCCGCGGGGAGCCTGGGGGCTTCGTGTTGGAGATGCCCGCCTATCGCCGGCCCAAATGGGCGCAGGTGGCGTGGCGGGCGCTGGTGGACCGGGTGGCGCACACGATGTGGCGGGCGATCCAGTTCGCCGGGCCTGCTTCGCTCCTCATCTGGCTCCTGGGCAACCTCCCTCCCGGCGCTCCCTTCGAGCAAACGGCCGTCGGCTGGCTGGTGCGCACGCTGGCGCCGCTGGGTCGACCCTTCGGGCTGACGGGCGAGATGCTCACCGCGCTGCTCTTTACCCTGCCGGCCAAGGAGATCATTGTCCCAGCCCTGGCCATGACCTATGGGCTACAAACCACCTTGGTGGAGTCGGAGCAGGTGTTGAGCTATCTACCCCTGGCATGGACGCCACTTTCGTCATACACGTTCATGGTCTTTTTTATGCTCTACCTGCCCTGCCTGGTCACGGTGTGGGCCACGTGGAAGGAGACCCGCAGCCTCAAATGGACGTTGATGGGGCTTGTGGTGCCGCTGACCATGGCCAGCGCGATCACGTTCCTGGTGTACCAGGGAGGGCGACTGCTGGGCTTTTAGCGAGATAGTTGAGGAAATCAATTCACTATGAAACCTGAAGAAAAAACACAATCGGTGACTTACTCAGCCAGAATCATTGAAGAGGCGACCACCCCCAAGCACATGCGTCGCATGTCTGACCCAGATGCGGTGGGGATCATCCACGGCTGTTGCGGCGACACGATGGAAATCTACCTGCGTCTGGACAACGGCAGGGTCAAAGAGGCAGCGTTTATGACCGACGGCCACGAATCGGCTATCGCCTGTGCCAATCTGCTTTGCACGATGGCGCACGGGCTATCTCTCAAAGAAGCCGCGGAGATCCGCCCCGAGGCGCTGAGTGACGCCCTGGGCGGCCTGCCCAAGGCCAAACTCCATTGTGCGAAGCTGGCGATCGATACGCTGCACAAAGCCCTTGCCGGTGGACAAAAGGCGCCGGGGCATCTCGCCAATATCCGCAAGTGTGTCGGGCATGCTCTTTTGTTGACTCCCGCCGCAGGCGCGTGCATCCGCGATGCAGAAGGGCGCATCTTGCTGCTGCGACGCACCGATGGGGACAACCTGTGGAGCTTCCCCGGCGGGATGATCAAACCGGGCGAAGGAGCGGCGGATGCGGTCAAGCGCGAGGTGCGCGAGGAGATCGGATTGGAGGTCGAGCCGGTGACGCTCATCGGCGCCTACACCAGTCCAGAGTATGCCTTTGCCTATCCCAACGGCGATCAGGTACAGCCTGTGACGCTTTTCTTTGAATGCCGGGTGGTAGGCGGGGAACTTCGCCCGGATTTGGAAGAGATTGTGGAAGCGCGCTATTTCGGCCCGGAAGATGCCTTGCCGCCCATGCGTCCGTGCTGCGTGGCCAAGGCGGGAGACGCTTTCACATTCCAGGGACAGGCGTTCTTCCGCTAAAGTTGTACGAATTTCCGGCAGAGTTTGAGCCGCAAGGAGGATTTCAATGTTTACCAATGGGTTTGTAGCGGTGATATTGACCAGTTTTTTGGCGTGTGCGGTCACAACGATTGGCATCTACATTATCAGCAAGTACGAGCGCTGGGGCAGAGAGCATTCGGCCTACTTTATGAGCTTCGCGGCAGGTGTGTTGATCTCTGTCTCGTTCATGCACATCATCCCCAAGTCCTTTGAGATGAATGCGACTGCCCCTGTGTTTCTGTTGGTGGGATTTCTGGGAATCTACCTGTCCAACCGCCTCGTGAAGCTCTACGTCTGTCACGAGTATGATTGCACAAATTATGCTATGGGTCTCATACCCATGCTGGGAATTGGCTTTCACTCCTTCATCGACGGGGTCATCTATACAGTGACCTTCAACGTCAGCATCCTCACGGGCGTGTTAGCTGCTATCGGAATGGTGCTCCACGAATTCCCTGAAGGCATTGTCACGTTTGTGCTTCTGGAGCGGGGAGGCTTTAGCCGGAAAAAATCAACCCTGTACGCTTTCCTGGCGGCAGCTATATCCACTCCGTTGGGCACGTTGGTGTCGTATCCCTTCATCAACACGATCAGTCGGCCTACCCTGGGCATACTGCTGGCCATCTCTGCCGGCGCACTGGTCTACGTAGGCGCTTCCCACCTGCTGCCCGCAGTCGAGCAGGAGCAAAAGAGATATAGTGTCCTTGCGCTGGCTGCCGGGGTGCTGGCAGCTGTCGGAATCATCCTGTCCAAAGGCTCATAGATTGCTTGCTGGACTGCCTGTCCGCGGAAGCGTCTTCAGTCATAGGAACTAGAGATGCACATTAGGTTCATCGGAACCGAATCATTAGGCGTGCGTGGCCTCTGCTGCGTGGCGGAGGTTGAGAACCGCAAGATCATCATCGATCCCGGGTTAGCGCTGGGCTACCGGTGCCACGGGCTGCTTCCCCATCCGGCACAGGTGGCAGTTGGAGAGCAGGTGCGCTGGAGGATACTGTCAGAGTTGAAGGACGCTACCGATGTGGTGATGAGCCACTTCCACGGGGATCACGTCCTCTTGCCGGACGCGAACCCTTATCAGCTCAAGGCTCAACAGGCCGCGCCCGCGTGCCGAACGGCTCAGCTCTGGACCAAAGGACCGCAAGGTCTTTCGGACAACATGCTGCGCCGCAGGGAATCTCTGGGCACGGTGTTGGGCAGGGAGCTTCCAAACGCCGAAGGGCAGGCAGATGGGGCGCTGACCTTCTCCCTGCCTGTGCCGCACGGGAGACCGAACACCAGGCTTGGAACGGTGATGATGACCCGCATCGAGTGGGGGGATGCGGTTTTCGTGCACGCATCGGACATCCAACTTCTCGATGGCAAGGCCGTTTCGTTTATACTAGACTGGCAACCGGACATCGTGCTGGCTGGCGGACCGCCGCTTTATCTTGCATGGTTCTCGTGAAAGCACCGAGATATGGCCTGGGAGAACGCGCTGCGGCTAGCCCGTCAGGTGGACACATTGATCCTCGACCATCACCTGTTGCGCAGCGAGGAGGGGCTTCCCTGGCTGGATCGCCTGTCGTCCGAGGCGGGCCATCGCGTGATCTGTGCAGCGGATTTCCTGGAGCGTCCTCGGCGCCTGCTTGAAGCTCGACGCGAACAGTTGTACGAAGAGATGCCGGTAGCCAAGGGTTGGCACGAAGCCTACGCGCGCGGCGACGCCGATACGCGCGGCTATCGCGATTATGTGTCTGTGGGGGCGTGAGGCGGCATTGTGCATGTTGAGGGGATCCTGGTGCTGCTGCGACAGCTAGCGCGATCACGTTCCTGGTGATCTAGGAGGGCGATTGCTGGGCTTCTAACACCAAATGAGGTACAATCATGGCGGGAGGACAAGGTATGAAAGTCAGCACAGTATCCGAGATGCGGGAATTGGATCGAAAAGCGATCGAGGCGTTCGGCATCGCGGCCGAGCTTCTGATGGAGAACGCGGGCCAGGCGGTGTACTTTGCGCTGCTGGACGAGTTCGGTATCGCGGGCAAGCGGTTCGTGGTCTTTTGCGGGCTGGGCAACAACGGCGGGGACGGCCTCGTCGTGGCGCGCAAGATCCACTCCGCCGGCGGCGCGGTCACGGTCTTTATCCTGGGCGACCCGGTCAAGTTCAAGGGAGCGGCAAAGACCCACTTCGACATCGCCTCCCGGCTGCCCATCGAGGTGCGGCAGATCGAATCCGCCGAGGAGGCACAGGCGGAAATCGCCCGCTGCGACTGCATCGTGGACGCCATCCTGGGCACGGGCCTCACCCGCGAGGTCACGGGCCTGTATCGCGACGTCATCGAGCGGATCAACGGCAGCGGCAAGGCGGTGTTCAGCGTCGACATCCCCTCCGGCGTCCACGGCGACACGGGCAAGGCGATGGGCGCGGCGGTGCGGGCGGACGTCACCGTCACCTTCGGCCTGCCCAAGGTCGGCAATATGCTCTTTCCGGGATACGACCTGGGCGGGAAGCTGTACGTCTCGCACATCTCGTTCCCGCCGAGCCTATACGACGCGGACGCGCTCAAGATCGAGATCAGCCCGCCGGTCGAGATCCCGCCCAGGGACAAGAACGGCCACAAGGGCGATTTCGGCGAGGTGCTGTTCGTCGCCGGCGCAGCCGGTTACTTTGGAGCGCCCTATTTCTCCGCCTCGTCCTTTCTCAAGGCGGGCGGCGGTTATTCCCGCCTGGCCGCGCCCCACTCCATCGTGCCCTTCATCGGCAGCAAGGGCAGCGAGATCGTCTTTCACCCCCAGGCCGAGACCGAGGCGGGCAGCATTGCCCTGCAGAACAAGCCCGCCCTGCTGGCGCTTGCCGAGGGGATGGACATGGCCGTCGTCGGCCCAGGCCTATCGCTGGACCCGGAAACCCAGCGCCTGGCCCGCGAGCTGACCGCAGAGATCGACAGACCGCTCCTCATCGACGGCGACGGCATCACGGCCGTGTGCGAGGATTTGGGGGTCGTCAAGGGGCGGCAGGCGGCGACCATCCTCACCCCGCACCTGGGCGAGATGTCCCGCATCACCGGGACGAGCGTGCGCGAGATAGACGAGGACAAGCTCGGCGTCCTGCAGCGCACGGCCGCCGAGCTGAACGCCACCATCGTCCTCAAGGGCGCCCACTCGCTGATCGGCCATCCCGATGGGCGCGTGTTCGTCAACACCAGCGGGAATCCCGGCATGGCCACGGCGGGATCGGGTGACGTGCTGACGGGCACCATCGCCGCCATGTTCGGCCTGGGACTGCCACTAGAGATCGCCGTCAGGCAGGGCGTGTTCGTACACGGGCTGGCCGGCGACCTGGCGGCCCAGGACAAAGGAGAGGACGGCATCACCGCCCAGGACATCCTGGACTATTTGCCCGCAGCGATGAAGGCGATTCGACGCGGCCTGAGCGAAGCGCTCCGGGAGCGCTACGCAGGCGTGCAAGTGATATAGGAGCGAGCGACGATGAAAGCGTGGATACTCGAAAAGCAGGCGAGCGTGGAGGAGTGGCCGTTAAAGCTGGTGGAGGCGCCCACACCCCACCCCGAGGATGACGAGGTGCGGCTGAGGGTCCTCGTCTGCGGGGTGTGCCGGACGGATATCCACATCGCCGAGGGGGACCTGCCGCTGCGCAAATCGCCCGTCATCCTGGGACACGAGATCGTGGGAGTCGTGGACGAGGTAGGGGAAAAGGTCGAGCGCTTCCACGCCGGGGATCGGGCCGGTGTGTACTGGCTGCACAGCGCCTGCGGGCAGTGCAAGTACTGCCGGTCGCAGCGGGAGAACTATTGTCCGCAGATCAAGTGCACGGGCTGGGACGTGGACGGCGGCTACGCGGAATACGTGACGGCGCCGGCGGCGTACGCCCTGCCCCTGGACGACGTTCAGATGTCGCCCGTCGAGATCGCCCCGCTGATGTGCCCCGGCATCGCGGGGTACGCGGCCTTCAAGCTCGCGGGGGCGCGGGAGGGGGACAAGCTGGGCCTGTACGGATTTGGCCCCACGGCCTACACCGTGCTCAAGGTCGCCCGGCACCTGGGGATCGAGGTCTATGTGAGCACCCGCTCCCGGAAGAACATCGAGGCCGCGCGGAGAGAGGGCGCCCGGTGGACCGCGGACGCCGCCAAAGAGGAGATGCCCTGCAAGCTGGATGCGGCGATCCTCTTCCCCCCGGCGGGAAACCTGGTCGAGCCGATCCTCTCGCAGTTGCGGAGGGGCGGCGTGCTGGTGATGGCGCCCGTGAGCGCCTCCCCCATCCGGATCGAAAACTATAGCGAGAACCTGTGGGGACGCGACATCAGGACGCTGTACAACCTGAAGCGGTCCGACGCCGAGGGGTTCTTTGAGATCGTCGACCGGCTGGAACTGGAGATGGGCACCAGCCTGTTCCCCTTCGAGGAGCTGCCGGAGGCCCTCATCCGGGCCAGGCAGGGCAAGCTAGAACAACCCAACGCCGTGATCCAGGTTTCTGATTGGTTGAGATGAGAGGGAATGATGGATGATACACACCTGGAAAGAGCCACCGTTGAAGGACGTGCGATTGTCTACCAAGCGATCGGTCACGTGGAGAACGAATTCGACGAGCCGGTATCGCCGTCCGAGATACGGGCCGCCGAGTCGCGGGTCGTCATCGATTCATCCCTGGCAGCGGGATTGAAGGGGTTGGAACCGGGCCATCGGGTGATGGTTGTCTTTTGCTTTCACCGCTCCCGGGGCTTTGACCTGCTCCAGCACCCCCGAGGCGATAGAAGCCGCCCTCGGCGCGGGGTGTTTGCCCTGCGCAGCCCGCGCCGCCCCAACCCCGTCGGCGTCACCGTGGTGGACCTGGTGGCTATGGAAGGAAACGTGCTGCGCGTGCGGGGTTTGGATGCAATCGACGGCACGCCTGTGTTGGACCTCAAGCCAGCCTGAGAGCATCGTCCATAAATCACCTACAGTTGAAACAAACAAAGGAGGCATTGTGAGCGGCAGTGTGAAAATCGGCATCATTATCTGCGACCGTTACCGGCGTTGCGCGGGTGGCAAGTGTTTGCGAGCTATGCGGAATCGCGAGGGTGCATTTAGCATCTACGCCGGCAAAGAGGTTGAACTGGTGGGCTACACCACCTGCGATGGTTGTCCGGGGGGCAACATCGAATATGCAGGAGATGAGATGGTCAAAAACGGCGCGCAGGTCATCCACCTGGCGACGGGACTGGTGGTAGGTTACCCGCCCTGCCCGTACATTCAGACCTTTAAAGATTTTTTGGAAATGCGCTATGAGGTACAAGTTGTGGTCGGCACGCATCCAATTCCCGCGAAATACCTGGACATGCACGCGCGTCTGGGGACGTGGGAAAACACGACCTGGGAACCTTTGATTGCCCCTACAATGGCGGACGAGGCCACACGCAAAGCATATGATTAACAGTGTGTGGTAAATTACACATTATCTTATTCAGGAGAGAGCAATGGAGAATACGAATATTTTGATACTTGGTGGAGGGCCAGCTGGTCTGGTCGCAGCGGGCACAGCGCGCGCGTACTATCCTGGAAAAACCATCACGTTGGTGCGGGATGTACAACGAGCTATTGTTCCCTGCGGGATCCCTTATATTTTCAACCGTCTGGGAAGTGTTGACAAAAACCTGATTCCTGACGCGGGGTTGGAAGCAAAAAAGGTGCAATTGCGACTCGACGAGGCCACCCAGTTGGATCCCGAAGCGCATACTGTGACTTTTGCCTCCGGGCAAGGAATCACCTACGAGAAGCTAGTGCTGGCTGTTGGCTCTGCGCCGGTGCAGTTGCCCATTCCTGGCAGTGATCAGAAGGGTGTCTTCTACGTGAAGAAAGACCCGGCCTATCTGCGTGAACTATTCATGGCCGTTCACTCGGCGCAACGCATCGTCATCATTGGCGGGGGATTCATCGGCGTGGAATTTGCCGAGGAAATTGCACAATTGCCTGGCAAACAGGTCAGCATTGTGGAAATGCTTCCCTGCTGCCTGGCGCAGGCATTTGATGCGGAGCTTTGTGCTTTGGGCGAGGCGGAACTAAAAGCATTGGGGGTACAACTGTACACCGGGCGCAAGGTGATGAAGATTACAGGCAATGGTCAGGCGAGCGGTGTGCGCCTGGATGATAACAGCGAATTGCCTGCCGATTTGGTCATTTTCTCCATCGGTGCACGTCCCAATGTGGCGCTGGCCAAAGACGCCGGTCTGACCATCGGCTACAGCGGCGGCATCTGGGTGGACGAGTATTTGCGCACGACGGCGCCTGATATTTTTGCGGTAGGCGATTGTGCGGAGAAGAAAGACTTTTTCACCCGCAAGGTGGTGCCGGTGATGTTGGCTTCTACGGCTTCGGCAGAGGCGCGCATCGCAGGCGCAAACCTCTACAGTCTGCGGATGATCCGGGATAATCGCGGCACTCTCGCGACGTTCTCTACGCGCCTGGGTAAAACCACATTGGCCTCTGCCGGTCTCACGGAGCGGCGTGCGCGTGAGGAGGGCTTCGACATTGTCGTTGGTCAGGCCAAAACTGTGAACCGGCATCCGGGTTCGTTGCCGGACGCTCAAACGAACCAGGTGAAGTTGATTTTCTCCGCGGATTCCCTGGTGCTGCTCGGCGGGCAGATCGCCGGGGCGCAAGAAGCTGGAGAACTCATTAACCTGATCGCGCTGGCTTTGCAGAACCGGATGACAGCCATGCAACTGGAAACGCTGCAAGTCGCCACACATCCCCTACTTACACCGGCGCCTACAGTTTACCCGCTGGTTACAGCTACAATGCAGGCTATCGCACAGTCCTGAACTGTAGCGTAAAGAGCCTTTCTCGGGCGCAGGATTTGACCTGCGCCCGAAAAAGGCTTTAGTCTATTTCTGACAGCCGCCGATTAACGACAAGGGGCATTCTTTGTGAAGAGTGTCGTGCGGCTGGTCGTGGATTGTGAGGGAAACAAAAAAAACGAAGGTGGGACAAAGCACTTTACTCAACCAGCGCGGCATGGTTTGTCTGCGATTCGTCATCTGCTCCCTGTACATTGCGCAAAACCGATGTTAGCGCTTCCGCCAATGTCGTTGCCTCGGTACGCTGCATTTCTATGCCGGACTCGCCGAAGACGTAGACCGGACCTCTGCCGCTCAAATTTTCGCGTAACATCACCACATCGGCTTTTTGCGTCACCAACCACTCGGCCACATGGATGCCTTTGGCTTTCTCCTCGCCTTGATGTGGGTTGAGGAGTACGGTCTGTTCGGTGGCGACGCCGTCGGTCAGGCGCACCGTGACCAGCGCGAAGTATGGCGCTTCGCCGAAGTGCGAGCTAAGCATACCCTCCGGCGTTTCCAGAGGGACGGCGACGCGAACGTGCGTGCGCTCTTGGGGTGCGGCGTGTATGAGCACGCGCTCAATGTGTGGCACGGCAGCACGGATGGCGGTATCCATCCGTTGCACAGCAGCTTCGGCTTGTTCTAAATCGTGCACGCGCAGCGTCACTTCCGCTTCGAGGAAGCGGAAACGTCCAGCATTGTGTCCGGTCACCCAGCGCAGCGCCGTCACCGCCGGATCGGCTGTGATCAACTCGCGCACCTGCACCAGCGTTTCCGCGTCTAGCGAGGCATCCAAGAGCACGCGCATCCCGTCGCTGAGCAGGTTCCATCCGGTCTTGGCAATGGCGATGACGATGAGCAACGCGGCGATCCGATCCAGTGGCACATTCACCCATTGCCCGACCAGTGCAGCAAAGACAACGCCCGTGGTGAAGACGTGGATGCGATATTCCAGAGCGTCGGCGATCAAAGCGGGCGAGTTGGCCGCGCGTCCGGCGCGGAGTTCAAAAGTGCTGAAGATGAGAGGGATAATCCAGGCCAACACGACCCCCGCCAGCGCCCAGAACGTTACGGTGGGAGGCGGCGCGGTAGCGAAGAGCGCTTCGCGAGCGATTTCGTATGCGGTCAGAAACGTCATCCCCGCCAGTCCGACGGCGATGATGTTTTCCAGTTTGTAAAGGCCATAGGGGAACTGCGCCGTTTTGCGGGTTGCCAGTTTCAGCCCAACCAGCACGGCAATAGCAGTAAGCAAGTCCACGCTGTTGT
Source organism: Anaerolineae bacterium (assembly GCA_049975385.1). Classification (GTDB taxonomy): domain Bacteria; phylum Chloroflexota; class Anaerolineae; order B4-G1; family SLSP01; genus DSWT01. The sequence goes on along the minus strand of JBNGDO010000088.1, from coordinate 8,518 downwards.
GAATGAGTTCCGCGCCCACCGCCAGACTGCCGGAGGCACGCGCCACCAGCAAGTTAATGCCGATCAGCGCCACGTTTATACCGATAGAGTACCAGCCCCAACGTTCAACGTTGACGGCTGACGAGGTTGATGTATCAGTGTTTCGGTTCATAGTGTGCACCGATAGCAGATTTCAAAGTTCTGCCTCCAGATCTAGTATTGTACCTGCCGGGCACGGGTGAACGATAGTGTTCCCCATCACTTGGCTCAAGATATGATAGGCATTTTCGCCGGAGCAGTGGTTGAGGTAGATCCGGCGCAGGGTTCCCCATGTGTTAAGGGTGCGCGCAATGTGAGCCAGGGTGTCCGCGTCGGCGCTGACCAGATGGGTGCCGCCCAAAATAGCAACGATGGGAGGCGCAAATAGGCGCTGCACGTGTTCCAATGTGTTGAGCAACCCGGCATGGCAACAGCCACACACCACCACCAGTCCCTTGGCGCTTTCGAGGACTATAGAGAGATCATCGCGGTATGGATCAGGCGCGTACCCGCTCCCGGCACGGATTTCGTGGTGCGCGGCGTAGCCGCCTGGATGAGGGCGCTCGGAGATTGCGCCGCTGGTCCATATGCCGGGGATGATTCGCTGCGGGCGATCGTCCAGCCGTAGTGTGAAATGCTCGTGCAGCCATGGTTCATCCACCGGCATACCAACGGCGCGACGCATCCCATCGCGCCGGGAGAAACGCTCGCGTAAAAGATCAGCGTTGGCGTAGAGGGGCAAGCCTGACGGAAGCAACTTGGCCAGAGCGGGCAGGCCGCCGCTGTGATCGTAGTGCGCGTGGCTGAGCACCAATGCTTTAAGCGTTGTTGTCTCCAACCCTAGCGCCGCGAGGTTGTGCAACAGCACTGCCCCGCTCTGTCCTGTGTCAAGCAATACGGACCCGAACTCGCCGGTAATCCAAAAGGCCAGACCGTGCTCGTTCCGTAGGTTGCTGCCGGGCTGCTTGTCGTTATCTACGACACAAGTAATCTTCAGGGTCATCCACGGGTCATCGGCGCGCCACACTTGGGGCAAGTCTTGCTGGTGCAGGGCACCCCCACAACATGCGGCTCGCGATGTCCGCACGCCGGGCAGACACACTGGCCGCCCGGCCCGGCGGCTGTGCCTCCCATACGTCCTGGGCCTTGTCCCTGCCCCCGGCCAGCGCCGCCGCCACGACGACCATCACCACCTCGTCCACGTCCCATCATGTCACCTCCTAGTTATGAGTAAAAAGCGATTGAAGTTGCTACTACAAACCTACTTACCATCTGCCACGTCGGCGATGGCGAGCCTGTCGCCCACCACCCGACGAGCGACCGGTTGAGCTCAAATCGCGTCGCGATCCGGTGGACGTGCTGCGTGGGCGCAGCAGCCACTGCCCGACTGCTTGCAGTACAAGCGGTGCAGCCTGAACGACCAGTTGTGCACCAGCCGCGACCACCGTCGTCAGCAAACCCGTACGCTGGGATGCCGGAACGGACGGCGGCGTGTACTCCGGGACATGCGTCTCTGTGGGAACGGCCTCGATCTCCAACACCGGCTGCAACGCCCCGGCAGGGCAGGCCTGGATACAGGCTTCGCATCCCCGGCACAGCGTATCGTCCAGACGGGCTTTACCTTCCACCAGGATCAGCGCGCCGGTCGGACAGACTTCGACGCAGGCGCCACACCCGGTACAACGGGTCGCGTCAAGCCATACTGCCGCCATTATGAACTCCTTTCACTATGTGCCTATCCGAATCAATCCTGAAATCGCAAATCCGAACTCACCTACGTCCACGGCGATGACGCCCGCCCCCCATGCCCACGTGACCAGCGCCAGGAGTTTCCAGGCGCGCCAATTGCCCAGCGTTGAAGGCTGCGATGGCCGCGCGAACGGTCGCACCTTCCATGCGGTAGGCCGGGATGCCCGCCGCCTGGATGACGCGGAAGGCGTTCGGGCCCAGGTTGGGCGCGATCACGGCTCCGACGCCTTTCTGCAAGACGGTCTGAGCTGCCTGGACGCCCGCGCCACCGGGCGCGTCGACTGCTGGATTGGGCAGTGCTTCGAAGTCCAGCGTTTCGGGATCGACCAGAATGAACACTGGGCTGCGCCCAAAGATGGGGCTGGTCGGCGCATCCAAATCCGTGCCGTTGGCGGGAATGACAACTCGCATCGTAACCTCCGTAAGTGTAGATGTAGGTTCACTGGCAGCCGTACTGTCTTCCGGCGCAAGCTCCTCGTGCAACGCCATGAGATATTCGAGTACCTGCTGCGTTCCTTGGAGTTGCGCAATACAGCAGCGCAACACCTGACGTCCGGTGGAAGTGAGTGTGTAAACGCGGCGCGGTGGCCCCTGGGTCGTCTCTTTATCCATCGTCGATGTGACCCAGCCGTGCGTTTCCATACCTCGCAGCGCGCGATAGATCACGGTGGGGGCCAGGAACTCCAGGCTAAACTCGGCCATCCGGTTGAGGAGGGTATAGCCATGAGCGGGGGCTTGTTCCAGCAAGAGCAACAGTGCCGGATCGAGAAACTGTCCCATCCGGCGGTTGCAGTCGCGTCCATTACATTGCTGTTGTCCGCGATATCGCACCTCCAGACTTAGTATAGCATCTATTGTCAATTTGTCAATAGAATGACGCCAATTCTTTGCAGAGCACCTTCCAGGGGATGAATGAACTGAAGGGCAAGGTGGACCAGCTCCTGCGTGACTGGGGCAACCGCTCCGGGCGGGCGCGGATGCGCGCCGATTTGCAGTTGCGGCAGACGTTCGCTCTGCGCGGGTTGATCATCGGGCACGGCGGAGCAGTTACCGCCCGGGCAGAGCATCCAGGCACGCCTGTTCCAGGTGGAGGTCCACCCGGCGATGGTCACGTGTGGCGCGGATTCGCCGTTGACGAAGGCACAAACCGAGGATGCACCGCTGTATCCGCACGCAATGGCCGGTTATGTTCAATGGCTGGCCGAGCAGTGGGAGACCTTGACCGAGGCCTTGCCAGAGCGTCTGCTCGCCTACACGGAAGCGGCGCGGGAGAAGGGCGCGCATCTACGGATGCCGAACAACGTGGCGACGCTCTTCCTGGGCTGGGAGCTATTCCTCGACTACTGCCTATATCTCAAGGTGGTCACGGACACCGAGTACGCCAACCTGCGCGAACTGGGGTGGACGGTGTTGATCGCGCTGGGCGAGGCGCAGCAGGACGTGGCGCAGGAGGAGAAGCCGGTGGCGCTGTACCTCACCGCGTTGCGCCAACTCTTGCAGCAGGGAACGCTCTACCTGCGCAGCCGCGAGTATCCCGACCTGGTGGATCGGGAGTATCCCAAGCTGTCCGCCCGCGCGGCGAACGCGGAGTTCGTGGGCTGGTATGACGACCAGTACATCTACCTGCTTTCCAAGGTGGCCTTGCGCGTGGTACACAGGTTCTACCGGGACAGTGGGGTGGTGTTTCCCGATACGGAGCACGGGGTGAAGGTGAAGCTGAAGGAGCAGGGGCTGTTGTTTCCAGCCGAGAGTGGGCGCGAACCCTTCTTCTACCAGCTTCCCATTGAGAACCGTCCGCGCGTACTGCGGATCAGCAATTTTCTTTCTGCTGACAAAGAACCCTCTTCCTGAAAACACGTGAAAACCGTGAATTCCGTGAAATACGTTCACAGTATTCACGAATTTCACCGATTTCACGACTTTTGTAGAAGGGGTAGAGGCTTATAGAGAAAGAAAAGGGAATTCGGACGCGTTCCAGGTATAACGCACAAGGCCATAGTAGGACAGAAAGGGCAGTTTGTGCGGATTACCGTTCAGAGGAAAAGTGATTTGATAACGAGAGCCAGCGTAATTGTGCTGGCTCTTTTTTGCGTGTTGCATCGAGTCAAACGTACGCAGATTTCTAATAAACAGAGGTATGCTATACTTGGGAATACAAAAGATCAAACAGGTACACCATAGACAGCAGGTTGGTGTCAAAAAGCTCTTGCATTAGTGATTGACGATGTGCCATTGTCAAGTGGCCTAGATCGCACATTGTCGATCGTAAGGAGTGTATATGGACATTGATGAGATTCTGAAAGCATTGACCACCCTTGAGACCGGCCATTTCCCGCGTGAAGCGTTGGAGGCGGCGATCGCGCAGCGTGAAGCGATTACGCCGCACTTGTTGCACATCCTCGAAGAGACGAGGCAGGATGAGCTGGAACGTATGTTCGTGGAACCGAACTATATGTTGCCGCTCTACGCGCTGTATCTTCTGGCGCAGTTCCGCGAGACACGGGCCTATCCTCTCATCGTCGACATTTTCGCCATCCCCGGCGAAGACGTCCACGATGCCTTCGGAAATCTCGTTACCGAGTCCTTAAACCGCATTCTGGCCTCAGTATCGGGCGGCGACGTTAAAGGGCTGCACCGACTGATAGAAGACCCGCAGGTTGAAGAATACGTCCGCGCAGCGGCGATGGAGGCGTTGGTGGTGCTGGTTGTGCAGGATGTGCTCACCCGCGAAGAGGTAGTGACCTATTTCCAATACCTTTTCCGGGAAGGATTGGAGCGCGAATACTCCTTCGCCTGGGCCGCCTTGGTTGCCGTGTCTAAAGACTTGTACCCCGAAGAACTGATGGAGGACATCGAACAGGCTTTCGCCGATGATTTGGTGGACGAAATGTTCATCGACCGCGCGTGGATCGAAGAATGTATGGCGCCCGGCAAGGAACAGGTGTTGGCGAAGTTGAAGGAGGATAAACGGCAGACCTACATCGAGGATACCATCGCCAGCCTGGAATGGTGGTACTGCTTCCAGCCCCCACCCGAACCACGTCGCCGCGTTGTCCATCCTGCGAATCCTGCCTTCAAACCGCAGCAGAAGATCGGTCGCAACGATCCCTGTCCCTGTGGTAGCGGCAAGAAGTATAAACACTGTTGTGGTAAGAAAGTATAAAACGGAGGACCATGACAGAATCTATCGGACGTAATGACCCGTGCCCGTGTGGGAGTGGGAAAAAGTATAAGCATTGTTGTCTGCGTAAAGCCGCAGGCCGGCGCACCGTGCAGCATCCCGCGCGCCGGGGAAGGCATCTGAGTGAAGCAGATGACCTTCAGCCTCTCACACAGTTGATTGAAGAGATCGCCGCTTATGAGGCGATGGGGGAAGAGATCGACGCCGCAGTGGCGGCCCTGGTACGCCATCGCCCGGCGTTCGAGGCGTTGATGGAAGATGGTCAGGCTATAATGAAGCGTACCCACCAACTGTTTGCCGACGCACGCTTCGCGCCTTTTCACTGTACTGCGGATGAAGTGCAGCAGGCTTTCGAGGAGGTCGGCTACCCCGGCGACTTTGTGCTGAATGCAGACCAGGAAGCGGACAGGATGTCCGCGGCTATCCTGCACGTGGCGGCGCAGCGTGAGGATCAACTGAGCATTGCGCGCAAACTGATGATGATGTTACCGGAGTACGTGGCCGAACAACGTTACATGGACGCATGGATCATACTCTTTTCCGTGCATAAGATGACCGAAGCCCCGGACCAGAGCAATCCGTTTCTGTTCGAGATGTTTGGCTATGGGAACGATGCGCTCGCCGAACGCATCGTCACGCAGCAAAAAGCCTTGTTGCAACACCTGGGATTGGAGCAAGAAGCCATCGGTGCTGTGTCCTTCGATGAAGCCGAGGCTTTGATGCAAGCGCAAACCGCAGACCCGGCCAAAAACGCTGCGTTGGAGGCTTACTTCGCTGCTCATCCGGAGCTGCATCGCTATGTTGAAGCTGAACTCTGGGATATGGAGCGCCGGGCGCTGCTGCTTTTGGAGCGCGAAGATGCCGAGTGCCTGTACCTTGATCCCGAAGAAGTCATGCCGTATATGGTGACGCTCATGGAGCGGCTGCATCCGCTCGAAACCCAGGCGCGCGAGGCCCTGGAGAAGGGGGAATCGCCGCGCCCGGAGACTGTCAAGGCGATGAGCCAGATGGTGATGGATGTCGCGCGGACGATGACTCCGGAGATCTTCACAGCGGAACGGATCGCGCGGCTCAGGATAGACATGAAAACCTATCAACACGATCTTTCCCAGGCGGGAGAAAACCGGGCTGCGGCATTGGCCCACGCGGCCGGCATAACGCTGCAAAGAGAAGAGCCACTCGACGAAAACCCACTCTTGATTGCCATTTGCTTTGTCTCGCTGCGTGAAATGCTGATGGCGATATCATACGAGGCGCAGGCGCGGCAGGACGGCGCAACAGAGGAGGAACAGGCGTTGTGATCACTTACACCAACCGCAAAGGCGTCACGTACACGCTCTGTCAGGGCGTGACCAAGACCGGCAAGCCGCGCTACTTCTTTGCGCGCGAGCCACGCGGCGAACCCGTAGACGCTATTCCCGAAGGTTACGAGATCCGGGAGAGTGTCAACGGTGTCGTTTCGTTGGCAAAAGCCCGCCCCGATCACATTCTGGCCGAGGAAGTGGCCGTCGTAGCCGCCGCTATTCAACGGCATCCTCGGGGGCGCAATTACCGGGTTGATGTTAAACCGGATCGCATTGACATCTACGAATTGGTGGGCGGGGGTATGGATGAAGTCTTGGCTGTCTTCGATGACGTGCTCTCCCCTGCGTTACTCGCCAAGGTGCGCGCCGACCGCGAGCGGTATGGCCAGTACACAGCAGTCATGCGCTTCATCCTCACTGACGAGGAACGCCGTCTTTTCCGCGCTGAGCGGATGTGCTACCGCAGCAGCGTGGATGGCTGGCTGCCGTTGCACAGCATCGGGACAGCGTCTATCGAGCAACTGGCCCGGCGCTTAGTGCCTGCGCTTGGCACGGACGCGTTTTTTGAACTCTATTGAGAGAGGGGGGCAAAGCATGTATCGTGGGAATCCATACAATGGCTGATCAACTTTCCTATACACAACTGGTAGCGCAGGCGCTCTCAACGGCGTCTGCACCGCTGACGCTGGATGAAATCTGGACGCACGTTGCACGAGTGCGACCTGTAAAGACGAAAAACCCCCGTTCGACCTTGCGGAACGCCCTCAACAGTCTCCCATTGGCGGCCACATTGGGTGGGCGTCCGGCGCGCTACACCTGGTGGCCCAATCACCTTACCGGAAGCGTCTTCCGCCAACTGTTGAGCGCGGCAGATGTATCGTCCGGTGGCCTGGTCTTGGGTATCGAGAGCTGGCTGGCGCTCTGGCCTGACTTCTTTGTCGGCGCGCTGCGCAGTGCATGCGCGGTGACGCTTGAATTGGCGGGCGGGCCGGTCTTGGAGACCAGCGTCGAACCTTTGGAGGAATCCGGTTGGGGCCTGAAGCCTATACCGGCGCTGGCGACGTGGTACCAACGCGTAGGGGCCGCCCCAGGAGATGACCTGATTGTGCGCGTCATCGACGTTGCCGCGCGGCGCTATGCCGTGAGCTTGGTCCGGCAAACCGAACGCGATCCGGCAGCAATTGCGGCTCGCAATCGAACGTTGGCCGATGTCGCGGAACGCCTGGTACGCCAGGGGGCTGATGATATGCCGGATTTCTACTTGATACCGCGTCTGATCGCCAGTGACGTCTACCAGCAGGCCCTGCCGCCTGAACCCTGGGATAAGGTTTTGCGGGCTGACCTTCGTTTTGTCGTTCACGAAGGGCGCAGCGTCTGGTTGGTAGACAGGTTGGTGGATGTATTGGAACGGGAGACGCCGCCATCACCTGATCCCTTCGATGTATCACGTCCTCGAGGGCAGTGGCGCAAGGCACGGGGCGAGGAGGAACGCCAGGCGTGGGCAGAGTATTTCTTCAACCGGGGTATGGATTATCGTCGCGCCGGTTACGCTATGGCGGACGAGGCCTACTACCGCGCTGCCGTGCGACTCGATCCCGGTCACGCCGATGCCTGGGTCCATATCGGGAACCGCCGCTTCGGTGAAGGATTAGTGCTTGAGGCGTTGGCCGATTACCGGCGCGGGCAGGCGGCGGCTGAAGCGCGGACGATTGGCGACCCGGCCACGTATTCGCGCCCTTTCTGGGGCGATCTGGACTCGCGACCCTTTATGCGCGCATTGCACGGGCAAGGGCTGTGTTTATGGCGACTCGGTCAGACAGAGAAAGCGCGCGACATCTTTGCCTGGATGCTGACTTTGAATCCCAATGATAACCAGGGCGTGCGGTTTCTATTGTACGATCTTGATGAGGGCTTGAGCTGGGAAGAAAGCATCGCTCATGAAGAGCAGGAACAGCAGGATCATTAACAAAAAGGTGTAACACCGACAGTATGACTCGACTTTGTCCATTTCAACTTGATTGGGCAAAGTCGAGGAATTAACTTCTGTGCGATATCCGCGAGTGGCTGGCTGAGGTGCGGAATCCTGGCAGCATCTCCCAGGCACATCTTGATCGGGTGCACTTTACGAGGAAGCCACCTTGGAGCAATTTTTGGAAACGTTGGACTGGGTCGTTCAGGAGATGAGGGCTTTATGATCAGAGGCGGTGTGCGTAAAAATCGCTGATTCCCCTGCTTGACCCTTTCCCCATCCCGACCTATACTTACC
>JBNGDO010000087.1:13226-20834 GCA_049975385.1 Anaerolineae bacterium | reverse complement strand
CCCCTGATCCGGCAACCCAAGAGACACTCGTCGAAGACTATCTGGAGCAATACCGTGCTGAGATCAGGCTCCAGGTAGGACGTTATCGCAGAAAGTTAGCAAAAGCTACAAGAAACTGAATTCATAAATCATGTGTGAGAGAGGAGAAAAATATGATTAGCCGTATCTGGCATGGATGGACAACGCCTGCAAACGCAGATACATACGAGGCATTGCTCAAGGAAGAAATCTTCGTTGGTATCCAGAACCGGAACATCCGTGGCTTCAAAAGCATCCAATTGCTTCGCCGCAACGTTGGATGTGAAGTGGAATTCGTCACGATTATGCGGTTCGATTCGTTGGATGCCGTCCGCGAGTTTGCAGGGGAGGACTACGAAACCGCAGTGGTTCCTGATAAAGCACAGGCCGTGCTTTCGCATTTCGATGTGCGCTCGCAGCACTACGAAGTCAGGGCCGAACGATGCGGAGAGAATGACTGAGAAGAAAAAAGATTTGACATACTGGCTTTTCAAAAACGGCGGCCCGGCCATCCGTTACCGCACAGCGACGGAATTACTTGGCGAGGCAGACGTAGACATCGCACATCTCATCGCCGATCTACTCGCCAGCCCGATGACGCACCTATGGCTGGAACGGCTGGGAACACCGGAGGGCAGCCTTTCCAGTTTCCATCTTTCCAAGCCAGGGGCTTTTGAAAACGCGGCCTCGAAATTATGCGATTTGGGATTGCGCGCCGGGATGGAGCCACTCGACATGCGGATGGCGCCTTTCCGCCAGTGGTTGGACGAACAGGCGCAAGCTATTGAAGAGATCGCTGAGGTTGATTACACTGACGTCGACACTAAAAAGGCCACCCAAGCAGCACTGGATCAAGGCACTCGCTGGTTTGAAGCGATGATTGTGGCAGCGCGGCTGGCCTGGCTCGGCTACGCCGATGCAGCCATCCGTGTCTGCCTATCGCGCCGCCTTGAGACGCTCTACGCCCTGGCTCAAACCGGCAACCACGACATATACATTGATCAGGACACTTTCGGCGATTATCCCAACGACTCATTCCGCAAGCGGCACTTTGTCGATCCGCAGTTCAACGGGATTTTACCCAACATCCACGACATCTACGCCCTGGCGCACTATCCCAAGGATATCCTGGACGAGACGGCGCAGCACAAGATCAATATCGTTGTCGCCTATATCCTCCATCCCGATTACCAAGCCTTGGAAGACGGCTACGGCGTGATGCGGGTTGGCCCACGCCGTTACTTCTCGATGGGCTGGAGCATCCATTTGCCGGGCTATCACGGTTTCAACTTCGATACTGGTCAGGCGAGGATGTTTGTCCAGCGTTTGGAGTTGATGGCGCACTTCCCGGCAGCTGTCGCGCACCGCTGGTTCCAGGAAAGCCTGGCCCATCTGGAAGGTTTTCGCACGGATGAAGGGCCCTACCGCTTTCCAGCGCGTTGCCTCAAAGAATCGCCGACCGGCTACTGGGTCAACGGAGCGTATATGCGACTGGAGGAGAACCGGCGGGCGCGGGCCTCGTTGACGCTGGATTCGACCTTTCGGATGTTATTGCTCAATAAGCTGGCGAGTGTGGAAAAGTAAGGTGACAAAGTGAAGAGATACGTCATCCAAATAGAGCCCGCTGCGCCTTTTCATTTTGACGCCACGCTGCACAAACCTGATCATTTCCCTTCACCCGACAATGCCTGGAAGTCTGGCATACGCTGGCAGACAATGCGCTGGCAGGGATTGCCTCTTGGGCTGAAGTTCGAGAATCGGGGCAGCGTCGATCAGCCTGCGATCCGCCTGTCGGTGTGGGCAGAGGATCCTCTGGATTTTGGCTTCCTGGACGGCCTGATTGCCGAAATCGATTATCGCTGCAACCTGAACCTGGACCTGAGCGAATTTTACGCCCGGTTCGCAGATGATGCCCAACTTGGCCCGGTTATCACCCGCTGGCGTGGATTGCGCCCGTCTGCGTTCGGATCCCTGTACGAATACTTGGTCATCACTATCGTTTTGCAGAACGCTACCGTTCGCCGCTCGGTGCAGATGATACAGGCTTTGCTGGAAACCTACGGCACAGCCCTGACCTACGACGGGCAGACGTTGTACTGCTTCTGGGATCCACACGCATTGGACAGCGTCACCGAAGACGATCTTCGACAGCTCAAGGTCGGCTACCGCGCCCGCACGATCCGCCGGATGACGGATGCCTTTATCAGCGGAGCAACTTCATCCACAGGCGCGATAGACGAGCTGGCCCTGCGACAGGCTCCCCTAGAAGTGCAACGCAAGAGCTTGCTAGCCCTCTACGGCATCGGGCCAGCCTCGGTCGGCTATATTCTGTTTGACATGTTTCATCGCTGGGGTGAACTGAGCCACATCTCGCCTTGGGAGCAGCGTATCTACTCCAAGCTCTTTCTCGACCGCGACCCGGATGATCCAGCGCCAGTAGAGAAGCTTTTGCAACTCCTGGATGCGGGTTTTGGCGAGTGGAAGATGATGGCCGTGCACTACCTCTGGGAAGACCTGTTCTGGCAGCGCGTTCACCAGCCTGTGGATTGGCTGGAAGCACTGATCCGACTCTAACATAAAGGCGCAGCATTCAATAAGCGAGAGCGTACCAGGCACCGGGCAGTGCAAATTTCCGGATTTGCGGTATAGTGCGCTGAAATCATAGCCTGGCAATCCAGCACTGGAGCAAACCAGCCGGGAGCAGTCCAGCAACTTCTTGGAGGATCATTGACAGCTATCTCAAATCACGCGCTCTTCCGAACGTTGCGCGAGCTTAAAGGCAACCCGCGCGTCACCGTACTCACCGAACTGATGTTCGGCATTCCCTTCAATCTGTTTGCGCCGTTTTTATCGGTCTACATGCTGGCCCTGGGCGTCACTGATCAAGGGATTGGCACCATCGCCAGTGTAGGACTGGCATTTCAGATTCTCGGCGCTCTGTTCAGCGGCGTGATCGTTGACAAATACGGCCGCCGGCTAACGCTGTTCATAGCCGACCTGGTCTCGTGGAGCGTGCCCTGCTTGATCTGGGCCGTGGCACAGGACATACGGTTTTTTCTTGCCGCGGCGATGTTGAACGGCCTGTTCCGCATCTCACATACAGCGTGGACTTGTCTGATGATCGAGGATGCCGAGGAACGCCACCTGGTCCATATCTGGACCTGGATTACGCTCTTCGGGATTTGCGCCTCTTTCTTCACGCCATTAGGTGGGTGGTTTGTGGGGCGCTTTGGCCTGATGCCGGCAATGCGTGGGCTATTGATCTTTGGTTGTGTGATGCTCACAGCCAAGGCCGTGGTACTCTACCTCTTCTCACATGAAACGGCACGCGGACAGCAGCGCATCGAGGAGACCCGCCACCGCGCTTTGTTCAGCATGCTCGGTGAGTATCGCAGCGTCTTTGGCCAAATCTTACGCTCTAAACCCATCCTGGCCGCGCTACCCCTGATGCTGATCGCTAACATTTTTCACACCGTCAACAGCAGCTTTTGGGGCGTGCTGTTTACCACCAAACTTGGCTTCGCCGAATCGCAAATCTCCATCTATGCAATGTTGCGCTCCATTATCATCGCCCTGTGTTTCTTTCTGATCGGCCCGCGACTCACGAACATGCGCCACTTTCGTTTACCTTTGTGGGTAGGGTATGCGACCTACTTCGTCAGTCAGGCGCTGCTTGTCTTTATGCCCCCACAGACAGTGCTCTTGTTGGTGATCAGCGTGGCGCTCGAGGGCGTTGGCGCGGCCTTGGTCAACCCCATGCTCGAGTCACTGCTGGCTATGGCGATGGAATCACACGAACGCGCACGCATCAGCGCCATCGTGTATGTGATTTTGATTGCGCTTACCTCGCCTTTCGGATGGATTGCAGGACAACTCTCCGCGATTGACCGCTCCCTACCCTTCGCGATGAATATGGGCCTGTTCGTGATCGGGGCGGGGCTGGTGTGGCTGATTGGCCGCCGGCAATCGTTCGCCTCACTTCAAAAGGAGTAACTCCAAAGAAGTTTCTGACCCTTATCGATCTTCAAAAAATATGTCTTTGACTATTCATCAAAAGTACCTGTTTCTGGGGCTGATCGTCGTTCTCGTCGCGGGTTGTGCGCGGGCTACAGAGATACCGACGCGCACACCGGTGCCGTCGCATACACCCACGTCAGAACCAACGCCGACACCCACACTGACGCCAACGCAAACACCGACATCCACACCAACGCCCAACCCAACTCCCACGCCAACGCCGATCCCGTTCTGGGATACGAGAACGTCCACTCCCGAAGAACAGGGCATAGACTCGATGATGTTGGTCAGGATGTTCGACTATATCGCAGACAAGAGGCCGAGGTGCACAGCGTGCTCATCGTGCGTAACGGGTATATGGTGACGGAAGCCTACTTTCACCCATACAATCAGGATCGCACGCACAGGCTGACTTCGTGTACCAAGAGCTTTCTCTCCGCGCTGGTCGGCATCGCAGTCGACGAGGGGCTTCTCGACCTGGATGCCAAGGTCCTGGACTTTTTTCCCGGGTACACAATTGCGAACGACAGCCCACTCAAACGCGAGATCACGGTTGAACACTTGTTGTTGATGCGGTCCGGCCTGAACTGGCCTGAGTCATCCGTCTCCTACAACTCAAGTGACAACATCTTGCGCCAGATGATGAGCAGCCGGAACTGGGAACAGTTCATCCTCGATCGCCCCATGGCGGTTGCGCCGGGGAGCGTGTTCAACTACAGCACCGGGGATTCACAGATCTTGGGGGCGGTGCTGGAGCAGGCCACGGGGATGGCGATACAGGAATTTGCGCAGACGCGTCTTTTCGAGTCGTTACAGGTTCCGCCCAGGCAATGGTATTGGACATCGGCTCCGGAGGGGACCGCCTTTGCGGTGGCGGCCTGCATCTGACGCCACGCGCTATGGCCCAGTTTGGCTACCTCTACCTGGAAGGCGGCAGGTGGGATGGGAAACAAGTCGTTCCGGCGGAATGGGATGTAATATTCACAACAACCAGCGTCATTTCGCATAGCCCTCACTTCTTGCAAGTAAAAAATGACCGACTACCTCCTCGGGCTTGTGACTACGCGAAGCCGTATAAACACTAACCCCGGAACGCTGTTCAACAACAGCAACGTTCGTAAACGAAGGCTGGCTATAATGACAAGGGCTGTAGTGGGCAGAGAATGAAATTCTGTTGTACAATGTAGTGAAGCTATTTTGGAAGGGGAATGCTATGCCAGTTACGCTTAACGATATTCATACTGCTGTCATCCAGATGGACCTAGCCGGACACCCTCTGTGCGTGCACGCCTCGCTTCGTTCTTTCGGTCATGTTCAGGATGGCGCGCAGACAATTGTCGAAGGGCTGTTGCATCAAGGCTGCACTGTCATAGTTCCCACACATACGTACAGCACATACCATATTCCGCCGCCCAAGGATGGCGCTGTTGATCCTGCGGCCCCGATCTATTCCCCGGACAGCAACGCCCTTGATGCAGACAATATGGGAGCAATTCCGACGTATGTACTGCACAAGCCAGGACGCGTGCGCGGTAAACATCCGCTGGATTCCTTCACAGCGGTTGGACCGCTGGCATCGCAATTGGTGGAAGGCCAAAGCACCGAAGACGTGTATGCGCCTGTTCGTGTATTGGAGAAGCTAGGCGGCACCATCGTGATGATGGGCGTCGGCCTGAACCGGTTGACGGCTTTACACCACGCAGAACGTCTGGCCGGGCGACCTCTGTTCAGGCTATGGGCGAAAGGCGCGGATGGACGACCGATCCAGGCACGTCTCGGCGGTTGCTCTGAAGGATTTGTCAACTTCGATCCGATTCTTGCACCTATCGAGCGCCAGGTCCGTGTGGGGCAGAGCCTGTGGCGGATTTTCCCGGTAGCGCCGATGCTGGCTTTGGCCGTCGACGCAATCCGCGCGAACCCGATGATCACGCATTGCGGCAATGCGGATTGCGACCAATGTGATGCGAATGTACAGGTGCAATTATGAAAAGGTGTTTTCCGATTTCTGGCGAAGCCGGCAATCGGAAAACACCTCGGATCCTAGTGTACCTCGGCCAAGCGCACTGGCGCTTTCCGAGAGGACTTGACGGCGAAAATACCACGCACTGCCTTTGCCAGAGCTGCTAGCACGCCGTGCCGTCCGCCGTTGAGCACGATGCGCTCGCGTCCCACGTTCTGAAACTTCCACTCCCACATCTGTTGTGCGTCTCGTACTGCCTCTAAGGTATTCATCGTTCCTCTCCTTTCGTGTCGTTGTTATGCTTCTACTATAGCTACGGGACGTCTTCGCCGCGTCAAACCTAGCGTCTTTCGACAAATCGAGGTCAAGCTTCCGCATCACAAAGCCCTGGCACTGTTGGCTTACCTGGTGCACCGACCAAGCGTTTCGGCTTTTTCTGAAAGGACTTTGTGGTAAGAACACGACTCACCACCTTTGCCAGAGGGGCAGATCCGCCGCCGAAAAGTGCGATCGGTCTCCAATTCGCACGCTCGATCTCCTCCAACCGCAACTTACTCCATTGTTGTGCTAAAGTGATATCGCCTAAGGTAATCATCGTTCCTCTCCTTTCGTGTTGTTGTTATGCCTCTACTATAGCGGCAGGCCGTCTTCGCCGCGTCAAACCTAGCGTCTGTCCAGCGTCTTTTTCGCGTCTTTCGACAAATCAGTGTACAATGTGAGTAGGCCCATTACGTCTTTTTCAAAGTAAGTCAGGAAGGATGTCATGCTGCAACTCCGCGTATTTCTGCTGGGTACACCACAGATCGAGTGTGAAGGCGAAGAGGTCAAGCTTCCGCATCACAAAGCCCTGGCGCTGCTGGCTTACCTGGCCCTCAATCCCGGCACGCACCGCCGCGAACGTCTGGCGACGCTGCTCTGGCCGGACGCCGCCCCCAAACGCGCCTACGCCTACCTGCGCAATGCCCTCTGGCAGCTCAACCAGACTCCTGTCACCGAGTGGCTGGTTGCAGATCGCGAGAGTATCGAACTCCGGCGGGACGATGCTTTCTGGCTGGATGTAGCACACGTCCAGGATCTTCTGGCGGCGTGCCAGACGCACGGCCACGCCGAGAACGAAGTTTGCGCCGCGTGCGTGCCCCTGTTGACTGAGGTCGTTGATACCTGCACAGACGGCTTTATGGCAGGCTTCACGCTGGAGGATAGCGCCGAATTCGACGATTGGCAGTTCTTCCAGGCCGAGAACCTGCGCGAAGCTCTGAACAACGCGTTAGCGCGCCTGACACACTGGCACGCTGAGCAGAAAGCATACCCGCAAGCTATCACCTACGCGCGACGCTGGTTGGCGCTGGCCCCATTGCAGGAAGCTGCCCACCGGCAGTTGATGCAGCTCTATGCCTGGGATGGGCAACAGAACTTAGCACTGCGTCAATACCAGGAGTGTGTGAAGGTTTTGGAAGAAGCGCTGGGCGCCTCGCCTTCGGCGGAAACGACTGAGCTGTACGAAGCCATTCGCGCCCGGCAGATCAAGCCCCGCGCAGAAGCGGATACCACGACAATCAGCGTCGTGCCCGGCGTTCCTGAACAGCCAGCGGAAGTGCCGCCTCCGGTAGCCC
>JBNGDO010000087.1:0-13126 GCA_049975385.1 Anaerolineae bacterium | reverse complement strand
AGCGTCGTGCCCGGCGTTCCTGAACAGCCAGCGGAAGTGCCGCCTCCGGTAGCCCAACCGCCAGTGGCCGATATACCCTCCCCCTCTGAAGGGGAACGCCGGATGGTCACCGTCCTTGTCGCCAGGATCAAAGGCGCAGCCGCGCTGGCCGAACAATGGGACGTCGAAGCCTGGATGGAGTTGATGGATCACATCTTCCAGAACCTGAGCGACGAGGTCCAATGTTACGGCGGTGAGGTTGATCAGTACCGTCAGGGAGCGCTGGTAGCACTGTTTGGCATACCTACCGCCCACGAGGACGACCCGGAGCGCACCGTGCTGGCGGCCCTGGCGATGCACGACGCGCTGCGCCAGATCGATGACTTGCCCGAAACGCTGGCCCTGCAAATCGGCATCGACACCGGGGAGGTAGTGGCCCTCCCGGCTGACGAGAGGGGAGCATCCCACGAAGGCACAGTACGAGGATTGCCTCTCACGTTGGCCGCACGATTGGCAGAAGCAACCGACCCCAGCACAGTCCTGGTTGCAGAACCCACCTACCGCCGGGTCGCAGCACTGTTTGACTGGCAAGCGCTGGGCCGGCTCCAGGTGCAGGGCGTGCGCGAGCCGTTGGCCTTGTTCCGTGCCCTGGCCCACAAAGACTTGCCAACGAAGGGGCGCGGCATCGAAGGATTGGAATCCCCGCTGGTGGGCCGCGATACGGAGTTCGATGCTCTGCAACAAGCCGTCGAACGCGTGCGGTCAGGCCTGGGTGGCATCGTCACCGTGGTGGGCGAAGCGGGCATCGGCAAGTCACGCCTCGTCGCCGAACTGCATAAATTCACAAATCTTCAATCTCCAAATCTTCAATGGGTGGAGGGTCGCTGTCTGTCCTACGCCACCAACGTCGCCTACCAGGTGTGGCTCGATATGCTGCGTACCTGGCTAGACGCAGCACCGGACGCGGACCCGGTTACCGTGCGCGCCACGTTGCGCGCGCGAGTGGCCCGCGTATGCTCAGATGCCGTTGGCGAAGTGTACCCGTTCCTGGTGCGGCTGCTGTCGCTGCCGCCGGATGCCGAAACGACCGCCCGGCTGCGCGGCGTTGATGCGGGAGGCTTGCAGGTGTTGACTTTCCGCGCGATAGAGACGCTGATCGAGAGCGCGGCCCAACGGCAGCCCTTGGTCCTCGTGTGCGAGGATTTACACTGGGCCGACCCTACCTCGCTGGCGCTGCTGGAACGCCTGCTGCCCCTGACCGACCGCGTGCCCCTGCTGCTGCTGTGCGTGATGCGCCCAACAATGGAACACGCGTGCTGGCACATCAAAGAGCTTGCCGCCCGCAGCTACCATCATCGCCACACCGACCTGTGGCTGGAGCCGCTATCCGCCGATCACAGCAGCACCCTGGTGGGCAACCTACTCCACATCGAAGACCTACCACCGGAGCTGCGCGACCGCATCCTCGAACGCGCGGAGGGTAATCCGTTCTTCCTGGAAGAAATCTTGCGCGCACTCATTGAGGACGACGCCCTGGCGTACGATGACACGACAGACCGTTGGACCGCCACGCGCGCGGTCGACACCCTCGCCATCCCCGACACGCTGCACGGGGTGCTGAGCGCGCGCATCGACCGGCTGCCGCCACCGGCCAAACGCGTGCTGCAACGCGCCGCCGTCATCGGCCGCACCTTCTCCTACCGCGTGCTTGAGGCGATTACAACGAGTTCTCCTCTCCCTACGGGGGAGGACGCCCCTTCTCAGACGGAGAAGGGGTTAGAGGTGGGGGAACACCCTCTCGAATCTCAGCTTGTCGCGCTGCAACGCGCGCAGTTGATCCGCGAACGGGCACGGTTGCCGGAACGCGAATATATCTTCAAGCACGTTCTGACTCAAGAAGCAGCCTACAGCGGGTTGCTCAAGCGCGAGCGGCGCACCATCCACCGGCAGGTGGCCGAGACACTGGAGCGGCTGTATCCCGAGCGGATTGAGGATCAGTTGGGCTTGTTAGCCCACCATTGGGAGCAAGCCGGAGATGCCGAACGGGCGATCCCCTACCTGCGGCAAGCCGGGGAGCAGGCGGCGGCGCGCTACGCCAACGCCGAAGCGGTCGCCTACTTCAGCCGCGCATTGGACTTGTTACCAGAAGACCGCCTGGAGGAGCGCTTGGCGCTCCTGCTGGCACGCGAGGAAATCCACAATCTACAAGGCGCGCGGGACGCACAGCAGCAAGACCTGCACGCTCTGCAAGACGTGGTCGCGGCGCTGGATGACGAGAGTGCCCAGGTCATCGTGACCTTGCGCCGCGCGCACTATGCCGCGCGAACCGGAGCCGGTTCGCTGTGCGATGCCTTGCTGCAGGAGATTCTACCAATGATTGAGAGGCTCCCAGATGTGGAGGATAGAGCGCGGAGCTACCTGGAATCAGGCCGCCTCTTGGGCTATCCGACAACGGCAGCGCTAGAACAACTGGAAAAGGCCGTCCAGTTGGCCCGCGCGGCGGGGCTCAAGGCGATCGAAGCGGAAAGCCTACGCGAATTGGGACTTACGCTCTGGGTGCATGAAGCCCCTGAGCAGGCCCTCCGCTGTCTAGAACGTGGCTTGCAGCTCAGCCGCGAGATCGAAAATCGCAGATTGGAGGGGATAATTTGCAATGTCCAAGCCCTTATCCTGACTGAGGTCGGTGAAGATATGGAGGCCCAACGCTACGCGGAATCGGGCATCCGCCTGTGTCATGAGGTCGGCAACCGCTATGATGAGGGACACGGAATTCGGCATTTGGCTGAAATCCACTACCACCAGGGCGCGTATGTCACTGCGCTACATTATGCCCAGCAAACACTAATGTTTGCCTATGAGATCCAATCTCTAGAACTGGAAGGTTACGCGCTACTGAGCGCAAATCGGGTCTTTGGAGATCTGGGCCAGTATGCGGAGGCCGTGGCTTACTATGAGCGCATACTGCACGATGTCCATGAAACACCCACTCCGATGTGGACATTCTCTCTATTTTTTGTGGGTTTGTATGCACACTATCAGGGAGATGACGCGCGAGCGCAGGCATGCGGCGAGGAGATGCTGTGTATCGGCCAAGCAATGGGTGAGAAAGTGTATCAGACATGGACCTGGATGATAGTGGGACACGCGCTGACAGGACTTGGACAGTTGGATGAGGCTACTACTGCCTACCGGCGCGCCTTGGAGGGTTCAGCGCTGTGGGGGCTGTGGGGGGAGCAATTTAGATTATGGCTCCGTGCTGGTCTGATCCGTATCGCCCTGCTCAAGGGAGGAACAGGAACGTTACAAGAGGCCCTGCCCCAAGTCGAGGAGATCCTGCGCTACTGGGACGCGCATCCGGCATTGCGCGATGTCGCTTTTGAACGCTTTGAGACCTGCTGGACGTGCTATCGCCTGCTGCAGGCCCTGCAAGACCCGCGCGCCCCGGAGGTGCTGGAGCGGGCCTATAATCTCGTGCAAGCGACAGCAGCCAAGCTCCAAGACCCGGAGCATCGCCGCATGTTCATGGAGAACGTGCCCGCCCACCGGGAGCTCATCGCCGAGTGGGAACGCACGCGACAGGCAAAACATTCCACACAAAAGGACGCATAACCGAAATCCGATACGCTATCTGTACCTTCGAGGTCAGCAATGCCAATCCAAAACTATCGTTTTCGCGGGGAGACACAGGTTTTAGATGGAGATGCACGCGCTTCAGCACCCGGACAGTTTATCCAACTCACGGATGGCTTCACCCATTACGAGCTTGCCGGACCGTCGGATAAAACCACCGTCGTGCTCATTCACGGCTTCTCCGTGCCACTCTTCCTCTGGGATCCAACGTTCGCCGGGTTGGCGGACGCCGGTTTTCGCGTACTGCGGTATGATTTATTCGGACGCGGCTACTCCGACCGGCCGGACTTGACCTACAACCAGGCCCTGTTCGACCGCCAGTTGGGCGAATTGCTGGACGCGCTCGGGTTCACGGCTCCCGTCAACCTCGTAGGCTTGTCGATGGGCGGGGCGATTGCGGTTGGATTCACCGCGCAGCATCCTGAGCGCGTGCGCAAACTGGCGTTGCTGGCCCCGGCGGGCTTCCCGACACCAGCATCGCGCACTTTCTGGATGCTGCGTCCGCCGGGATTGGGCGAGTGGCTCTTCGACTTGTTCGGTGAAAAGCTCATCGTTGGCGGGCTGGCGAAGGATTTCCGCGCGCCCGAAAAAGTGCAGGAACTCGAAGCCCAGTATCGTGTGCAGATGCAATACCAGGGATTCAAGCGCGCGCTGCTCTCCACACTCCAGCACGGCCCGATCGGTACGATGGCGGACGCCTACCAGGTGGTAGGGAAACAAGCCTGCCCCGTGCTGCTCATCTGGGGACGCGATGACCAAACCGTACCCTTCGTCCTCAACGAAAAGGTCCGCGCCGCGATCCCCCGCACCGAATTCCACCCCATCGACAACGCGGGACACGCCGTGCACTACGAGAAACCGGATATTGTCAATCCGCTGCTAGCTACATTTTTCGCTTAACGCCCATAACCCACAACTCACAACCCATAACCACTCAGCAAGGAACACCATGGAAATCACAATCGACTGTACGCAATCACGTGACCCGCTGAACCATTTCTGGCGCAGCACCGGCTTCACACCGGCGAATTTGCTGCTCGACGCGGATATGCAGCAAGCGATGGCTTACGTGGGCGCGATTCCGCGCGGCGGAATTACTTACGTGCGCATCCACTATCTGTTGGAATTGGTGCTGGCGGAAGGTCTGGGGACGGATGCGCCGGTCTACGATTGGTCGCGACTGGATGCCGCACTGGATGTGCTCGTGCGCAACGGCCTCAAGCCCATTTTCGAGCTGATGGGTAACGTCGGCGGTTACTTCAACGATTACACGGATCCGGTGCAAGCACACGCCTGGAAGCGCCTGGTGCGCGACCTGGCGCTGCACCTCATCGATCGCTGTGGGCAGGACGAAGTGCGCGGGTGGCTCTTCGAGACGTGGAACGAGCCGGATGTCCATTTCTGGCGGCAGAGCATCGAGGCATTCTGCATCTACTACGACGCCTGCGTCCAAGGCCTACGCGAAGCCGATCCCGCGCTCACGATCGGCGGGCCGGGGACGTGCCGTAACCTGTCGGAGATGCTGACGGCGTTCCTCGCGCACTGCGTCACCGGCATTAACGACTTTACCGGCGAAACCGGCGTGCGGCTGGATTTCATCTCCGTTCACGAAAAAGGCGTGCGTTCCCACAAAGAGGACCTGACGCCCAACTCCATGGGCATCGTCGAGCGCGAGGCGCGCATCGTGGATTACATCCGCGAGCACCACCCACGCTTCAGCGCCCTCCCCTTCTTCAACGACGAGTGCGACCCGCAGGTGGGCTGGGGCGACATCCACACCTGGCGTGCGCGCCCGTACTACGCCGCCTTCGTCTGCAAGGTCATCAACCAACACCTCGTCAAGTTGGCGGATGAGATGGGCGTTCACTACGGCCTGCTGAGCAACGACAACGGCTTCTTGGGAACGTGGGGGCATCGCACTTTGTTCGCGCGCTTCGCCGAATTCGACCACATCGACCACGGGCAGGCGGATGGCAAGCGCGACGCGCCTCGCTTCGAGGAGGACGCGCGCAGGCGCAAATTCGAGCTAATCAAGAAGCCCGTCTTTACGGTGATGACGCTGTTGTCGCTGCTCGGCGAGACGCGCCTGGCGGTCGAGGGCGTGGGCGATGTTGCAGAAGATGTCGGCGTCATCGCCACACGGCATGGTGATGACCAGATTGCCGTCCTCATTTACAACAGCCACGACAAAATCCCAGCCTCCAGCGTCACGCCGGTCACGCTGCGGCTGACAGGGCTACCCTTCGACACGGCGATGCTGGCGCATTACCGGATCGACGAAGCGCACGGCGACCCGTTCAGCGTGTGGGAGAGCTACGGCGCGCCGACCTTTCCTACACCAGAGCAGTACGCGAAGATGCGCGCCGCGCAGGAAATCGCCTTGTTGAAAGAACCACGCGAGGTTTCCGCCGAGGATGGCGCACTCACGCTTGCGTTCGACCTGCCGCTTCCCGGTGTGAGCCTGGTGTTGCTCAGCGCCAGACCCGTCGATCCTCCCGGCAAAGTTACGGGCTTGCACGCCGAACGCTACGAAGGGATGACCGGCGAAGAGGAAATCCTCCTTATCTGGAATGCCCTGGATTCCCGCACAGTGCGCACCTACAAAGTATTGCACGCCCCCACCCCTGAAGGTCCGTTCACACGGATCAACGAGCCGGATCAACTCGACGCCGCTTTCTTGCACGTCGCGGAAAGTGTGTACGGCTGCTACCGCGTCCGTGCCGTGGATTATTGGGGGCGGGTAGGGACAGCTTCGGAAGTACTGATCGTGTGATCTGAAACGATCGTCATTATTACAACGATCAGACGCGGATCTGGCGATCCGCTCAAGGCAGGTTTGTAGGGTTTTTTTATGCTTGGAGGGGAACGCCAGTTCTCCGATCCACGCATCGCCGCTCCACACCGTACTATCCCGTAGTGTCACATATTTGCTTCATCCTCTACTCGCTTGTATAATCCCACACATCGAACAATGACGCAGGACAAAAATACAAGGCTTGCCCGCCGACCACGAATCAGGAAACGAATAAACGAATTTAGGCCTTGGATCAACCGGAAATGCGCGTTAGCCAGGCGCCCATTCATTTATTCGTGAAGAATTCGTGGTCGGCAAGCGTAACAAATCCTTTCCAAAAGGAGCTTACAATGACCACATTCAACGGTTTAGGCTTGCACATCGGCAATCTCGCCCGGCTCTCGAACGCGCAGTCGCGCTCGATCAGCCCGGAGAACTTCACCGGCGAGAAAGGCAAGGCGGGGATGGCGCTCGAAGGGACCGGCGCGGGATGCGCCCGCGACCTGGGACAGGGCTGGAAGATTTCGCCCTCGGTGGGCATCGATCCCGGACAAACGTTCACGCTGGCAGACATCGACGGCCCCGGTGCAATCCAGCAGATTTGGATGACGCCGACGGGCAACTGGCGCTACAGCATCCTCCGCATCTACTGGGACGATCAGGAGCAGCCGTCGGTGGAGTGCCCGGTAGGCGATTTCTTCGCGATGGGCTGGGGCCAGTACGCACAACTGTCGTCGCTGGCGGTGTGCGTCAATCCCGGCAGCGCCTTCAACTGTTACTGGGAGATGCCCTTTCACAAACGCTGCCGCATCACCATGGAGAACATCGCCGAGGACCGGATGACTCTCTATTACCAGATCAACTACACACTCACCGATGTGCCGGAGGACGTGGGCTACTTCCACGCGCAATTCCGCCGCGTCAACCCCCTACCCTACAAAGAAGTCTACACCATCCTCGACGGCGTGCAGGGACAGGGCCACTACGTCGGCACGTATATGGCGTGGGGCGTCAACAACACCGGTTGGTGGGGCGAAGGCGAGATTAAGTTTTACATGGACGGCGACACGACCTTCCCTACGATCTGCGGAACGGGAACGGAAGACTACTTTTGCGGTTCGTACAACTTCGAGAATCGCGAGACGCGCGAATACCAGCCCTTCACCACACCCTATGCCGGGCTGCACCAGGTCATCAAACCCGACGGCGTTTACCGCTCGCAGCAGCGTTTCGGCCTGTACCGCTGGCACATCGTCGATCCGATTCGCTTCCAACAGGATTTGCGGGTGACGATCCAGGCGCTCGGCTGGCGCAGCTATGGTCGGTATCTCCCGTTGCAGGATGACATCGCCTCTGTCGCCTACTGGTACCAGACCTTGCCGACGGCGGAATTCCCCGAATTGCCGGGGCGGGATGAATTGGAGGTGATTTAAGCAGATGCAAACTTTACTCGACGTTTGGCTACAAAGCCAACTATTCTCACAGATTTTTACCGCTATCGTCGGCATCCTGATCATCGTTCTCATCGTCCGCTTCTTGCATCGCACGGTGAGCGCCCAGATCAAGCAAACTGAGACACGCTACAAATTCCGCAAACTCACCACCTTTGCCGGCTACGTGGTCGGCGTGCTGTTTCTGCTGAGCGTGTTCGTCAATCAACTGGGCAACTTCACCGTAGCCTTTGGGATTGCCAGCGCCGGAATCGCCTTTGCGTTACAAGAAGTCATCGCCAGTGTCGCGGGATGGCTGACAGCCACTTTCAGCAGTTTCTACAAGGTGGGGGACCGCGTGCAGTTGGGCGGCATCAAAGGCGACGTGATCGACATCAATATCCTGCGCACAACGTTGATGGAGTGTGGAGATTGGGTCGGCGCGGATCTCTACAACGGGCGCATCGTGCGCATTGCCAACAGCTTCATTTTTAAGGAGCCGGTGTTTAACTACTCGGCCCACTTCCCGTTTCTGTGGGATGAGATCACGGTTCCGGTGAAATACGGCAGCGATTACCGGCTGGCGCGAGAAATCCTTGAGCGCGTCGCCAATGATCTCACCGGGGATTACGTGCCCGTTGCACGCGAGGTCTGGAAGGAAGTTATCGAACACTATCTGATCGAAGAAGAAAACGTCGCGCCTGTGATCACGATGGTTGCCAATGATAATTGGATGGAGTTCACCGTGCGTTACGTGGTCGACTACAAAAAACGCCGCGGTTTTAAAGACCAACTGTTCACCCATATCCTCGAAGCGTTCGAGCAAACCGAAGACCGCGTTGCTCTGGCCTCGACGACGGTGCAAATTGTAGAGGTTCCGCCGTTCAACGTGCATCTCGAAGACCGTCGCGGAACCCGGTAGGAAAAATCGCATGATACGTACACTTTATTTCACAGGCGAAGGGGAAATTCGTACCGACATCCCGCCAGAAGCTTTGGCGACAGCCCTGCAAGACGAAACGGGACTGTCGTGGGTAGACCTGTACGAAGAGACGGCAGAGGTTTGCGCGCCCATTTTGCGCGATATTTTTGGCTTTCATCCCCTGGCGATTGACGATGCCCTGGAAGAATCGCACGTGCCAAAGATCGATGACTGGGGTGAGTATCTCTACCTGGTTCTGCACGCTGTCAGCTATAATCCCCAGGACAATGACATCGATACATTGGAACTGGACATCTTTGTCGGGTCGCGTTATCTCGTCACGCATCAAACGACACCGCTGAAGGCCGTGGACCGGGTGTGGGCGTTGTGCCAGCGTGACGAGCGCCATCTGCACAAAGGCGCGGTGCATTTGCTGTACAAATTGGCAGACGAGTTGGCGGCAGATTATATGCCGGTCGTCGAAGATATCGACATGACGATTGACGAAATCGAGGATCAGGTGTTCGACAACCCGGCCCCGAGCGTCCTGGAACAGATTTTCGGTCTCAAGCGCGCGCTGTTGACACTGCGCCGCATCATCGCCCCGCAACGTGAAGTGCTCAACAAGTTAGCGCGGGGTGAGTATGCCGTTATTCCTTCTGATTGCGGCATCTTTTTCCGCGATGTGTACGATCATCTGGTGCGTCTCTATGACATCGTGGACAGTTTGCGCGATCTGGTCGGCGGGGCATTAGACACGTATCTTTCCGTCATCAACAACCGCATGAACGAGGTGATGAAGACGTTGACCGTCATCACCACGATGTTCATGCCGGTCTCCTTTCTCGCCGGTTTCTTCGGGATGAACTTTTTCCAGCCGGTCTTGACGCTCAACACCTGGACAGGGCGCGGCGCATTCGTGGGAATACTGGCATTGATTCTGCTCTTGCCCACAAGCATGTATTTGTGGATGCGCAAACGCGCGTGGATGTGAGAGGAGGACACCTTTATGATTTTGCTTACGTTTCAAACAACTGACGGCCCGGCGCTCGGCATCAAGACATCACGGGGCGTCATCGACGTCAAAGCGGCGGCAAGGACACTGAAGGCCAACGTTCCGGACACACCGGCGGCGTTCTACGCGCAGGGATTGGATGCCCTGCCCGCGTTGGAGAGATTCGTCGCTGCACTACCAGAGACCGGCGCGTGGCTGCTGGATGAAGCGACACTCGTCTACGGTCCGTGCGTTCCTGCCCCGGAGAAAATCCTCTGCGTGGGCTTGAACTATCGCCGTCACGCCGCCGAATCCGGCGCGAAAGTGCCCAGCGTGCCCGTATTCTTTTCGAAGTTCAACAACGCGCTCGCTGCCTACGGCGAATCGATCCCTATTCCGCGCGGTGTGATCGAGATCGATTACGAGGTGGAATTGGCCGCCGTCATCGGCAGAACGGCAAAGTACGTCGCCGAGGATGCTGCGTTGGACTACGTCCTGGGCTACTGCAACGCCAACGATGTCAGCGCCCGCGAGTTGCAGATGCGCACGTCGCAGTGGCTGTTGGGCAAAACGCCG
Organism: Anaerolineae bacterium; assembly: GCA_049975385.1. Classification (GTDB taxonomy): domain Bacteria; phylum Chloroflexota; class Anaerolineae; order B4-G1; family SLSP01; genus DSWT01. The sequence continues at coordinate 2,801 of JBNGDO010000087.1, read as the reverse complement.
GACAAGTTTTGCCCGCTGGGGCCGTATCTGGTCACGGCTGACGAGGTCGGCGATCCACAAAAACTGGCGACCCAAAGCTGGCTCAACGGCGAGTTGCGCCAAAATTCCAACACGGCCGATATGGTCTTCAGCGTCGCGCAGATTGTCAGCTATGCCAGCCAATATATGACCCTCAAACCCGGCGACGTCATCCTCACCGGGACACCGGAAGGCGTTATCCTGGGGATGAAAGAGAAGGTGTGGATGCAGGCGGGGGACAAAATCACTGTGAAAGTGGAGAAGTTGGGGAAATTGACCAATTGGTTAATGGCAGGATAGCCACTCGAACGTTCCCATGCTACAATGAAAGTATGAAACAAAACATCCGTCGCATTGCAAACACTGTCATCCCGTGGTGCCAACGGCGACCGGTTAGCTTGTGCGTGCTGTTTGGCTCACAAGCGACAGGGCAAACGCATCCACACAGCGATGTAGACTTAGCGATATGGCCCGTGCAGACCTTATCCGTTGCAACGCGCCTGGGGTGGGTGGTTGAACTAGAAACCAGGCTCAATCAAGACGTGAGCCTGGTTATCGTTTCTCCCGATTTAGACCCAGTATTGCAGTTTGAGATTGTCCGCCAGGGGCATCTCATCTTCGAAGTGCACCCTGGTTTGTGGGATGAAAAACGCTTGGAATTGTGGCACGCCTACAATGATAGCCTGCCTTTTCGACGCGCAGCGCGCCAACGCCTGCACGAATTCGCTATGGAGGTACACAATGCCCCCTGATGTATTGCTGCGTAAACTAACCTACCTGCATCAACTCCTCGAAGATCTTCAGATATTCGAGAACGCTTCACTGGACGAGGTACGCGCGCAACATTACACGGTCGAGCGCTTGTTCGAGTTGTTGGTGATGACAACGTGTGATATTCTTTTTCACGAACTGGCAACGCAGGACATTACACCGGATTCTTACCGTGACGCCTTCAAGCAAGCCAGTGCGCAGGGACTGCTTCCACCAGATCTGAGCGCGAATCTAGTAAAGGCTGCCGGGATGCGCAATATCATTGTGCACTTATACCAGGCAATCGACTACTCCATCTTGCATAGCAGTATTCGTCCAGCCTTGCGGGATTTCAAGAAGTTTCTAGTGCTCTTCGAAGCACGACTTCATAGTAAATGACTGTGTTAGTTTTATTCCACGAAAACGTTGGCGATGTGCCACCGACACATCCCCGCGCTCCACGTGTCCACTAATCATACATACGAGGTGATACTCATGTCGAAAACGTATCGCAATCCAATTCTCCCCGGGTTCTATCCCGACCCTTCGATTTGTCGCGTTGGCGAAGATTACTACATGGTCAACTCGACGTTCGAGTATTTCCCCGGCCTGCCGATTTTTCACAGCCTCGATCTGGCGCACTGGCGACAGATCGGGCACGTGCTCGACCGGCCTTCACAACTGCCGCTGGACGGGGTGCGCCCCTCCGGCGGGCTGTACGCGCCGACGATCCGCTTCCATGACGGCGTGTTCTACGTCATCAACACGCTCGTCGCGGGGACAAAGGAATCCGGTAACTTCATCGTCACGGCGACCGATCCGGCAGGGCCGTGGTCGGAGCCGTACTGGCTGAAGGATGCGCCGGGCATCGACCCCTCGCTGCTCTTCGACGACGACGGGCGCGTGTGGTACACCGGCAATCGCGTCCCGCCGCAGGGCGAGCAGTATCACGGGCACCGCGAAATCTGGCTGCAAGAGTTGGATTTGCAGACGATGCAGCTCGTTGGCGAGAAATACGCACTGTATGACGGGATGATGAAGGACAGCATCCACGCCGAAGCGCCGCACCTCTACAAAATCAACGGCTGGTACTACTTAATGGTGGCGGAAGGCGGCACAAGCCACAACCACGCCGTCACCATCGCGCGCAGCCAGAACATCACCGGCCCCTACGAAAACAACCCGCGCAACCCCATTCTTACGCACCGCCACCTGGGACAGGATCACCCCATCACCGGCACGGGCCACGCCGACATCGTCGAAACGCAGAACGGCGAATGGTGGCTGGTCTGCCTGGCGATGCGGCCCTACGGCGGGCGCCGGCTGGATCGCGTCTTCCTCCCCGACGGCGATCCCAACGAGGATCACTACTTCAACCTGGGCCGCGAGACGTTTATGGCGCCGCTGATATGGGAACATGGCTGGCCCATCGTCAGCCCTGGCAGCGGGAAGATCGAGTTCGAGTATCCCGTGCCGGACCTGCCTGAGCACATCTGGCCCACGCGCCCGGCCTGCGACCACTTCGAGAGCGAACACCTGGATTACGTCTGGAACTTCCTACGCACGCCGCGCGACGATTTCTACAGCCTGACCGAACGTCCCGGCTATCTGCGCCTCAAGCTGCGTCCGCAAAAGCTCTCCGAGTGGGCCACCCCCAGCTTTGTGGGACGCCGGCAGCAGCACATCAACTTCACGGCGCGGACGGCGATGGAATTCACGCCGGGCACGCCGGACGAAGAAGCAGGTATGGTACTGCTACAAAACAGCGACTTCCACTTCCGTTTCGTGGTGACCGCGGTAGCTGCTGACGAAATGCTCGTCCGGCTGATTAAACGCGAGCGCGGGGCGGAAACGATCCTCGCCGAGCGCCCTGTGGCTGACGGGCGACTCTACCTCAAAGTGGAAGTGTACGGGCAGGCGTACAACTTCTACGTCGCAACCAAGCCAGACGCATGGAAACCCGTTGCCGAAGATATGGACGGGCGCATCCTGAGCACGACCGTTGCGGGTGGCTTCGTCGGTGCATACCTCGG
>JBNGDO010000086.1:5872-21279 GCA_049975385.1 Anaerolineae bacterium | reverse complement strand
ACTTTGCCCCACAAGCGCTGATACAGGGGCACATCCTCCTCGCATCCCACCCCATACACCCGCGCCATCCGCTTGACCTCCCGTACCAGCGCCTCCCGCACCTCCTCCGGCCCCAACACCTCCACATCACTACCCCACCCACGAATCCAGGGCAGCATCTCGCGTGGTTCGGCAACCTGCGCCTCCCACAGCAAATACCCATCTGGCTGCAACGTTGTCACCGCATTGCGATGCCAGTGTGTCTCCTGAACGCGCGTCGCCACGCGTGGGTGAAAGCGCAGGCGTACCGTCACCGGCAACTTCTCGGTATACCAGATGCCCCAGGCATCGGCCAACAATGCACGTGCGTCGAAGTTGGGCGGAATCGTGTATGGCGTGTCCAGCAGCTTGATCGCACGGATGCGTTCCACTTTGAAAGTCCGGAGCGCATTCGGCGGTTCGCGCCAGCCGATGGTGTGTGTGGATTGGCCTGCGGCGTAGGGTTCTAAGAAGTACGGCGCAAAAGTATACTCGGTGATGCTATGATCGGGTAACTGATGTTTGAGGCTCACCTTGCACCCCAGAGACCAGGCACGCGTCAAGGTTTCTAACACATCCAAGTACACCGGGTCGTGGTAACGCGCGGCGTCATCCATCACGTCTGCCGAATCCTTGAGATGGTCCGAAATCAGCGGAGCCAATTTCTCTAATGCAATCCCCAATTTGCGCAACGCTGCTGCTGCGTGGGGATTTTGCTTGTCCGTACTGGTGGCCATCAACCGCGCCGCTAAGTGCAATGACAGTGCTTCGTGCAGCGTGAAACGCACGTCGGCCAGATAGTGATCGCGGTCGATACATAGCCGCCCATCATCAGTCTCATAGACTGCAAAGCGTTTCGTCAGATCGGGCAAGTCACGGTTGATAGTCGAACGATTGACTCTCACTCGCCGTGCCAGCTCCGCTTGGCTCAAACCTTCAGGATGAGCCAGCAATAGTGCCTCAATCTGCAACAATCGTTCGGATTTGTTCGCTGCGCGCTCCAAAGTCATAGGATTTACCTCCTGCTGTGCAACTTATCTTAGCATAGCACAGATTACTCCAAAATCCCGCAACAAATGTGCGCGAATCGCTACTTTTTCCGCCCGAAGGGCCATAATCCACCTCGATTATCCTCGCTGTAGAGAAACCCGGCCTCTTCCAGGCTCGGCAACCGGCGCGTGACTGTGGTACGGGCTACGCCCAATTGCCGGGCAAGCTCCGCTGGACGAATCCCAGGCTGTTGCTGAATTAGACGATCCATCTCCGCAAATTCTGCTTGGTTTTTGCTCCAGAAAGGCATTGTGCCACCTCCATCGTGAAAGTATGCTTCCAAGATAGAGGAGGCGTGTTGCAGGTAACGCAACAGCTAGACAACGACTCAGCGTATTGGGGAATCTGATGAAATATGAGGTCTAACAAGAGAAAGCAAAACGGGGTGGATGCTTCCACCCCGTTCGTTTTTCGACTTTGTGTGACCCGCACAGGACTCGAACCTGTAACCAATTGATTAAGAGTCAACTGCTCTGCCAATTGAGCTAGCGGGCCGCTTTCGCCGCGCCGGTTATCCTACCACAACCCTTGAATTTGGCAAGCTCCCCTACACATTAGAACGCCCCCGCTGCAAAGCGGGGGCGTCATTTGACGGTCAGATTTACGCAGCGGCGGGTTCCTCAACCACGGGTTCCTCCACAACTACGACGTCCTCAACAACGACAGGTTCCGCAGCCTCCTCTACTTCCTCTTTGTGCGTCACCTCCTTGAGCTGGGCCTGCTTTTCCTCGACTAACGTCTTGGCCTGCTCCTGGAGTTCCTTAGTCCGCGCTTGCAATTCCTTGGTAGCCTCATCGAACTTCTGGCGAGCCTCGGTGAGCAGATGCTCGGCCTTCGCGCGGGCTTCCTCAGCCTTTTGCGTGGCTTGCTCGCTCAGTTCCAGACTCTTTTTGTGGATCTGCTCGCGCGTCTCCTCACCGGACTGCGGAGCAAAGAGCATTCCGGCCGCCGCACCGAGCAGTGCGCCGACAAAGAAACCGATCAAAAATGAACCGAAATCACTTTCCTGGTTGGACATCTTCATTACCTCCTATTGGTTTTTGGGATGATTTTGAACGCGGCCGCGCTGCCCCCGCGACGTGGATGAGATTACTCGTCACCCGTTGTGCTGCGGCAGTTAACCCGGCCAACTTGATAAAGGGCGAAACAACATTCTGGCTGACGAAGGCCGTGGTACCACGGACTGTCGATGCGGTGTCGTTGACCGAGCGAAGCAAAGGCTGCACTTCATCTCGCAGCACCTGAATCAACGTCTGAATCTGGAAGATCAACAGCAGCATTGCCAGCCCGATCAAAAATGTCTCCACGGCGACGAAAACAATCGCGATGTCACGAATCACCTGGGTGGCTTCCTCATTCATCGCCATCAACACAATCGCAGCGATCAGGAGGACCAGAAAAAGGACTGCGCCACCGATAATCATGGCCTGTGTACGTTTGCTAACTTGCTCGCCGGTGGGGAGCGCTTCTTCCACCGCAACTTCTGTTGTCTGGGTCTCTGCTGTAGGCTCTTGATGGGTCTGTGAAGTCTCTTGTTCCATGATTCCCTCTCTAACCCGGATAAACCGGTACCCAAAGTCTTTGATGCCTGCTTTTTTGCTCATCGGATAAGAAATGCAGTGGTCGGGCATCAGTAGGCTCGCACAATTTAATTATACCATGCTGCCCTAAAAGAAACAAGGCAATCTGAACAAAACTACAAAAGCCGCACGCACCGCTTTGACAGGCATTCAGCCGTCAGCTTTAGCGCGAAGATGCGCGCGCTATATTGCCTCCTGCCTCGTTCACGGTAGAATGCATTATTATGCCGACGCCATTTCAACATCTGGTCTACGCACGTGACGTGCTCACAAATGCCCGCCTGCCCAAAGTCATCCGGCAGGCCATGCACGCGCATCTTGGAGCATTTCTCCTGGGGAACACGGCCGTTGATGTGCAGTCGCTCACGGGACAGGCACGTTTCGACACGCACTTCTACTACGTCCATGGAACCAATCCCCTGCGCGCCCACGAGACACTGCTGGCGACGTATCCTGAGCTATCAGATCCCGCCCATCTGCATCCCGAGCACGCCGCCTTCACCAGCGGCTATGTCGTCCACCTGGCATGGGACGAGTGTTGGCTGCGGGATGTCTTCCGGCCATTCTATATGGAATCGGACCTGTGGCCCGACCGCTTGACCCGCAACGTCCACCACAACGCGCTCCGCGTGCTTGTTGACCGCCAGGCTGAAGCCGCGCTGCGCCTCTGGCCTGATGTGGTTCCGGTTCTCCGCAGCGTGCAGCCCGGTCACTGGCTCCCGTTCGTCCCATCCGAAGCGCTCTGCCGCTGGCGTGACTGGGTAGCAGACCAGTTGGCCGATCCTGACGCTGTAGAAACGGCACAGGTCTTCGCCGAACGCATGGGCATCTCGCCGGAACATTTCGAGGCCGTCATCAGCGCCGTGGAGCAAGAGACCTACCGGCCACCCGTCCCCGGCTTGCTCGATGCACTTTCTGCCTTTGAGACCTGCGCGCTCGCGGAAAGCATCGAGGCGCTCAGGGGCTATTGGAAATTGGTTGATTGAAGATTGATTTGTCGCTCATTCACCGGAGGATCCGATGAAAAATCGTTATCTGTTACTCACGCTCTTGTGTTGTATAGGACTGTTGAGACTGCCCGCGCCGGTCGCGAGTCAGGCGACTGTTCCGCCGCCCGACGTGGCTTCCTACGACATCACCGCCACCTACGACCCGGAGACACACACCCTTACCGGGCAGCAGACCGCCGTGTACCACAACCGTACCGCTGCCCCCATCCCCAATCTGGTCTTCCATCTTTACCTCAACGCCTTCCGCAGCACGGAGACGCTATGGATGCGCGAATCTGGCATGGGCATGCGCGGTTACGGCTTCGACCCAAACGCCCCCGGCTGGATTCGCATCGACCAGCTCTCACTCGCCGATGGGACAGCGCTCAGCGTGAAGACGCTCGACGATGATGAGACCCTCGTTGAGGTCACGCTGCCGCAACCGGTCGCGCCCGGAGAAAGCATCAGCGTGGACATCGCCTTCACCGCGCAGTTCCCCAAAGCCTTCGCTCGCACGGGTTGGGCCGACGGCGGCGACTTCATCTTCGGTGGGCAGTGGTTCCCCAAGTTCGGCGTCTGGGAGGCAGCCGCATGGAATGCGGGGGCGTGGAACGCCTACCCCTTTCACGCCAACAGCGAATTCTACGCCGACTTTGGCCGGTACGACGTAGCACTCACGCTGCCGCAGGGCTGGGTCGCCGCCGCGACCGGAACCGGTGCTCCAAGCGTCGTCACCAACGCCGATGGCACGGCGACGCACACCTTCATCGCAGACCATGTCATCGACTTCGCCTGGGCGGCTTCGCCCGAGTTCCGCGAGATGACGCGCCAGGTTGAGGCCACTACCGTGCGCGTCGTGTACTACCCGCGCCAGCGTGCCATGGCCCGTCGCGCGCTCAATGCCACGGCGGACGCGTTCTCACTCTACAATGCCTGGTTCGGCACCTACGGCAAAGGCCTCTACCCGCAGCTTACCATCGTCATCGTCCCGCCGGACGCGGGCGGGGCGGGTGGGATGGAGTACCCGACGTTGTTTACGGTAGGTGCAATGGGCGGCGTCATGCCAGCGTGCCTACACATGATCGAAGTGGAAACCGTCCACGAGTTAGGCCACCAATGGTTCCAATCGGTCGTCGCCACCAACGAAGCTGAGGAACCCTGGCTGGACGAAGGCTTCACCGACTACGCCACCGTACGCGCGATGAACGTGCTTTACGATGGCGCAATCTTCGATTGTGCGGGATGGGCGTTCTCATACCTGGCAATGCACCGGATGCAATACGCGATGTTCCCCGACACATCGATGGCCGGCGCGGCCTGGGACTTCGGCTCGATGCAGTACGGGATTGCGACATACTCCAAGCCCGTGCTGGGGCTTACCACCGTCGAGCGCAGCGTTGGTGAGACAGCTATGCAGCACTTTCTGAGCACGTACTTCGACCGCTACGCCTTCGCCCATCCCCGCGCGGAGGACGTGCGCGCCGTGATGGAAGAGACGCTCGGCTCGGAAGTGACAACGTGGTTCTTCGACCAACTTGTCCACGGCGACGGCACGCTGGACGCACGCGTGGTCGCCATCGACGAAGAGGCGACATTGGAGCGCGAGGGCGATCTCTGCATCCCCACGACGGTCCGGGTTACAAGCGCCGGACAGTGGACGCCAGAGATCATCACCTGGCCCTGCGATCAACCCACACTCACCGTCGACGACGCGCCGCGTATGGTCGAAATCGATCCTGACGGCGCCATCGTGCTGGACCAAGATCTAGCCAACAACCGGTTACGCCGTACGTCCGACCTCGCAACGGGATTAGGCATCGCCGTAAGAGGGCTGCGCTTTTGGCAGGACTTCTTATGGGGAGGGGCTGTATGGTAGATATCAACACGGATATGACGACGCCAACACCGCTGGGCGTCTACCTGCGCCGCGTCGTGCAGCGTCCTCGCGCGTGGGCGCTCAGCTACTTAGTAACGACGCTCCTCGCGCTGGGACTGGCGCTACTTACGGCAATGGCACTGCTGCCATTCACGCGCTATCCGGCCTTCGCGCGGCTGCTCGAAACGCGCTCGCTCGACTGGCTGCTAGACTTCAGCATGTTGGAAATTGACGGTGGGAGCGTTCCCTTCGGCATACCAGTGCTGCTGGCTTTACCTGTGTGGATCCTCGCCCGGCTGATCTGGACGTGGCTGGAAGGCGGGACGCTGGCCGAATACGCGGCCGCGCAGACGCTCTCGTGGCGCGCGTTCGCCAAGGCCGGATGGCAGTGGCTCGGCGTATTCCTCGCACTCAACCTCATTGGCGCAATTTTGGTCGTCGTGATCGGCGGTGTAACGCTACTCTTGGCGATAGCCGCGTATCTGCTCGCGCCCGCGCTCGGATGGGCCATCGGCGTCGCGGGGCTGGCTGTGGCCGGCCTCGTCGCTACGTGGATTGAGGTCTCGCGCGCTGCCGCCGTGACACAGAACCAGCGCGGTGTCTTCCACGCGCTTGGCAACGCTGCCCGCGCGCTGTTCCGGCAGGCCGCACCTCTTATGGCGCTCGTTATCGGCGGGCTGGCGCTCTACGGTCTGCTTTTCCTGGCCCATCGCGGGCTCATGGATACCCTGCCGCTGCACTGGTGGCTGCCAACGTTGCTCGTCCAGCAAGCGTACACCCTCCTCCGCCTCGGCATCCGCCTGGCCCGGCAGGCCGGTCAAGTCGGCTTGCTATCGAACGCATGATTGGGCCGATCGTCAAACACACACGGCTGGCCGATCCGGTCGCCACGACCGGGGATCGCGTGTACGTCATCTGTTCGCAAAACGGGCTGTTCCCCGATCCATGGGGCGGACATGTCCCGCACGAGATGTGGGGCGTGTGGGATCACCCGATCAAGTTGTTGGACGGCTTCTGGTTCGCCCTGCGCGACCGGCGCACGGGCGTCACCCGCTGGCTACTCGAAGCCGATTGCTGCGCGGTTGAGCCTGGCACCACGACCTTCACCTACCGGCTCGATGAAATCACCGTCACGCGGCGGGACTTCGTCCCAGACGGGCTGGAGGCGCTGAGTATCGCGCTCACGGTCGAAGCGCCGCAAGCGATGAACCTGGACTTAGTAGCGTGCTTTCGCTCGGATCTGCGCCCGGCGTGGCTTGGAGAAAGGGTGGGGATGCACGATGCTCCGGATACGGCAACCGTGCTCGATGGCGGCGCTACGCAAGGCATCGTGTTCTTTCGTGACACGCAGAATCCGTGGTTTTGCGTGGTCGGCAGCGATGCCCCCCCCACAACGGTCGAAACCGGCGAATCGCTCCACATCCCGCAGCCGACCGTCGGCCAGGGCACGACCGCCCGTTTTGTCGTGGCGCTTCCGCAAGACGGGGATCAGGCGAACACCGTCACCTTCTTTGCTGGTGGTTCGAGCACAGCGGAGCAGGACGCGCTGGCGACGTACCGGCAAATCCGGGATGAGACGGCGATGTTGCTCGCCGCCAAGCGCGCCCGCTACGCGCAGATCGCGGAAAGGTGCTCCCTCACCTCGCCCGATGCTGCGGTCAACGCGGCGTTCCAGTGGGCCAAACTGAATTGCCAGATGCTCGCACGCGCCACAACTGCCCACGGGATCGCCGCGGGTGCGGGACTGCCGACGTACCCGTGGTGGTTCGGCATCGATAGCGAGTACGCCGCCCTGCCGATGGCGCAAACGGGCCAGTTCGGTCTTCTCAAGGCCACCCTCACGCTACTCAAAGATGTCAGCGAGCAGCACAACGCCGCCGAACCGGGCCGCGTGATCCACGAGTTGAGCACCACCGGCGTGGTTTACAATCCGGGCAACCTGATCGAGACGCCCGCGTTCGTGCGCGCCGTCCACCAGTTATGGCTATGGACCGGCGACCGCGAATTTTTGACGGTGATGTACCCCTTCTGCAAAGCCGGGATTTTAAACTATACACTGGGACGCCGCGATCCCGATGGCGACCTGTGCGCTGCGGGGAGCAGCATCATCGAGACGCCGGAAATGGCCGCCAACCTGGAATACATCGACGTTGCGGCCTACACGTGGGACGCGCTCACGCGGCTGGCGGATATGGCGGAAGCCGCCGGCGACGCGGAGAGTGTCGCCGATTTCCAGGCGAAAGCGAAGGCCTTGGGGCGCTGCATCCGCCGCGAGTGGTGGCTGGATCACGAGGGCTTGTTCGCCGATATGCGTGCTTCGATCCACGAGGTTCGCGCAACCCTGGCCCACATCGCACAGCAAGCGCGCACAGTCGACGCAGCGGATTTCCACCAGCAGGTGCAGAAGGCTCACGACGCGCTCGCGCCGGAGCTGGCACGCTACGCCGGTCGAGCGCCGGACGTGGACTTACCCTGGCTGCTGCGCCACTGGATCGTGCTGTGCCCAGTCGAAGTCGGGCTAGCGACCCGCGAGCAGACCATCAGGGCACTCACCCGGCTGACCTCGACGGAGTTCTGCAACGCGTGGGGAATGCGCCTGCACCCGGAGCGCGGCGACGTGATGAGCATCAACACGGGCCTGCTCGCGCTGGCGCTCACCCGCTACGGCGATATGGACACGGCGCTACGCTTCGTGCAACAGCAGGCCGCCACGCTGCCATTGCACATGCCCGGCGCAATCAGCGAGGCGCTGCCCGACCGCTGGTGCTTCCTGCAACTGTGGTCGGCGCTCGGTGCGATCTCGCCGGTCGTCGAGGGCTTCCTGGGCATCGCGCCGCGCGCTGCCGAACGGCGGTTGGCCGTCATCCCCAACCTGCCCGCCGGATGGGATCGCGTCACGCTCGAACGGGTGCGTGTGGGTGAAGCACAGTTCGATATCGCCGTAGAAAGATCGGCCACGCACTGCACGGTGAACGTTACGGGCGATGCCGCGGAGTTCCAGCTCGAGATCGGCGCCTATCTCCCGGCGGAAGCCTGCGTCACGACGGTGACCGTCAATGGGCAGCCTGCCGCGTGGCGTTCAGAGACAACGCTGGCGGGACGCTGCGTCGTGTGCGAGGCGCTGACGCCGGCCGTGCTGTGTGTGCATTACAATATGGTATAATCGATACACTTCTGTTTGTTGGGGATTTGCAAAAGAGAGAACGATGACAAAACGTAGAAAACGATCCAGATCATCGACTAACCGGCAGGGGGCCGCGACTTTGCGCACGCGCGGCAGCAATGCCTTCCGTCTAGGCGATTACAACCAGGCCATCGAAACATGGGAACGTGTCCACGGCCGGTCCCCGGACATGCTGCCGTCGGCGGCGTTGGCGGAAGCCTACTTCCGGCGTGGTCAGGAGCATTTCGCCAAGCCGCAGCCTGATTTCGAGACCGGATTGCGCGACTTGCGCCGCGCAGTGGAGTTGCAGCCTGAAGATGCGTGCTATGTCTATCACCTGGGGTTGGCCTCCCAACGCAGCGGCGATCTAAAAACGGCTATCATCCACTACGAAAAGGTGCGCCAAAATCCCTCCAGCCCCTTGGCGCACCGCGCGGCTTATCCCCTGGCGCTGGCGCTTTTGCAGGAGGGCCTCGATCCAACCGGCAAACCGGTGTGGGCCGAGTTGACTGACCATGAAAAGGGGTTGCTGCGCGCGGCGATCGCCTTCCGCCGCCGGCCTTACGCACTCGCGGAGGATGCTCCGCCGCTCTGGCAAGGATTGGTCGCGCTGGACGCGTCCGACGACGCCGAGGCGCAACGTCTGCTCCACGACGCACTGCAAGCGCCCAACTCACCCACAGAAGCACACATCATCCGCTACTATCTGGGCGTGCTCGCTGCGCGGGCGGAAGATTGGGACACAGCGCGCAAACTGTGGACCCAAGCCTATGCCGGAGGCTACCGCTCGGAGCCCCTCTCATACAATCTAGGAGAAATCTACCATCGCCTGGCCGAGCAACGCTTGCTCGAAGACGACGCCGCCAGCGCGCTGGCCACCGCCAACGAAGCCGACCGGCACGCGCCCCCCGACAAGCGTTTCGCCGAACTGCTGTCGCAGATCTACCAGCGACTCGGCTATCAGGCAGCCTCGGCCGGCCGGTGGGAACAGGCATTGGATCACTGGGAAGAAGCGCGGCGGCAGGATGGCGGCAGCTTCCGGCTGGCCTACAATTTGGCGCTGGCGTATGAGAAGATTGAGGATTTCTTTAATGCCGCGAATTTCTGGCGTGAAGCATTACGCCGCCGCCCGCGCAAAGATGACCACCCCGACGCGATCAACAACGAACAAGTAGCCCGGTTATGGCAGCGCACCGCCGAAGCCTACGTCAAAGATGGTGAATATGAAGAAGCCATCAATGTCTACAAACAAGCCGTCAAGTGGAACCCCGACAGCCTCGAAACACGCATGGCGCTGGTCGAAGGGTTGATAAACGACGGGCGCTTTTTGGCCGCAGAAAATGAATTGCAGCGCATCCTGGAAAAGGATGAAAACTACATCCCCGCGCTGCTGCGGATGGGCGAAGTGGTTGCCGAAAGCAGAAGCTGGTGGCAGGCGTTGGGCGCGCCGCGTTACTGGACGCGCATACTGGAGATAGAGCCGGACCACGAAGCCGCCCTTCAGGCGCTCACCTACTACTACCTTGATCAGGCCGAAAATGCTATGTCGTGGTCGAATTTCCAATCGGCCATAGAGTCTTACAATAAGGCATTGCAATACCAACCCAATAACGGCTACATTTTGGCGAGGCTGGGGGCGTGTTATATGTGGATGGAGCAACAAGAGACTGCACAATCCTACCTCGATCAAGCGCTTGCTCACAGCGGGCAGGATTTGCGCGTCTACGAGCAGATTATCCATGTCTGGCTGGACAAACGCGATCCCGAACGCGCCGGGGAGGTGCTGCGCCAGGCCGAAGCCGCGATCAAAGACATCCCGGTGGAGTTCTATCTCGCGCAGGCTATTTACGCCATGGAGGTTGATGTGGCGATGGGTCCGCCCTGGCTGGACCGCGCGGTCGATGTGTCGCCGCCCGCAGACGAACCGCTGGCGAAGATCGGGCAGTTATTGGCGCTTTCCACGTTCACCGATGTCGCGCAGGCGTATCTGGAACGCGCGATTGCCGCCGGGCAAGAAGTTGTGCGCTGCTGGACATCGCTGGCGATGCTCGCATTGCGACGCGGCGACTCACAAGCTGCGCGCGGTTACGTGCGTGACGCGGAAAAAGCGGCTCGCAAGTCTAAGAATCCAGAAGATCAGCAGCAAATCAAGATGATCCGCGACATGCTCGACATTCCGCCAGGACTGCTCAATATGATGATACACGGGCTTGGCTCCGGGATGCTCGACGGGCCGGGGGGAATGCCACTTTTGCCGGATTTTATGGATGATTTCGATGACGATGAGGAATGGAACGATGACTAGGCAGACTGCCTCGACTTCTTCAACCCCTTTAGATAGTGATCCCCGGGCGCAGCGCCAGACGCGGCGTGGGGGACTGCAACCCGATCTGACGAGCAGCGATCCGTATGCTGTGCTGGGACTACAGCGCGGCGCGACGGCGCATGAAATCAAACGCGCTTACTTCGCGCTCGTGCGCGAACATTCGCCCGAAGAGCACCCCGATACCTTTAAGTTGATTCGCGCGGCCTACGAGAAGTTGCGCACCGCCGATGCAAAAGCCGTCACCGATCTTTTCCTCTTCCAGCCGCCCACGCCGTGGGAACCGCGCAAACGCCCGCGCAAACTCGATCTGCTCTTCCACATCGATGATGTGTGGCGTTTGTTGCAACAACACGGCGATCTGGGACAAACCAATTTCAAGAAGGACTACCGTCCAATTAAGCTATGAGCGACCGCCGTAGAGTCTGGGCCACGCTGGCCGATTTGCTAACCCGCCTGGAGGGCGATCTCACAACGCGCCTGCCGGCGACCGGGCCGGTCGCCGAACCGCCTGCCGATCTGGATGCGCTGGAGAAGGAAGTGCGCAAGCTCGGCAAGGTGCAGTTCAAGGCGAATATGCTGGCCGAAGAACAGGCCACACGAACCGAGAAGGCGCTCGCCGAATTGGACGCACAGCAGGCGCAACAGGCCGAGTTGGTGGAGCAATTGTCCGAAGAGAAAGTGCGCGCTGCGCGCCAGGAATGGTTGGAGGCGCTCTTACCGGCGTTGGATGGTCTGGACAACGCGATTGCCAGCGGCGAACGGTATCTGGCTGCGCGGGATAGAGCGACGGCGTCGTCCAACCTCACGCCGGAGCAGGCGCTCCTCGTTTCGCCTGCCGACCGGGCCAAGCTCAGCAGTTGGCTGGACGGGTTGCGGCTGGTGCGCGAGCGGCTGCTGGCCGTGTTGGAAAACGGCGGCGTCACTCCCATCCCCACCGTCGGGCATACGTTCGATCCCTACCAACACGTCGCGGTGGCAGCGACGTCTAACGTGCCGCTGGAGAGCAACGGCTCCGATGGGACACCGCCCGCCTCCGGCACAATCGTCGCCGAGGATCGCCGGGGCTACCGCACCGCCGACCGCGTCCTCCGTTACGCCGACGTCGTCGTCTATCGTCCCAAAGAAGGATGAAGCAAGAGGCAGGATGCAAGATTGACGAGTACATTTACTACCGATTACTCGTTACCCATTACCAATCACTGATTACCAATTACCAATCCCAGGAGCACTATGAGCACAATTGTAGGCATCGATTTGGGTACGACCAATTCCGGCGTCGCCGTCGTGCGTAACGGGGCGCCGGTCATGCTACCGAACGGCGATGAACGCATCATACCTTCGGTCGTTGGCTACGCCGCTAACGGCGAGTGGTTGGTGGGCACGCCGGCCCGCAACCAGTACGTCCTCGATCCCGACAACACCGTGCGTTCGATCAAACGGTCGATGGGCACGGCGACGCGCGTCACCATGGGCGGGCGCGCATTTACTCCCCAGGAGGTCTCGGCCTTCATCTTGCGCGAAATGAAGCGCGTCGCCGAACGCAACCTGGGCAGCGAAGTCACCGACGCCGTCATCACTGTACCGGCCTACTTTTCCGACGCGGCGCGGCAGGCTACCCGCGACGCCGGCGAAATCGCCGGATTCAACGTGCGCCGCATCATCAACGAACCGACGGCGGCGGCGCTGGCCTACGGGCTGAACCTGGGCGAGGATCAACTGGCGCTGGTCTACGATCTGGGCGGCGGCACGTTCGACGTCTCCCTGGTGGAACTGATGGGTGGCGTCGTCGAGGTGCGCGCCAGCCACGGAAATACCCGCCTGGGCGGCGACGACTTCGACGAGCGGCTGGCCCGGTTCATCGCCGAACAGTTCGAGGAGCGCTACGGTCTCGACCTGCGAGAGGACCGGCGGGCGTGGGCGCGTTTGCAGCGCGCCGCGGAGATGGCGAAGATCACGCTCTCCGACCATCCGTTTGCGTGGATCAAGGAAGAGTACATCGCCGAGAAGAACGACATTCCGTTGCACCTGGAATGTGAGGTCAGCCGGCAAGAATTCGAGGAGGTCATCGGCGACCTGCTCGACCAGACGACGGCTTCCATCGACCGGGTGTTGAACGACGCGGGCGTCACCGCCGATCAACTGACCCAGGTGTTGATGGTCGGCGGCTCGTCGCGCGTGCCGGCGGTGTGGGAACTGGTGGCGAACTACCTGGATACCGAACCCCTCATGACGCTGAATCCCGAGGAGGTGGTGGCGCTGGGCGCGGGAGTGCAGGCGGCCATCATCGCCGGAGACCCCATCGACGCCATCCTGGTGGACGTGACGCCCTACTCACTCGGCATCGCCGTCGCTGAAACCCGGCTGGGGCGCGTGATCTCCGACCGCTACAAGGTACTCATCCACCGCAATACCACCATCCCTGTGACCAAAGAGGATCTGTTTTACACGCTCTACCCGGAGCAGGACACCATCAGGATCGAGGTTTACCAGGGCGAACAGCCCGTCGCTTCGCAGAACACGCCGCTGGGCAATTTTTTGATCAGCGGGCTGGAACCGGAATATCCGGGCGAGTTGCCGCAGGTGACGGTGAAATTCGACATGGACGTGAACGGCATCCTCCAGGTGACGGCGCAGGATCGCAAGACCGGGCGACAGGAGCAAATCACGGTGGAAGCGACGCCCACGCGCCTGAGCGCCGCGCAGATCAGTGCGGCGCAGACGAACCTGGCGGATTCGTATCAGGCCGGGACCGTTCACACCGTCACGCCCCTCGTCCCGCTGGAAACCGACGCGACCCTGTTGGCGCGCGCTAACCGGCTGTTGGACGGGGATACGCTGGATGCCGAGGATCGCGCGGAACTGGCGCAGCTCGTCATCGACATCAATATGGCGCAGGCCAACCGCGACGAGCCACGCCTGGACCAACTTTCCGACGACCTGTTGGAATTGCTCTTCGACCTGGAGAGTGACTCTGGAGAGTGACGACGAAGAATAAGCCTCTCAGGTACGACGCACTTGGCAAGTGCACTGCACCTTCAACGATGACTGTGTTTTTATATCCCCTGGCACAACTGCAACCCAGCCAACTATACATCAGCACGAAAAAATTGACCCGCGTGCTGTCATGGTGGCAGCCCCCTACCCTCGAAACGCTGGAACCGGTCCCGATCAAACGGTTGAACGGGCGCGTGATCTTCACCGACGGCCACACACGCTCATTCGCGGCTTACCGGTCAGGGTTCACCGAAGTCCCGACGGTATGGGATGAGGATGAATTGGATTGGGAAGCTTATCAGATTTGCGTGGAGTGGTGTCTGGACGCGGGCATCCGCGCGATCGCGGACCTGGAAGGCCGCGTCATCGCGCCGGAGCAGTACGAGGTGCTGTGGCGCGGCCGCTGCCAGGTGATGCAGGATGCACTAGCCCAGCAGCGGGCAGATCACAACGGTATCGCGTAGGGCGGCGACATCAGCTTTTCCAGGTAAGCCGCATCCACGCGGCGTGCAGTCTGGATGATCCGCCGCTTCCGCAACATCTTAGGGATGCCCCACAGTCCCGCCAAAAGGCCGCGCAGCGTCGCCCGCGCTGCCGCGCCGCGCCACAAGCGCAGCGCCTCCCACGCCAGCTTGACCTGTGCACCAAGCACCGTGCGCCAATGGATGCGCCACAGATCGGCGGGATAGTTCTTCACCAGCGTGTAGATGCGGTTGCGCCCGTCGTGGAACGAGGCGGTGATGCCTCCACCGGACGCCTTGAGTTTGTGGTAAACTACAGCTTCCGGCACGTAGAGGCAGCGCCAGCCCGCCAGTTGCCCCCGCCAGGCCAGGTCAACGTCCTCGAACGAGAAGAAGAAATCGTCGTCCAGCAGGCCGATAGCGTCGAGCATCGTCTTGCGATAGGCCGCGCTCCCGCCGCACGCGCTGAACACGTAGACGGCCTCGTCGTATTGCCCCTCGTCCTTCTGCCAGACGCCGCGATTATGCGCCAGCCCATCCGGCGTGACGTAGTCGCCCGCCGTGTGGAAGGTGTCGCGTTGGTCGAAGAGGAGCATCTTCGAGGCCACCAGCCCCACTTCGGGATGTCCATCGAAGGCAGCGGCGACCGCTTCCAGCCAGCCCGGATCGGCTTCCGTGTCGTTGTTCAACAACACCTGGATGTCGCCCTGTGCGACTCGGAATCCCGCGTTGCACGCGCCGGTAAAGCCGCGATTTTCGCCAAGCGCGAGGGCCTGCACGTCGGGGTAGCGTGCGAGGACGTCGAGGGAGTTATCGTGCGAACCGTTATCTACTACGATCATCTCGACGTGGGGATAGGTCTGGCGCTGCAAACTATCGAGGCACACAGGTAAATGGGGCGCGCCGTTCCAGTTGGGGATGATGACAGAAATGAGCGAATCAGCGAATGG
>JBNGDO010000086.1:0-5772 GCA_049975385.1 Anaerolineae bacterium | reverse complement strand
CTGATTCTTTGATTCGCTGATTCGCTCACGCTGCGTATCCCGTTTCTTGAAGGAATTCGGCGAGTGCCTCCTGCCAGGGGCGCAATCGAATGCCCTGGGCGGCGGCGGCATTGTTCGCCAGGGGGGCGTAGAGGGGCGGCGTGCTGGCGCGCGAGTAGTCCGCCGAGGTGATGGGTTCGACCGGAACGTGTTCGCGCCCGCTTAAACGCAAGATCTCCTGAGCGAATTCATAGCGCGAAGCGAGGCCTTCATTGACCAGGTGATAGATACCATAAGCGTGCGTTTCGATCAGCGCGACGAGCGCCCGCGCCATATCCACCACGTAGGTGGGGCTTCCCACCTCGTCGGTGACGACCTTGAGGCTGCCGCGTTCGTCGGCCAGCTCGATGATGCGATGCGGGAAGTTGCGCCCGCCCGCCGCGTAGAGCCAGACTGTCCGCACGATATAAAAGCGCGTGAGCAGGTGCTGCGTGTACCATTCGCCTGCCAGCTTCGAACGCCCATAGGCATTGATCGGGTTGGTCGCGGCCCACTCGTGGTACGGTTCGGTGGCGCGGCCATCGAAGACCTCGTTGGTGCTCACATAGAGCATCTCCGCTCCCACCTCGGCGGCCGCGGTCGCCACGTTCTGCGTCCCCATACCGTTGACGCGATACGCCAGCGCCGGATCGCGGGCACAGCCATCGACGTTCGTCAGTGCTGCCGGATGCAGGATCAGATCGGGGTGAAAGTCCCGCGTCAGCGCAAGCAGCGCGCCACGATCGGTAATATCGTGTTCTGGCAGATCAAGGCCGAAAACGTCGTGCGCAGCCAGCAATGGGAGCAGTGTCCGCCCAAGCTGGCCTTTATGTCCGGTGAGGAGAATTCTCATCATTTCCTCCGTTTCTTGTAGTGCTACCATTGTACTACCAGAGAGAACGCCCTGCAAGGCAACGATGAAAAGCTAACTTTGTGAACTTAGAAAAACAGATATGCGGACGGCGTTGGCTTGATGGCAGCCCAATCAATGAAAATACCCTGCCACAATGATAGGCAATGAGGGGCCTACCGCGCACAAGCACGCAACAACAAAGCTTGACCAGCAAGGGGATTGCTCCTATAATGAAAATAGAAAGGTACACCCACATCCTTTGCGTGTCACAGCTTCGTCTCGAACTGTCGCACGTCTCCTACGTAAGGTCGGGATTTAGCAAAAGGAGAGTAGATTATGACGTTGTCGCGAGATGATTATGTATCCCCTGAAATTGTCTTCGAGGGTGACCTGGAAATCCAGGCGGGAAGTCCACTATCTGTTGTGGATCTTGAGTTCGAAGATTATGAGTGGTGAGCCAGCGGCGCCGTGTCGATGAAGCCACTTCCATTGCTGCCATACCACCTCTTTACTTATCGGAACAACGACTACGTCTTCGATATCGAGACGAGCGCGGTGCTCGAGCTGGATGCTCCGGCGTACACGGCGCTCGAACTCCGGTCGAAAGGCATATCTCCTGACGAAATCGCGGCAAAGGTATCGCGAAAATACGGCGAGACGACGGCCCAGACCGTGCTGCGTGAGTTACACTGGCTGGAACAACGCGGCCTCTTCCGCGCCCCCGTGCGCACCTACGATGATGCCGAGAATGAGGCCTACATCCAACATCTCACGCGTATGGGGACCAACAAGATCGAGCTTTACCTGGCCGAAGCGTGCAACCTACGCTGCCGCTATTGCTATGTCAACGCTAATGACGCACTCAACCACGGGCTGATGCCCTGGGAGGTGGCCCGGCAGGCCATCGATTTTGTCTTCACGCGGGCGGGCAGCGCAGACTCGATCAACATCACCTTCTTCGGCGGGGAACCACTGCTGAACAAGACCGTGCTCAAACAGGCCATCGCCTACAGCCAGCAGATGGGAGCAGAGCAGGGCAAAACGGTGCGCTATTCGATGACGACCAACGCCACCCTGCTCGACGACGAGATCGTCGATCTCATCAAGCGTTACAACTTCGGCCTGATGATCAGCCTCGATGGTCCGCAAGAGACCCACGACGCGATGCGGCCTTTTGCTGACGGGCGTGGTTCGTTCGAGACGGCGACCGGCAACATCAAGCGCCTGATGGCACGCCGCCGCGCGGTGACGGTGCGCTGCACGCTCAGCAATCGTGATCTCGACCGGCCCAAGATCGTGCAGTTTCTGGAAGATTTCGGCTTTACACGGGTGGCGATGAGCCGCTGCACCGGCACAGTGGATGGTCTTGGTCCCTACGACATCGGGCCGGAGGAGAACGCCGTGCTCCACGCGCAGGATGACTATTTTGCGGAACGGCTCTTCGAGCAGTTGGCGCGGGGCGAGCGCATCAAATTCAACCCGTGGGCCAACGTCGTGCGGTCGATCCACGACCAGCAGAATCGCCGGATGCGCTGTGGCGTGGGGCGTGGCTGCACCACCGTGGGCATCGATGGCCGGCTGTACCCGTGTCACCGCTACGTGGGGATGGACAAGTACGTGCTCGGCCACGTGACTACGGGCATCGACCAGGCCGCCTTCGCCGATTACCTGCGTGGGTACTTCAGCACCAAACACAAATGCGAAACCTGTTGGGCCCTCAACCTCTGCGGCGGGTACTGCCCGTGGTACGTCTCCGGTAGCGACGGCGTTTTTTCCGAACCGGAGGAGTGGTGGTGCGAGGAGATCCGCCAGTGGTTCGAGATGGGCATCTGGATGTACGACACCTTGCGCAGCGATTATCCCGAGTACTGGCGACAGTTGGTAGGCGAAGAAGAGCCTGAGCCGCTTTTGCGTTGAAAAGGAGGTGATTGCAGGAAGACATACCGTAGCTGCGATTTTCAAATCGCGCTCTTGATTATCAATCGTTTCCCTTTAGTTTTCAAGGAGGGTGTACGATGTCTAATAAAAAGATGGACCGACGTGAGTTTCTCAAGGTGGTGATCGCCTCGGCAGCAGCGGCAGGGCTGAGCCACTTCCGGTTTCTGAATTTCGGCGGGGCGTTGCCGGTATTGGCTGACGATGATTGCACTCCTCCCGACTATGAGGACGACTGCACCTCAGCAGCAAAAGTAGAAGACACCTGTGTTCCCCACAAGGGCGAGCAGGATGAATGTAATCTGGCGCACGACTATGAGGACTATTGTGTACCGGATTTGTCTCCTGACGCATGTATGCCACAGAATGGCGATCCCGACCTTTGTATCCCAGCGATGGGGGAAGAAGATTTATGCAGCACCGAAGGCGATCCAGACTACGGCTGCACGCCGCCGGACGCGGATATCTGCGATCCAACGATACCCGATCCCGATCTTTGCACTGTAGAAGAACCCGACGCGTGTATCCCGGGAGAGGACCCGGACGTGTGCGCTCCCTGGCGCGGAGAACCCGATGAATGTACTGAGCCAACAGTGGACCCAGATTACGCCTGTCCTGAACCCGGCGCGGATCAATGTCTGCCTCCTGAAGACGCGGATCTCTGCGCGCCAGACGGCAGCGAGCCGGATATGTGTATGCCGCCAGATGACCCCGACGAGTGTTCTCCCTGGTACGGAGATCCCGACGAGTGTATTCCCTCTGCCGGCGATCGGGATGAGCCGACCGTGGTGAAGCTGAAAACGTTGGATAGGCAGGCATCTTCTGGGCTTACGGCGCTTGGTGCTGTCACAGCTTTAGGCGCCGCGGCCCTGCTTCGCCCGCACAAAGAGGAATAGCTGGTTTTGCTTTCTCAGGTGCGACGCGCTTGCGCTGAGTGTGCTGCACTTGATGCCCAAGACTACAAAAGTCTCAGGCGAGGTCTTGTCCGGCGCGTTTCTGCATTGGACAAGACCTTGATAAACGCACGGATGTGCTGAGACTTTTGTAGTCTTTTTCGCGCCGGGTATAATGACCGTATGCTCAACCGGCGATGTTATTCCTTGTTCATAGCGATAGGCTGCGCCGTCCTGCTGCTCTTCTCGTTGCAGGCTGTCACTGCCAGCGACGCGCTCCCCCCCGCCACGTTCGCCGGGCCGTGCTCCGCGTGGACGCCCGTGAACGACGGCGCGTTCGGCATGGGAACCGGCAATGACGGCGATTACAGCAATGAAGAGGGCTTCGAGGTCGTCGTCTTCGACGGGCGCCTTTACGTGGGCATGGAAGCGGACAACGCTTACGGCGCGCGGCTCTGGCGCACGAAAGCCGGCGTCCGCGTTCCCACCGGGCAGGCGGATTGGGAAGAGGTCGCCGCCGACGCCAACGGCTGGCCCTTTGGCAACCCCAACAAGGAGCAAAACGACCACATCGATAGCCTCGCCGTCTTTCAAGGCGCGCTCTACGCCAGCACCGCCAACCGCAGCGGGTTTTCGCCGGGAACACTGATCTACAGCAGCACGACCGGCAATCCCAACTCATGGACTCGAGTGATTTCGGCGGGTTTCGGCGACGTGAACAACGTCAATTTCAAGGATATGCGCGTGTTCCAGGATTGGCTGTGCGGCGGGACGGCCAACGATGAGACCGGCGCGGAAGTCTGGTGCACGCAAGATGGCGCGCAGTGGGAACAAAAGAACAGCAGCGGCTTTGACGTGGTCTCCAACACCCTCATCGCTTCGACAGGTGTTTTCAGTGGCGGGCTTTACGTTGGCGTCGTCAGCGATGTGATCAGCGGCAGCGTCTGGCGGACGGACGATCTGGCAACGTGGACGCAGGTGTTCACCGCCACGGATCACCATCGCGTGGAAATCGCCGCGCCGTTCGACGGCTATCTCTACGTCGCAGCGGGCGCGTATGATGGGCGCTACGGCGGCGGCCCGCTACAGCTCCACCGCAGCGCCACAGGCGATCCCGGCTCGTGGGAAGAAGTAGGGCAGGCCGTGGGCGCTAACGTGGATAACACCCGCACCATCGTCGACGGCGCGACAGTCTACAACGGCGCGCTCTACCTCGCCACGATGAACGCCACGGACGGTACGGAGGTGTGGCGCGCGACCAACGGCGTAACCTGGACGCAGCAGAATGCAAGCGGCTTTGGCGTCACGGAAACCTTCGCCGCACAACTTACGACGTTCAACGGCTACCTCTACGCCTGGACCTCGAACTACAGCACCGGACAGCGCGTCTACCGCACCGCCTGCCCCATCTGCCAGACGCGGACCATCACCGGCGCGGGGCGCTACGACTTCGACGGTGCCGGCGCGCACATCACCCTCACCGCCGGACTACCGGAAGCGATAACTGTCTGTGTGCGACCAGGCGCGCCACCCACTGCGCAGACGACGTCGCTGCCGGTGGCCCGCGCCTATCACCTCGCCGCCGCGCCAGCGACGGAACCCTTCACCGGCGACCTGACGTTGCACTACACGCCGGAGGAGCTTGCCGCTTCGGAAATCGTCACCGCTACGAGCATCTACCTGGCGCGCTGGACCGGCTCCACATGGGAAGCCTGCCCGGAAACCGGCCGCGCCCGCGACGTCGCCGCCCGCACCGTCACCTGCCGCAATGTGAGCGACTTCTCCACCTGGGCGATTGCCGGGGAAGGCGGCACCCCTACGCGTGTGCGCGCGCGCGCGCACACGCGTGCCACCCGGCCGGCGTTGGGGTCGTGGCACGGCGGGCTGCTGCTCGTGCTGGCATATGTCGCCGTTCACACATGGGTTACGAAAAGCCGACCTCGAATTTTGCACGAATAAACGAATGGGTGCCTGGCCCATTCGTTTATTCGCTATGGTTTCGTGGTCGGCGCGATGGCTAGTGTGACTTTGACTTTTAAGCATAAACAAGGAAATAGGATGAACACACAAATC
>JBNGDO010000085.1:1588-21341 GCA_049975385.1 Anaerolineae bacterium | reverse complement strand
TGGATGTGGTGCAGGCCGATGTTGCCGGAGAACCATTGCAGCACTTTGGGCAGTTTGTAGTACGAACTCCCCTTCATCGCCGATTTGATGCGATCCCATTCGGCATCCCGCGCCCAGTAGACCGTCTCAAATTGGTGCTGGACGTAGAACAGCCACAGCCCCAGCGTCGCCGCGATGATGATGATCGGGAACTGCACCAGAAAATACGTGCGGAACCCGATGGTCAGGCTGGCAATGATGATGATGGCCACCAGCGCCAGGTTGGTGATGATGACACTCAAACGCTCTTGTTTCCGTGAATTCTTTGAGGCAAAGCGATGGGCAACTAAGAACATGAACCCTGGCCCCAGGCCAAACATCACCAGGGGATGGCGCACCAGACGGTAGCCGAGCCGTTGCCACTTGGACGCGGACTGGTATTCCTCAACCGTCATCGTCCATACGTCGCCGACGCCGCGCTTGTCGAGATTGCCCGCCGTGGCGTGATGGATCACGTGGGAATGGCGCCATTCTTCGTAAGGTGTGAACGTGAGTATACCCAGAATGTACCCCACGATGGTATTCGCGCGGTTGGATTTGAAGAATGAGCGATGGGTGCAGTCGTGGAAAAAGATGAAGATGCGCACCAGGAAACCGGCACCGAGTACGGCTAACGCCAGCGTCAGCCAGTAGGTGGTTCCCAGTTGTACCGTGCGCACCATCAGATAAAAGGTGGCAACGTAGAGCAACAGGGTGTGGGTCAGTTGCCAGATGGACTTCTTGAGATCGGGCTGCTCGTAGTGCGCCAGCCTTTTGTACCACTCCGGTCTTGCTTCGGATTTCGCAGACATAGGACACCTCCCAGAAATGAGTCAGGTTGTCGTCAGTCTGGTGGTCTGTGGTGTGCCAAAGTATATGACGACTCCCTGGAACATGGTATGAGCCAATGATGCCACCAAATAATGAGGGTCTTTTCAGGGAATAGGTCCTGTATCGCGTTAAGGTACGGTTGTATCCGGATGGTAGCTACTATTTTAACACACTCTGTGTAGTTTGCGATGTGAAGTCAACCAGATATAATCATCTGATGACTGGACAATCTGACTAACGACTATTTGACTATCCATAAGGAGTTGGTGTGATGCCTGCAAACAGAAAAACTAAAAACACATGGGTCCTCATCCTCTGTGGGGTTGTCGCCCTGCTTTTGACCGTCGGGATTGTTGCGTTGGACAGCCTAAATACCCCATTGGATGGCATTATTCGTGTGGGTGCCCTGTTAGGATACATGGGCGTTTTCCTCGCCGCACTTTCGTCTAATTACATGCGCGAGTTGACCCGCTTTTTCGGACGTTCATTTATCAAAGTCCACCACATCGTCTCCGTGACGGCGCTGGTCGCGCTGACGGTCCACGCGGTTGGCGTGGCGTGGCGCTCGGGTTCGGCATCCGCCTTCCTGCCGAGTTTTGAATCCTGGCGGCTCTTTTTTGCTCTAGGCGGAAGACCGGCGTTTTGGTTGCTCGCTGTTACGTCGCTCACCGCGCTGTTTAGAACCGCCATCGGCAAAAACTGGAAGGTCATTCACTGGCTAAACTACCTAGCCTTTATGCTAGGTACGATTCACGCGCAGATGATTGGGACGAGTTTTGTCCACCTTGGTCTTCGCATCGTTGCCTGGGTGATGCTGGCGGTCCTGGTCGGCGTGTTCGTGTGGAAGCGTACGCGCAAACGGCGAGCGCTGGCAAAGGCGAAGGCTAAAGGAAAACGATGAACCCCCAGACACTCTTGCGTGGGCAGCGCGTCCGATTGACAGCATTGACGCAGGATGATCTGCCGACCATCGCAACGTGGTACCAGGACACCGAATTTATGCGGTTGCTGGACGCCAGGCCCGCCAGCCCCCAATCGGTGGAATCGTTGCACACGTGGTTAGAGGAGGCGCACAAAGCATCCGACGGTTATCTCTTTGCCGTGCGACTGCTGGAGAATGGCGGGCTGTCAGGAGACAGCCTGCTGATCGGATTTATCGAACTCGATGGTATTCTTTGGACGCACGGCACGGCCTGGTTCAGCATTGCAATCGGCCTGTCCGAATATCGCGAAAAAGGGTACGGGATGGAGGCTGCCCGGCTGACGCTTGCATTTGCCTTTCAGGAACTGAACATGCATCGTGTGCAAGCCACGGTATTTAGCTACAACCGCCGTTCGATGGCCATGTTCGAGCGGCTCGGTTTTCAGCGCGAAGGGACCTTCCGCGAGTTCGTTCACCGTGATGGCGAGCGCTACGATATGCTGCAGTACGGCCTCCTGCGTCGCGAGTTCGAGAAGCCGGTGGGGATGACTGTGTGAGTGTGCAGATACTTGCCGCCGCGACGCCCAAAGGCCGCGAGGCCGTCGAATCGGTGATGGCGGCTTCCTATCGCGCCGACATCGACGAGGTGCCACCGGAGTGGGCGCTGGCACGCGTGGTGGGTGGCGTGCCGGTTGCGTTTATCCTCGTCGATCCTCACCGGCAGATGGCGTTCCCCGGCGGCGACCTGCGCTATGCCTTTATCTGCGATGTCGCCACCCGCGAAGATCGCCGTCTCGAGGGCCACTTCCGCGCGCTGATGGAAGAGACGTTCGCCCGGTTGCGCGCAGCCGGCATCTCGCTCGTTCTCACGCATGGACGGTATCCGCTTTACCGCCGGTTCGGCTTCGATGTGTTTACACACCACAGCGGTATCTTTATCACGCCGGAACAGATCGCGCGAACGCTGGGTGAAGAGGAACCTCACGATGCGGAGGAACGGCTCGATATTCAAAAAGGTCGGGCAATTTTGGAGGATCGGCTGCTGGTGACGAAGGTCCACGCGGAAAGCCTGTCCGAGTGTCGCAATGCGCTCCTGGCGGCGGCAGCCATCGCCCGCAGGCGAAACAAAGGCCTCATCCTCTTCGAGCATCCGCCCGCGCCAAGTTACGGCTCTACCTATCCGCTCAATCCAACGCTCGAAACGCCATTGACGGCACTCGCCCTTACGTGTGGTGCGCAAGTCATCGTCCAGGGCGCCGACCCCGAAGGCGGCACGATCCCCGACGCGGACTGGATCAAGGTGTTGGATGCTGCTGAGTTTTCACGAGCGGCAGTCGCTTGCCTGGAATTGACTCTGCCATTGCCCGAAGCCACCATCGGTTTCGAGACTGATGCGGGTAGTTTGACGTTGGAAAGCACCGGGAAAGCTATCCGCATCACCTACACGCTCGCGCCGGACATCCCTGTTATCCATTGGCCCTCGGCGGCGCTGGCGCAACTCGTCACCGGCTACCGTGATGCAGCATCGCTGGCGGTCATCCACAATGTACACATTCCCGCAGATGCATTGGCGCTGCTGGATGCTTTGTTTCCCCCTGGATGGCGGCTTTCGCGCAATGAGAGCTGGACGTACAAAGTTTAGCTTCACTGGCTGACAAATGCTGGTGGAACCGCCTCGCACAGGTAGATGTTCTCCTCCGGGTGATAGAAAACCACGCCTGCCGCGCTGGCACTCGTTGCATCCACACGTAGTATCACCGGCGCATCTGTGTGGCGTAGCGCGATCTTTCGTGCCGTCTCCGGCGTCGTTGCCAGGTGAACGTACTGTCGCTGCATTGGCAGCAGTCCCTCACGGTGGATGGCGTCGAGGTTCTCCGGCGCGGTCCCGTGATAGAGTACGTCGGGTGGCGTCGCTGGCGTGTATGTGGGGCGGATGGCGGTGTGGCCGTATAGCGCTCGGATGCGCCCGCCTACGATCTCGAAGCGGCTGCGCCCTGGCAGTGCAAGCACCGCGTCGATATCGGCGCGTTTGGCCCAGCGGAAGTTCGGTAGCCCGTTGAGGATGTGCAGCACGGTGTTCAGGTCTGCATAGCCCTCGGCATCCAGCGGGATAGGGAAACGTACCGGCCGGTGGCGCAGCAACAGCGCGAGAAAGCGGCTCAACTTGCGGAGCCGAGCGTTACGACGGCGATCAGCACTCATGTTGAGATAGCTTCCATAGGTTGGCACGCATTTGCGTCTGCTCCCTATCTTTGAACGTCGCCAGGAACCGTTCGAACTTGGCACGGCGGGCATCTGCTTCGCGGGGGCACGCCAGTTCCGGTGGGAACGTCCAGCCCTGCGCGCGGGCATACCGGGCGATTTCCTTTTCGGTGGTGTAGATCAATGGACGGATGACCGCCAAGCACCCATCGAAGAAGCTGCGGCGCGGTTCGAGCGTGTCGGTCCGTCCGGCGTATAGGATGTTCATCAGCGCGGTGGCGGCGGCATCGTCGGCGTGATGACCAAAGGCGACTTTGTTGCAGCCCAGGCGCTCGGCGGCGAGAAACAGCGCCTTGCGCCGGTTGTATGAGCAGCGGAAGCAGTCCATTGGGAGGAGTTCGTCGTCTGCCACAGCTAATGGCGCGATGTCGTACTGTACGCCCAACTCGCGGAACCACGGCTCCAACGTGGGGACGAGATTGGGCAAGCCCACGCTCGTCCCATCAATGTGGATCGCGACGACGGTGTACGTCCCCGGAACGTCCACCCCGCGCAGCAGTGCATCGAGCAGCACACGGCTGTCCTTGCCGCCCGATACCCCCACTGCAATACGGTCACCATCCGCGATCAGCTCAAACTCCCGCACTGCGCGGTTGACGCTCTTCAACAAATTCCGGGCGATAGAATCAGGAATCATGAATCAAGAAGCAAGAATGGCTACGCGCGCTCATACCTTACTCCATACTTCTTAACTTCCTACTTCTTCCTCAACCGCTTGCCGTACTGCTCCGCGTAATACGTTTTGTACAACTCACCGCTCTTGATGGGCCGCCACCACCACTCGTTCTCCGCGTACCAGCGCACCGTCTTTTCGATGGCCTCCGCGCAGGAGTGCGCCGGTTCCCATCCCAGACCGGCCAGCTTGCTGACGTCGAGCGCATAGCGACGGTCGTGCCCGGCGCGATCTTCCACGTGTTTGATGAGGCTCTCCGGTTTGCCCAGGGTCGCCAGCACGATGTGCGTCATCTCCAGATTCGTCATCTCCGCGCCGGTGCCCACGTTGTAGATTTCACCCAGCATGCCTTTGTGCAGCACCAGATCGATGCCCTCGCAGTGGTCGATCACGTACTGGTAGTCGCGCATCTGTTTGCCGTCGCCGTAGACGGGGAGCGGCTGGTCATCGATGGCGTTGGTGGTGAAGAGCGGCACGACTTTCTCCGGGTATTGGTAAGGGCCGACGTTGTTTGCGCCACGGGTGATGGTGACCGGCAGTCCCCACGATTCATAATAGGCTAATACCATCAGATCGCCGCCGGTCTTGCTGGCGGAGTAGGGGCTGCGCGGTTTCAGATTGTCCGTTTCCTTGGAGCGATCGACCAACACCTGCCCGTAGACCTCGTCCGTACTGACCTGGTGATAGCGCTCCAGCCCCAGCTTCTTCGCGGCTTCCAATAGCACGTACGTGCCGAAGACGTCCGTTTGGATGAAGGACCCCGGCTCCATCAGCGAGCGGTCCACGTGCGTCTCGGCGGCAAAGTTGACGATGGTGTCGATCTTGTACTCCTTTAGCGCTGCCTCGACTGTCGTGCTGTCGCAAATATCCCCCCTCACGAAGGCGTAACGGTCCGCGTACTTTTCCGCCACGTCCTGCAAGTTCTCCAGACGCCCGGCGTAAGTGAGCTTGTCGTAGGCGACGATGAAATAATCGGGGTACTTCTCCAGCATATAGCGCGCAAAATTGGAACCGATGAACCCAGCTCCACCCGTGACCAACAACCGTTGCATAGTGTTCCTCCTGAAAGAAATGGTGAATCAGCGAATCGAGAATGGGCGAATGAAAACCCATAACCTTCAACTCATAACACATCGCTTAAATTCTACCACATATTGACGAAACCCCCACATTACTGTAGAATAGCTTGTTCATGGAATATCGAGCTGATGCGCCGTTAATCGTTCAAGGCGATCGAACTGTGCTCCTCGAAGTCAACAATCCACACTATGAGGATGCCAGGGACCACCTCGCGCGCTTCGCCGAGCTTGAAAAAAGCCCGGAATATATTCACACCTATCGCATTTCTTCACTCTCGTTGTGGAATGCGGCCTCGGCGGGGATGACCGCCGACGAAATCCTTGAGGGCCTACACCGGTATGCCAAATACCCTCTGCCCGACAATGTGGTTGTCGAAGTCAAAGAAGCGATTTCGCGCTACGGGCGCGTGCGGCTCGCCCGCGATCCCAATGATCCCACCCGCCTGCGCTTGATGTCCGACGATCCGCTGCTCCTGATGGAATTGGAGCGCAATCGCAACCTCAAGATTTACATCCTCGACCGCCTGGGGCCGCACACGCTGCAGGTCCCGGCTTCGCGGCGCGGGCACGTCAAACAGGCGCTCGTCAAAGCCGGGTATCCCGCCGAGGACCTCGTCGGCTATGTGGATGGCACGGCACTCTCCATTCATCTGCGGGAGGCGACGGCGGAAGGCCTGCCCTTTGCCATCCGCCACTACCAGCGCGATGCCAGTGATGTCTTTTGGGCCGATGGCTCCGACGCGGGCGGCGCGGGCGCGATTGTGCTGCCCTGCGGTGCAGGCAAGACGATCGTTGGTATGATCGCCATGACGCTGGCACAGACGAATACGCTCATCCTCACACCGAGTACGGTAGCAGCTCGCCAGTGGCGCGAGGAATTACTCGACAAAACCACCGTCACCGCCGATATGATCGGCGAATATACTGGCCTGCGCAAGGAAATCCGCCCGATCACCGTTACGACGTACCAGATTCTCACGCATCGCAAACGCGGTACGAAAGGGAAAAACCTGCCGCTGGAACAGGAGTTCCCGCATTTCGGCCTCTTCAACGAGGGCGATTGGGGCCTTATCATCTACGACGAAGTTCACCTGCTGCCTGCACCGGTTTTCCGCATCACGGCGGAGTTGCAAGCGCGCCGCCGCCTGGGACTGACGGCGACGCTCGTCCGCGAAGATGGGCGCGAAGAGGACGTCTTTTCGCTCATCGGGCCGAAGAAGTACGACGTGCCTTGGCACGACCTCGAACGCCAGGGTTGGATCGCACCGGCCCTCTGCTACGAGATCCGCGTGGATATGCCGGAGGCCGAACGTCTGGAGTACATCGTCGCCGAGCGGCGGCAGAAGTACCGTATCGCGGCAGATAATACCGTCAAACTCGACATTCTGGATCGGCTGCTGCGCTATCATGAGGGTGACCGCGTGCTGGTCATCGGCATGTACCTGGAGCAATTGGGAAAGATTGCCAAACGTTACAATCTTCCCCTCATCACCGGCAAAACAAAAGTTCCAGAACGTGAAGATCTCTACGAGAAATTCCGCACAGGCGAGATTTCGACGCTGGTGGTTTCCAAAGTTGCCAATTTCTCCATCGACCTGCCAGATGCAAACGTCGCTATCCAGATTTCGGGCACGTTTGGCTCCCGGCAGGAAGAGGCGCAGCGGCTGGGGCGCATTCTGCGTCCTAAATCCGACGGAAGCCAGGCGTATTTCTACACCATCGTCAGCAAAGAGACAGTAGATCAGCAATACAGTGCCAACCGCCAGCGCTTCTTGACCGAGCAGGGCTATCGCTATCTCATCCTCTACGATGAGGAAATCCCTGGGGCGCTTCCGCACACGCAGCAGCGTTAGCGTCCATTAATCTTTGCGAAGACCTTCGCAAGGGTGATTTGTTGCTGTGGCCGGTCTCCGACCGAGCCGCCCAAGCTACAGTTGAGACAACAGTATGAAGTGGAAAACGAACACACCAAGCACATCAGCAGTCTACACGCCGGATGCTCTCACGGCGAAGCTCAACTATGTGTGGTCGGAACCTGGCAAGCCTGTGAAGCCACAGGCTGCTCCGCCCTTCTGGACGCAGCCCGAGGAGGATGATCTCACCGGATTCATCGAGCGGTTGGCGGAGGAACAGTGGCGAGTCGATTTCATCCGCCGTCAAATTGCCCATCTTAAGCTGAAGTCCAAAGCACGAAGCCGCATCGACTTGCTGCGCCATTTGATCGAGGGCTTTCTTGATCCCGACCGGTTTGCTCGCCAGTTGAACACGCTCGATGACGAAGAGCAGCGTTACTACCTATACCTGCTCCTTCATACCAACCTTTCGACCTTGCGCACGGAACCGGTGTCGCTTGATCGATTGCTATCCCTCTCCAAGCCTTCAGTTTTGTTGACGCGGCGGATACTCGACGCTGGTCTGGGGTTGACGGACGAAGAGGGACAATTCTTCGTCCCGTACGAGATGTTCAAATTGCTCCCGCCGGCCTACTTGCCTTTTGACACGGAACCCTCTCCCGAGACGTATCAACCGGCTTTCGATCCGCGTTTACTGCTCACGAAAGTCCACCAACTGCTGGGGCTTGTGCAATCCGGGACGTATCGAACCCGTCCCCGACCACGCTGGCGCATGCCCCGTATGGGCTATTACGGGACTGAGCATCAAACCTGGCCCCCTATGCCGGACGATGCTCGACGCCTGCTAAACAATCCTAATCAGCAGGGCGCGATTACATTGTGCCCGCCGGAGCCATACCTGGATGAGGACACCCTCGCTGCGTGGTCCGCTGATCTCGAGCTCACGCCGGATAACGTGGAATTCCTCTACCACGTGCTGGTCAGCGGGCAACTTCTGCTGCCGGGCAGCCCGGTCACGCTCAACACTGCGCTGACCCAGCCCTGGATGATGCAAACGCCCGGTGACCAACTCACGACCCTCTACCGTATCTATCGCAACCTCGCCGACTGGACCGATTGGTGGCCCGACTGGCGCGCTGGCGACGTCAAGATTCAGTGGAACTATCAAAATTCTTGGATGCTGTCGGGCATCGACAACATGCTGCGGACGACACACTACATGCTGCGCTGGGTCATCCTGGATGTTCTGGCCTATCTGCCGCACGATGTCTGGCTGTCGGTGGACAAGGTTGTTCAATTTTTGGTCAAGTTGTACCCTGAGCCGAAGAGCCATTATTACCAGCGCGGCCTGCTGTGCAAAGACACGCGGAATCATTGGAAAGGTTTCCTGGCCCAGGCACTGCGTGCAATGCTACGTGGACCGATGTACATCCTAGGTTTTGTCGAGGGCGCGCCTGATCTGGATACCATTGAGGTCTTCCGTCTGCGGCATTTCCAGAGCTTCCACTGGAACCGTCCTGAGACGTTGCTGATCGAAGACGATATCCCGTTTGGTCGTGATGATGTTACTTTTGAACCACGCGAGCAGGCGTTGTTGATCACGCCGCCGGCCAAGGCGGAATTTCTCATCGCGGTACAGCAGTGGAGCGAACCTCGCGGTTTGGTCGACAACAAGCTGCGCTACCAACTGGATGTTTCCCGCCTGCACCAGGCGTTTGAACAGGGCGAGACCCCGGAAACACTTACCGAAACCTGGGAACAACACGCTGGCTTCCCGCCTCTACCGGATGTTCGGCAGTGGTGGCAGGCGTGGTGGGAGCGCTATGGCCACATCCGGCTTTACACGGAACAGACGGCGCTGGTAACGCGGGATGAGTTTACGATGCAGGAATTGCAAGTCGCTCTGCCGTCGATGCGCGAGGCGATCATGGGCCTCGTCACGCCACGGGTTGCCCTGTTGCGAGCCGAGGACGTCAATCGTATTGTGAGTGACCTGGAACGCCAGGGCTACATGCCCAAAGAGGAAGTGTGAAGATGGAGAAGCTGAAACAATCGCTCAATCTCTATCATATAAATACGCTCAAGCAGATTGCCGAACACTTGAACGTCAGTTTCCCGAAAGGTTCGGTGCGCAAAGCTCGGATTGTCGATGCGGCCAGCGATAAGATCCGCGAGGTCGCCGGTTCCACTGACTTTATCGGCAGCTTGAGTCCGGTTGAACGCGCGCTTTTGGGCCTGCTACTCAAAAATGGCGGCGTTGGTACGCAGCGCACCGTCACGTTGTCGTTGATGAAAGCCGGCCTCATCTACGTTGATGGGCAAAACAGCACCATCGACCGGCCCAAGTTGCGGGACGTCGTATTGCGGCTGATGCGCACGGGCCTTTTGCTCAACCTTGACGACCCCAAGTATATGTCCACGCGTCGCACCTTCGAACCTTTCGATAAGATCGGCATCGCTCCAGAAGTGAGTCGGGTGCTACCCCGCAACTTACTCGCGGTGCCAGAGCCTTTCATTGCGGTGCAAACTGTCGCCGCGCCGCCGCGTGTCGAAAGCCCAGATGCCGAACTTTGCCTGCGGCAATTGTTCTTTCTGTGGGCGGAACTGCGACGCGAACCGGTGAGGCGCCTCAAATCTGGCGGCATTGCCAAACGCGATGTGCGCCGCATCGCTAAAAGCTTGCTTATGGACGAGGAGCGCGATATCGAGCACTTGCGGTGGATGGAGGCTGTCCTGCAAGCTCTGAATGTGCTCACAAACACCGACACAACGATCGGCGCTGCCGACACTGACGCGGTCAAGCTCTTCTGGGATGCGTCACCACGGATACAGTTAGCTACGATCCTGCAGAGCTATCCTAACGTGGCGTATGATCTGTCGCTGAGTCTCGATGCTGTTGTCAAGTATGCTTACTATTCTACTCTCCCGGTACGCCCATCCCAAGAAATACGCGCGCGGGTGCTTAATCTGCTCAAAGAGATCGCCGAAGCACAGTGGTTTCCGTTCTCCCTCTTCGTGGTGTTTTTGAACGAAGGCCACAGTGGCAGTCTGGTGGTACCTGATCATGCTTTGAGATCGCTTTACACCAACTTGCGCTGGCATGCCGCGGGTCGCCGCGATGATTTGAAGGCGGCGTTGAACCGATTGGACCGGCAGGCGGCTCTCGCCGTGCTCGAAGAACTCCAGATGCTTGGTGTGGTGGAGCTGGGGTATGCTGAAACGGGTGAGATCCCTTTAGCACTGCAACTCACGCCGCTGGCGCTGGCGCACTTCGCCAATCAGCCTTTCGCGGCCTCGGAGAACGGTGGGCAGGTGATCTTGCAACCCAATTTTCAGATCCTGGCGATGGGACCTGTGGCGTTATCCATTCTCGCCAACCTCGAGCGCTTTGCCACACGCGAAAAATTCGCTGAGAGCGTTGTTGCGTACCGGATCACGCGCGAAGGTACTTATCAAGCTTTGCAGCGCGGTGAATCGCCGGAGACCATCCGCGTCTTTCTCGAAGAGGCCACGGGACAATCTGTCCCACAAAATATCGCCCGCACCCTGGAAGAATGGGGTGAGCAATATGAGCGGATCGTCATCCGCCGCAACATCACCATCCTACAAACCGACGATGTTGAGACGATCGAACGTCTGCTGGAAGACAAGAAAACCGGCAGGCTATTGCACCGTCTGGATGCGTACACCGCCTGGTTGCGTGCGAAAGACACGGCGAAGCTCAAGGCATATTTGCGGCTGCAAGAGATGCTGCCCGCTTACTCGCAAGGCCTGGAGGCGGATTTGCCTCGCAGCTTGCGTTGGGATCAGGATGCGCTGTGTCCTCGCCATCCTATGCCGAGCCTTTACGTCACCGGGACGCTGCGCCGCATCGCCGAACAGGCCGGTACCCACTGGCATTTGACCCGCGACAGCCTGCGCGCCACCATCGCGGCCGGCATGGACGTCCCGGCTGTAATCGCGCTGGTGGAGCAGATGACGGGCGCGCCGATGACGCCGGAATGGCAGAAACGCCTCAAAGCCTGGGGCAACCACTATGGCGACGCACAAATAGCTTCGGTGACCCTGTTACGTCTGGACAGTGACGAGGCGCTGCAAGAATTGCGCCGCGCCGATCGCCGTTTGAGCCGTTGGATTAAGCCTCTGCCGCACGCGGTGGGGTTGAGCGTCGTTGATGCGAAACATTACGATGAGGTGCAGACGTTGCTGGCGGAATGGGGCATCGATATCGAAGATAATCCATGGTGGTAAGCGTCAGATCTACAACTCTTGCCAAGATTCTGAACCGCTTTGGTACAAAAACACTCTCCTAACGCGGCTTTAGCCGCAAATTCTGGCTGCATTGCATGAATTATTCTCACTCGACTGGAGAATGATAAGACCCTGAAACAGTACCAGCGTCATCTTGGCAGGCTCATGAAAGATGTTATAATAGTGTATAGTTCTCATCTTTATGGAGGCTATCCATGAGCCCGGCACAACCTAGCGCAACAGATCGAAAGAAAGCTGAAGCCTTGTATCAGGAAGCGGTCACCGCTTACGAACGTTGGGACGTTGAACTTGCCATCAAAAAGCTTGAAAGTGCTCTGGCGCTCTATCCCAACAACCCCTCTTATCATATGAATCTAGCGCAAATCCTTTCGCGGGCCGGCGATTTTGATCGTGCGCTACGTTCTCTGGCGAATTATCTCCGTCTCGCCCCGGATTCACCGGTCGCTAACCGTGTCGAGCAACTGTTTGCCAGCGGCATGGATCCCGTCGAAGAGCAGCTTACCGAGCGCATGACTGGCGCACAGATGCCCATTGACATGATCGGCGCGGCGATTCAGATGTGGATGGAATTCCGCATCGCATTGGGCGAAGAAACGCTGAACATTCCCAAGCCCGAAACGTGGGCGGCAGCGCTGGACTACACCGTGCGCAAGGTCAACCTGCGCGACGTGCCGCTGGACAGGCTTGCTGCACTGTATGATGTTTCGTCGGAAACTGTCCGCAAACACAACATCACCCTGGTCAAGATGCTCGACATCATGCCTTGCGACTACCGCTACTTCACCGGGACGCAGAACCCGCTCGACAAACTCGTGGAAGCGGCGGAACTTCTCGAACAACTGGAAGAACGATTCAACGAGGAGTAGTTCCCATTATAGGTGGCTTGGGCTGGTCTCCGACCGTGCCCTTCCAACACTTTCTCGTGATATAATAAACGCGGGGGCTGAGCAGGCCCCCGCGTTGAATTATGACAATACAAACCCTTGCGAAGAGGAACAAAGCCAATGCACATCGTCTACCGCGATAAAGAGTGGTCTGTGGATCAAGCGATGACCGTCAACCAAATGTTGAAGTACCTCAAACTTCTCCCCGAAAGCGTGCTCGTCGTCTGCAACGGGCACCTCATCGCTGAAGACCAAAAGCTCCAACCCGGGGACGAGGTCAAAATCGTTTCCGTCATCTCAGGGGGGTGAGGATGCGCTGCCGTCGCTGCGATAACCCAGGCGTGATCAATATGCGCCGGCACAAGCTCTCCCTGTGCGCCGTCCATTTCCCTGAATGGTTCATCGAACAGACCCAGCGCACGATTCGCAAATACGCGATGTTTGGCCATTCCGAGCGTGTCCTCGTTGCTGTTTCTGGGGGGAAGGACAGCCTGGCTTTATGGGATGTGTTGCTCGCGCTCGGCTACCGGGCCGATGGTGTCTACATCGACCTGGGCATTGACGGTGGATTCGGCTACTCGGCTCTTTCCAAAGCCAAGGCTGTGGCCTTTGCGGATCAGCATCCCGAGACACACCTGATTGTCCTCGACATCCCGCAGCTTTACGGTGAGAATGTGCCGCAGGTCGCGCATCGCCGTCGCCGCCCGCAGCGCCCTTGCTCCATCTGCGGCCTTATCAAGCGCCACGAAATGAACCGAGTGGCCCTGGAGGGCGGCTATGATGTCCTGGCAACCGGGCATAACCTCGACGACGAGGTCGCGACACTCTTCGGTAATGTTCTACACTGGCAAGTGGACTATCTCCGTCGCCAGTTCCCCGTCTTGCCCGCCGACGGGCAGGGCCTGGCGCGCAAGGTCAAGCCATTCTGCCGCTTCTACGAGCGCGAGACTGCCGCCTACACGCTCATCCGTGGCATCGACTACATCGAGGATGAATGCCCTTACGCCGCTGGCGCGACCAGCCTGGCGCACAAAGAGACGCTGAATCGTATGGAGCACGACTCGCCGGGCACGAAAATGCACTTCTACACCAATTTCCTCAAAGCGAAAGAAACCGGCTTGTTTGCGATTGAGGAGACTGGCCCGGAATTACACTCGTGTTCACAGTGCGGACAGCCCACCACCGCGCCCGACCTGTGCAACTTCTGCCGGTTGTGGGAAGAGAAATAACACCGCTTTTCGAGGCGGTCACGATAGGAGGATAAAGATGGTGATGAGTTTTGGTTTTTTGCTGTTGATCGTTGTGCCATTGATCGGGTTAGGTATGCTCGGTGCAGGGATTTTTGTGTTATTGCAAGACTCTCAAGGGACGCGTCGTACGGGGGGCATCATCTTGCTGATTTTGGGATTGCTGTTGATGTGTGCGTTGACCGTGGTAGGGTTTGCCTTTTTCTTTCTCCCGATGCACATGGGTTGACCGGAGGTTGTCGTGATTACTGAACTCTCTCCTAGCCAGTTCCGCGATTTAGCCGTCGCCATCGAAGCCGAAGTCGCCCGCGTCATCGTGGGGCAGCGTGAAGTCGTGCGTCACACGCTCATCGCGTTGCTGGCGAACGGGCACCTGCTCCTGGAGGGGCTGCCCGGCCTCGGCAAGACGATGCTCGTCCGTACCCTGGCGGCGACGCTGCGACTCGATTTCAGCCGCGTGCAGTTTACGCCCGATCTGATGCCCGCAGATATCATCGGCACCGACATCCTCGAAGTGGCCGGCACGGGCGAACGCCACTTCCGCTTCCATCGCGGGCCGGTTTTTACGAACCTGCTGCTGGCCGACGAAATCAACCGCGCCACGCCCAAAACGCAGTCCGCCCTGCTGGAAGCGATGCAGGAGCGCCAGGTGAGCATGGGCGGCTCGACGTATACACTGGCGCAGCCGTTCCTGGTGCTGGCGACGCAGAACCCCATCGAGTTGGAAGGTACCTATCCTTTGCCGGAAGCGCAACTCGACCGCTTCCTGTTCAAAGTCAACGTCGGCTATCCCTCGGCGGATGAGCTGGTGGAGATCATAGCCCGCACGACCGGCGTAGACACGCCCGACGCGCGCCCCGTCGCCGATGGCGATACTGTCCTGGCGATGCAGGCACTCGTCCGCGGCGTCCCCGTGGCGACACCGGTGAGCGCCTACGCCGCCCAGTTGACCGTCGCCACGCACCCCGACAACCCCGACGCGCCGGAGATCGCGCGCCGGGGCGTGCGTTACGGCGCGAGTCCGCGCGGCGCGCAAGCCCTCATCCT
This sequence comes from Anaerolineae bacterium, assembly GCA_049975385.1. Lineage (GTDB taxonomy): Bacteria > Chloroflexota > Anaerolineae > B4-G1 > SLSP01 > DSWT01. The sequence continues at coordinate 6,253 of JBNGDO010000085.1, read as the reverse complement.
GGGGGCGAAAGTCGCCGCGCTGCTTGCCGGGCGCTATAACGTTGCTTTGGAGGACGTGCGCGCCGTGGCTCCTGCGGCTCTGCGTCATCGCTTGATCCTGAATTACGAGGCTGAAGCGGAAGGCATTACCCCCGACGCTATTATCGCAGCCGTCCTGGACGCCGTTCCGGAGACGTGATATGACGTTGGACGCCGATCTCGCCTTGCTCTCGCGTCTGCGCTTCGTCACGCGGAGGCGCAAGCGCGGCGGGACGTGGGGCGAGCGGCGTTCCACCCGGCGCGGCGCGGGTCTGGAATTCGCCGACTACCGCGATTATACGCCCGGCGACGATCCCCGCCGGGTCGATTGGAATCTCTACGCGCGGCTCGACCGTCCCTACGTGCGCCTCTACGAGGAAGAGGAAGACCTCGCCGTCATGGTGCTGCTCGACGGCAGTGCGTCAATGGCGTGGGGGGAGGGCGAAGCTGCCCGTTGGCCTGCTGTACAGCGGCTCGCAGCGGCGTTCGGGACGATGGCGCTGCTTGGGGGGGACGCGCTCTGGGGCGCGGCGCCGTACGCCACGCACACCTTCTGGGGGCCGGGCCGGGGCAGGGGGCTGCTGCCGGGCTGGCAGACGTGGTGTACTGTGCTTGCACCTTCCGGCACGACGGCCCTGGCGGATGCGTTGCGCGACATCGCATCACGGACGCAACGTCCTGGCCTGGCGCTGCTGCTCACCGATGGTTACGATCTCGACGGATTGCGCGCCGGTTTGGCGGCGCTTGCCGGGCGCGGTCATGAGGTGGTCCTGCTGCACATACTCACCCCGGACGAACTCGCCCCGACACTGCGCGGCGATCTGCGCCTGGTCGATACCGAAACCGGTGACAAGCGCGAGGTGACGGTCGATGGCGCGGCACTGGACGCCTACCAACGCCGCCTGACGGGCTGGCAGGCCGAGTTGCGCGCACTCGCCGGCAAACACGGCGGGCGCTACGCTATGCTGCGCACCGATGTTCCCTTGCGGCGGATGTTGCTGCAAGATCTAAGACGCGCACGGATTGTGCAGTGATGTCTAACTCTGCGATCGTTTCTGTATTGCGTTGGGCAAGCTCCCTACTCGCCGGGCACACGGATCGCCCGCAGGTAGAGGCGGAATTGCTGCTGGCGCATCTACTGGATCAGCCACGCACCTATCTGCACGCGCATCCCGAAGCACTGCTCACCCCGGAACAAGTTGCGACCTATGCGAAGTGGGTGCAACGCCGCGTTGCCGATGAACCGCTGCCTTACATCACCGGACAGATCGAATTTTTCGGATTGACCTTCGCCGTGACGCCCGAGGTGCTGATTCCACGCCCGGAGACAGAGACGCTCGTGGAGACCGCACTGACCTGGTTGAAGGCACATCCTGCTGCCACTGCCGTGGATGTGGGAACCGGCTCTGGTTGTATTGCCGTGGCGCTGGCCGTCCACGCACCCGCACTGCGCCTCTATGCCACGGACATATCGCGCGCGGCGCTGGACGTCGCGCGCGCCAACGCGGAACGGCACAACGTCGCCGATCACATCACGTTTATCGAAGGTGATCTGCTTGCGCCGCTGTCTGAACCGGTTGATCTGATCGTGAGCAATCCACCTTACATCGCGGAGGATGAGTGGTATGCGCTGCCTCTTTCCGTACGACAAGAACCGCAGCTTGCGCTGCTTGCCGGCACGGATGGCCTGGATGCGATACGCCGATTGGTGCAGCAAGCGCGTACTCGGCTCGCACCCGGTGGGCTTATCTTGGTGGAGATCGGTGAGTGGCAAGGCGAAGCGGCCCAGGCGCTGGCCCAGGCCGCTTACACCAAAGCCGATGTCTCTATCCTCCCTGACCTCGCTGGGAAGGACCGGATCCTCAGAATCGTTAAGTAGTGACGGTAGTGACGACTTTAGTCGTTCTTTTGTCAGAAAGACGACTGAAGTCGCAACTACAAACTCACTCCGCCCATTTGACAAAGCCAGGCAGGAACGGCGTCACCGCATCGGGGTGATAGGGCAGGACGCGTACTGTGTAGCCATGTAAACCGCTCATCGTGCACTGTGTGTTTGTCTCGAACAAATATACACTCTCTTTGATTTGCTCGATCACGTGCATCGGCACAGGGCGTCCGCTGCCAATCTCTCCGCTGGGATTGACCAACCCGATGTATAATTCGACTACCACGTCTTCTGGTGCAAGTTTCCCAAGATATACTTCCGCCTGAGCTACAAATCTGTCTCCGACTTTGATCTCTGTGGGTAGTTCGCCGTTGACTTTCCCGATGCGGATGTATGACCAATTTTCACGAAGACGGCTTTTCCATGCCGCCAGTGCTTTGGCCGTGGCTAGGTCATCAGCTTTCAAGAGATCGTAACGCTTGGCAGCGGGCATATAGAACCGGTTGGTGTATTCTGCCACCATACGGTTGGTATTGAAAACGTACGACAGCGCACCGATGCTGTTTTTCATATGACCGATCCACCGCCGAGGTAGATGGTCCCTTCCACGATCATAAAACATTGGGATAATGTCACGTTCCAGGAGATCGTAGAGCGTTTCGGACTCAACTTGATCTTGCTCATCCGTGTTGTCGTATATTTCGCCGCGACCAATCGCCCAACCGACGCTTGGCTTATAGGCTTCGTCCCACCAACCATCCAGGATGCTCAAGTTTAGCACGCCGTTTGCTGCGGCCTTCATCCCGCTCGTGCCGCTGGCTTCGCGCGGACGGCGCGGTGTGTTCAGCCAGATATCCACACCTTGCACCATATAGCGCGCGATGATCATGTCGTAATCTTCCAGAAAAACCAGTTTGGACCGGAAGACATCCTGGCGCGCCAGACCGACAATCTTCTGGATCAGTTCTTTGCCTGGATTATCGTGTGGATGCGCTTTGCCCGCAAAGAGGATTTGTACCGGGCGTTCTGGATCATTGAGTATCTGGGCTAATCGTTCTGGATCGCGTAGCAGTAGCGTCGCGCGTTTGTATGTGGCGAAACGCCGGGCAAAGCCGATGGTCAGTGCTTCTGGATCCAGTGCTTCGTCCGAGGACTCGATTTCGCTTTGTGGGGCCCCACGTTGTTCGAGTTGCTGCCGTAAACGACGACGGGAAAAGGCAACCAGGCGTTCGCGTCTTCGTTCGTGGGTGCGCCAGAGTTCTTCCGCTGCGATATGCCCTGCTCGTTGCCAAACGGTCTGGTCTGCTGGTTCTTCACGCCAGCGTGGCCCCAGGTAGCGGTCGTAGAGAACCTTCATATCCCGCGAAATCCACGAGAGGATGTGGACGCCGTTGGTGACGTGCGAAATTGGAACCTCGCTTTGGGGGACCTCCGGCCATAGCCCTTCCCACATTTGCCGGGTCACGACGCCGTGTAACCGGCTGACGCCGTTGCTGTATGCGGACATCCGTAGGGCCAGGATAGTCATGCAGAAAGGCTCTCCATAATCGTAAGGATTTTGACGCCCAAGGGCTAGAAAATCATTCCACGGGAGCTTGAGGTGGTTGGCGACGTAGTCTTTGAAGTAATACTCCATCAACTGCGGTGGGAACCGGTCGTGTCCGGCAGGCACCGGCGTGTGGGTGGTGAATACCAATCCGGCGGAGGTTGCTTCCCGTGCTTCTTCGAAGCTGACCTTGTATTTGTCCATTAGGCAGTGTGTCCACTCCAATGCCAGGAAGGCCGAGTGTCCCTCGTTCATATGGTACACGGTGGGATTCAGGTCCAAAACTTGCAGCGCGCGATACCCGCCGATCCCCAGTAAGATTTCCTGGCGAATGCGCATATCTTGATCGCCGCCGTAGAGCTGATCGGTGATATCACGGTCTTCGGGGCGGGTGTTTTCGGGGATGTTGGTGTCGAGTAGATAGAGTACTGCACGTCCCACGTCGGCGCGCCAGATGCGCGCAGTGACAACACGTCCGGGGAATTCGACACCGATGGTCAGCGGATTCCCATCTGCATCACGCGCGACCCGCAGCGGGAGATTATCGAAGTGATTGTCTACGTAGGATTCTTGCTGCCATCCCGCTTGATTGAGATATTGGCGGAAGTAGCCCTGTTGGTAGAGCAAGCCTACGCCCACCAGTGGCAATCCCAGGTCGCTGGCCGATTTGATGTGGTCGCCGGATAAAATACCAAGTCCACCGGCAAAGATGGTCAAACACTCCGTGATGCCAAACTCAAACGAGAAGTAGGCAATGAGCGGGTCTTTTGTCTCACCATAAGTGCGCGCAAACCAGGCTGTGGGTTTCTCCTTGAGATGCTCGTCCAGGTATTGCGTCACTCGTTCCAGGTGGGCCATAAAACCCACATCTTCAGCCGCTGCTTTAAGGCGAGATTGATCGATCGTCCCTAGCATCAGAACTGGATTGTGGTTGGTTTTCTCCCACAAATCGCTGTCCAGGCGCATAAAAAGTTCGATGATGTCGTGTTTCCAGGCCCAGCGCAAATTGTAGGCCAGGTCCCACAAAGGTTTCAGGGGTTCAGGCAACGCAGGAATGATGGGAAAGGTGCGCATCGGTTTCGGTTTCATAGACACTCTACTCCTTCACTACAATATGCAGATACATAAGCGAGGATTTTTTATGGGTCATAGACTATCACGATTTGTGGTGAAGGCAAGTTGACGTGAATGACCGCGCGGCGAGTCTTACACGAAT
>JBNGDO010000085.1:0-1578 GCA_049975385.1 Anaerolineae bacterium | reverse complement strand
ATACACGACCCGTCGCGCTGTCAATTGTATTGGCGTGTTGCTCGTAACGCCTATTTTCTGACATTCTCAACGATTTCTGCGGTTAGAGAAACTCCTGGTTGCGCAAGCCCCGAGTGTCGACCTTCCGCCACGACTTGCCTGACAAGAGTATCTGTCAGCACAAGCACCGCAACTGTGAGGAACACGAGCATCGGGATACCGTGCTGCGTGTGGCCGGCAAGGCCGATGCCCCAGCCGATGATGATCCAGTGAACGACAAAGAAAAGAGTGATGCGCGCGCTCCAATCGTAGCATAAGCGGAAGAACGCATTGACCCGGATGTGTTTGACGAGCCATTGACACACGGCTAACCACACCAGCGCGAAGCCGGTAAAGGCGATCACCGCGCCGGGGCCGCTGTGAAAGTAATCGCCAATGTGGAAAGTTGGTCGATCCAGAATCAACAAACCGCCCGCAAGGAGCAAGAGTGCGCCCACGCCTGCCGCGCGCCGGAATAGCGCATCCCGATCCGCGCTCGCTGCCAACCATACGCCGAACGCCATACCGGTGAGCGGATAGCTGATCCACGGCAGCGCCGGGAACTGTGCGGTGACGCTCGTTCCCCACAGCAGCGCCAGGCAGCCATCGAGCAGGGGCCAACCGCTCATCCGTCCCCACATCACCGGCGATCCCAGCGCCACCGCCGCTGACAGCAGCAGCCAGGTCCAGGGCCGGGGTAGCAAGCGCCGCACGACGCCGATCACCATCAACGAAAGCCCGGCGCAGTGCAGCACATCCACGATCCAGAAGAGATTCTCCGGCGTGTAGGGCCTCAGGGCTTCCCGCTGTAATATACCGAGCTTCAGGCCCAGGAAGGCAGGCAGCGTGCCGCGCAGGAAGTTCAGCACATATCCCAACACCAGCAGTTTGGCCCCCCGCCATAGATTGTCGCGCAGGGTGGCGTGTTTTGAAAACGCCAGCGACGTCCCTATCAGAAACAGAAAGACGGGTGCTGCCGGCGGCCCGCCTAAAAACAGGACGACCACGCCATAGGCAGATTGGTTGGCCGCGTAACTCCCGTATCTGATCAGAACGTGCACGGCGACCATACCGAGCGCTCCCATGCCCCGCGCCAGATCGAGCGACAGCACCCGTGTTCTGTTTTCCATCTTCTTACAAAATGTCCCGCCGGACGAAGTGCCAGCCGCCGATCACGGCAGCGATCAGACCGCCGATACTGCCGAACAGCAGTTCTTTGACGGGCAGCACACCCTCTGCGAAGAAGTTGAGCGCGCCGATGTTCTCGCTAAAGCCGTTGGCGACGAGGGCGGGCAGCGTGTAGGGGTAGAATCCGGCGTATTTGCTTTGAATGATGATGACGCTGGCGATGGTCATGGCGATGCCCGCGCCGCTAGCAATGGCGAAGTTCGGCCACCGTTGCGCCACCCACGTCTGGATAGCGATGACGAGCCAGCTTCCCAGGAACATGAGCAGTCCGTACAGCGCCATCTCGCCCAGTGGCGGCGCGGTCTCGAAACCCAGACCGGGGAACACCCACCGGAAGCCCAGTCCGGTCAGCAGGATAAGGGCGATCAGTAC
>JBNGDO010000084.1:0-21652 GCA_049975385.1 Anaerolineae bacterium | reverse complement strand
TGACGCGGGCGTTGTTGGGGACCTGTTCCCAGAGCGTGTGACAGGCTTGCAAAGCTGTCTCCGCCCCGGTATCGCGTCCCTGGTCGATGTGGATGAGGGCCATATAGAAATGTGCGAAACCTTGCCCGGTGAGATCGTTGTTCTGCTGCTTCAGAGCCAGGGATTTTTCAAACATCTCCAGCGATCGCGTGTAAGCCCCCATCCGCCATAGGACGCGCGCCAGGTTGGTCATATGGATGCCAGCCTGGAACGTGTCATCGCGCGATTCTGCTAGTTCGAGCGCCTGCGTATGGTGCTGGAGAGCGGTATCGTAGTTGGCCTGCTTGAGATCGACCATGCCGACGTACATCACGCTCCAGCCCACGTTGGCCTGATCGCCACTGGCTTCGTATAGCGCGATTGCACGCTCCAGCCACGGCTTGGCCTGCGCGTAGTCACCGATTTCGTAGGCGATCACGCCCATCTGGTAGAGCGCGTTGGCCTGACCCTTTTGATCGTTCTGCTGCTCACGGCGTTCCAACAACTCTTTGTAACGCTCGATGGCGGTGAGGTTGGCGTACTCGTTGCGCGCTTTCTTCGCGGCCATTTCCAGGTATTTGACGGCGCTTTCGTCGTCGTCGCTGCGGTGGAAGTGGTAGGCCAGCAAATCGCAGTGCGCTTCGAGTTTGTCGGTGTAGAGCGATTCCAGCGTTCTTCCGATGGAGCCGTGGAATTCGCGGCGGTGCTTTACCAGCAGGCTGTTGTAGGCGACCTCGTGCACGAGCGCGTCCGGGAAGGCGTAATCGACGCCGGCGGTGTGCTCCGGGCGCAGCAGACCGTCGCGCTCTAACTGCGCCAGCCACGTGTCGATCTGCTCGTCGGCTTTCGCCAGCTCGCGGAACACGGCCAACTGGAACTTCCGCCCGATGACGGCAGCTTTTTGCAGCGCCTGGCGGCTGTCTTCGGCCAGACGGTCGATGCGGGCGACAATCGCGGCGTGCAGCGTGCTCGGCACCTGGATGGCGGCGACTTTGTCGGGCACGACCGTCCACGAGCCGTCCGCGTTCTGCACGACGGCCCCGCTATCGATCAGCGTGCGGACGACCTCTTCCAGGTAGAAGGGATTGCCCGCAGCTTTTTCGAGGATGTTCGCACGCAGGCGCGCGTCGAACTGCGCGCCCGGAAGCAGCGCGGTTAACAAATCACGGGTATCATCGGCTGCGAGCGGCTTGAGCGTGATTTCTGTGAAGCGGTGTGGGTACTCCCCGGCAGCGGCGTCGCGCAGGTGCCAGCAACCCTTGTCGCGGATGACGCGGGAAACGAGCAACAACATGATCGGCGCGCGGTCGGTGACGCCCATCAATTCCTCGAAGAGCGCGAGCGATGCCTCGTCGGCCCAGTGTAGATCGTCCAGCGCGATGACGAGCGGGTGCTGCTTCGCCAGTCCCGTGAAGAATTGCCCGGCGGCCCAAAAAGTCTGCTTCTGGCGGATTTTGGGGGCCAATTCTGTGACCCAAGCCCATTCTTCGCCCAGTTCCAGTCCCATCAGGTGCGCCAGGAAGGGGATGGCGTCCATCGCCTCCTCTTCGAGCAGCGCTTCGCCGCGTTCCCATAGCGTGAAGAGGATATCTTCTTCGGTGGCGTCGGGGGGGAGCCGCAGCACGCCGCGCAGGATGTGCGCCGCCAGCCAGTAGTTGAGCGGTTCACTGAACGACATGGACTGGCCTTCGACCCAGAGGAGCTCCTCGGTCCCAGGTTGCGCGAACAGCCAGGTCTTGAACTCGCGCTTGAGCCGCGACTTGCCCAGGCCGCTGTCCCCAAAAACAGCGACGATTTGCCCGCGCTTGTTTTGCAACAGATCGGTTCCCCGCGCTTGCAGTGTTTCGAGCGCCGTATCCCGTCCGGTGAGTGGCGCGATGGTGCCCACCAACCCGCGCGTCGCGCCGATCTCGTCGCGCTTGCCGAGGACTTCGTAGGTGGGAATGAGGATTTGCTTGCCCTTCACCTTGAGGTCGAAGCGGTCGCTGAAGGTGAAGTGGGCACGCACTTGCTCTTCGGTTTTGTTGCTGATGTAGACGCTGCCCCACTTCGCGTAGGACATGAGGCGGGCGGCCATGTTGATGTCGTCGCCCATGAGCGTGTATTCCTGGCGCAGGTTGGGCGCGCCGGCGTTGCCGGAGAAGAGGAAGCCGGTGTTGACGCCGATGCGCTGTTCGAAGCGGAACACGCCCGCCGAGGTGCGCAGCGCGCTGAAGTGTTTGCGCACGGCCTGCTGCATGTCCAGCGCGGCGTAGACGGCGAGCGCCGGGTCGTCGTCGTGGGCGATGGGCGCGCCGAAGAAGACCACCAGGCGGTCGCCGATGGCGTACTGGTCCATGCGCGCCAACGTGCCGCCGTACCCCTGGACGATTTCGGCCATGGTGCGGAAGTAGTCGTTGAGCTGTTTGGTGATCGTGCCGGGGGACGTGTCGCCGAGCTTGTCGATGAGCGCGCTGATGCCCTTGTAGTTGACGAACATCGACGTGACCGGGCGGTATTCGGGCGTGATGCGGGCGCTGCCGGGGTTGTCCTTGATGCGGACGACGAGTTCGTCGGAGAGATAGGGCGTGAGCCGGTCGAGCCGGGCGACCAGGTAGGTGATCTGCTGTTTGACGTCGCCCGCGGGTGGTTCCTGCCACACGGTGCGGGCGAGCGCGCTTTGGCCGGCGGGCGGCGCAGCGACGAGCCGCACGTAGTCGTCATCCGGCTCTTTGGTGACGGCGTCCACGGTGACAAGATCGCCGAGGAGTTCGTAGGTGGCACGCGTCATCGCGGCCTCACCGGGATTGGCGTGGCCTTCGGCTTCTTCAGCCAGGTTTACGGTATGCCCGGTGGTGACGTAGGCCATGAGGCCGTTTTCGTCGTTGTAACGGGGATTGGGCGGCACGCCGATATGCGCCGCGAAGTACGGCCCGGCGGAGATGCCGCATTTGATCAGGATCGCGCGCGTTTCTCCAGCAGCTTCGATGGCGGCGTATTTGTCTTGTTTCATAACGTCCAGCATTGCCAGCGCCGCCTGGGATGCTTTGAGCGCGTTCGCCCGCATTTCGTCGTCGGTAGTGGCCGGGAAGACGCCGAGCAGCGCGTCACCGCCGAACTTGAGCAGGACGCCACCGTGATCGAAGAGGGCGCGCACTAGCTCGGTGAACAGGCTGTCGATGATCTCAGCAACACGCTCCGCCCCGCCTTCGACGCGCTTGAGGGCCTCGGAAAGTGGCGTGAAGCCGGAAACGTCGCCGAAGAGGAAGACGCCGCGTTCCATGCCACCGCGTGGTTCTCCGGCGGGCTGCGGGTGCATCCAAACGGGCTGTGGCAGGTAGGTCTTGATCGTCTTGAGCAGGTCGGCCAGGTGGTCGCGCGTGGCGTCGAAGTCGTGGTCTTTAGGGCGGCGCTCCAGCGGTTCGTAGAGGGCTTCGGGCAGATAACGTTGCAACGAAGCGCGCAGGTCATCCAGCGAGCGGGCTTCCGGCAGTGGCGCGAGAGCCGTGGATGCTTGAGGAACCTGGGGGGGCGGTTCTGCTGCGGTGGTTGAGGGCGCGGCATGCGGCATCTCAGATGGGACGACGGGTTGAGGTCGCTGACCAGGTTGCCCCACAAACGCGCCGCAGTGCGTGCAGTAGCGCGCGTGCGGCGGCAGCAGCGTGTGACACGTTGCGCAGACGATGCCCTGGATGAGCTTATAGCCGCAGCCTATACAGAAGCGGGCCTGACCCGGGTTGATGGTTCCGCATGCTGGACATTGCATAGCCGTTTCCTCCGAAAACAAACCGTTAATCTCGCCAATCCTAGTAAAATTCGTGTAGATTCGTGCTATTCGCGGTTAAACTGTTATCTCTTGTTGAATCAGATGGTTTTCCTCGCGTTGATCGAGGGTCACCTGCGCTTACGCAGTGATCGCGCCTGACTTTGAAGCTTCTGAAAATAGTCGGTCTCCGTGATTTCTTCGAGTTGTTTCTGCCGTTTGGTCTCGTTGATCTCGATGCGCAGTTCCATGACCTCTTTGCGCAATTCTTCCTCACGCTGATGAACCTGCGCAGCCATCTGTGCGAATTCGGCAGCCAGGCTCTCGATGGAGCGGTCCTGGTAGTCCTTGCTGGCGGCAAAGCTGCGATCGTATTTCCCGGCGGCGACGCGTTGAATCCACTCGCGGACTTCGGACAGGAAGTCGGTAGTGTAGCGGATGCGATCGTTCAAGCCGGCCATCACGGCTAGCGCCATGTCGGGGTAGGCGCGCAGCAACCGGCGGAAATCGTCGCCGGTCAGGATAAGGACATCGGCTGGTTCAAGGGCGCGCGCGCTCAACGAGCGGGGCTGGTTGTCGATGAGCGCCATCTCGCCCAGCGCCTCGCCTGCTTCGAAGATGCGAATGGGGTGTTCGTCGCCCGGCTTCTCGGGATTCGGTGTGTAGATGGCGACGCGTCCGGTGCTAACGATGAAGAGTTCGTCGCCCGGATCACCCATCGTGAAGAGGACGTCCCCATCGGCTAGCGTGCGGGACTTGAGTGCGCCAGCGATCTCATTGAGGGCCGCCTCCGGCAGACGGCTGAACATCATTATGGTTTTGAGTCCTGTGGTTTCTGTCATCTCGGTCTCTCCTTTGAGAATAATCCTGCTTCAACGCTTAAGGCGGATCACAATCCGCCGTCCCCGCAGCGCCGGATTGTGATCCGGCGCAAGCATTTCCGTGATCGAACGAATTTGCGGATAAATTTGTATTCTAGCTCAGAATGGAAATAACAACAAAATGCGGCAGGCATCGTCGTAGGCCTGCCAGCGCCACCGGTGCCAGTTGCCGGTGCTTTGGCCCGTGACGATGTCCAGCGCTGCGCGGATGGCTTCTCGATCTGCGTGATGCAGTTCGTCGTCATCACCGAGCAGTGCTAACGCCGTTTCAAGTGCGGCGCGGGCGGCTGCCGGTGTCCCGCTCTTCCAGTACGCTTCGGCCTGACGATAACGGGCGAGAGCCAAGCCTGTTGTGTCATCATCTTGTTTCCACAGTTCGGCAGCGCTTTCGTAGTGAGCGAGCGCCGCAGCGATGTCGTTGTTATGCAAGGCGCGGTCGCCCTGACGGCAGCCCGCCAGCGCTGCGCCGTCAGTATGACCGAGTGCGAGGTAAGCACGCTGGGCGGTTTCCCATTCACCGCTGAGGTCGCCGAGCAGCGCAGCGATGCTCGCAGTCCAACGGTCGACGGGGGTTGCGGCTAACGGGCGCGCGTAGTCGATCCACGCACGTGCATTGTCGTCTTCTGCGCGCCACAGCAACCAGCCCAGAGCTACACTCGCGGCTAACAGGCAAGGGGCGTCGTCCAACGGTGAAAGCGACCACGCCTCGCGCGCGCACGCGACGGCTTCGGCAGCCTGTCCCTGTGTGGGGAGCGTTAGCGCCAGTTTCACCAGCACCATAGCGGGCGTCTCCGGTGCAGAAATCTGCCGGACCGTGCTGTAGTGAGTTGTCGCTGCTCCGAAATCGCCGGTCAGTAGAGCGACGTCGCCAAGGCCTGTGTGGGCGTGGATGGTGAGCGCGATGTGATCGAATGCGGCAGAGTGAGCGGGCAGGCGGTCCAGCATCTCCAGCGCGCGCCGGTAACAGGCAGCAGCCTGGGGAAAGGCGTAGCGTTGCCTGGCCTTGTCCCCTGAGAGGATCAGGTAGCGTGCCGCCGAGAGCCAGCGCTGCGCCGCCGCGAAGTGATGGGCCAGCAATTCGGCGTAAGTGGCGAGGGCCGAAGCATATCGCTGTTCCAAATATTCGGCCAGACGCGCGTGCTGCGTGCGACGTTTTTCAAAGGGCTGGCTGTTGTAGATAAATTCACGAGTGATGGTTTGGCGGAAAGCGTAATGGACGTCGCCGGGCAACATCTGGAGCACCATCTGTGCTGTCTCCAACCCGTTAAGCGATGTGGTGAGGCTGGCTTCGTCCACATCATCATCTTGCAGTGGCGCCAGATCGCTGGTACGAAAGTCGTCGCCGACGATAGCGGCATCTTTGGCGGCGACGCGTTCGCTGTACGGGAGGCTGTCCACCCGGCTGATGATGAGTTCTTGCAGGACGTCCGAACTCTGTAGGCCAGTCTCCACGGATTCGGGCGTCGTGCAGCCGGTGCGCTGCATCCAGCGGGCGATTTCTTCGATGAAGAGCGGATTGCCCTCGCTATGCCGGTGAATGCTCTGGCAGAGCGCCGTGATATCGTCAGAGGTGTCGCACTTTAGCATAGATGTGGCGAGTTGACAGGTCCCGGTTTCATCCAGCGGGCGCAGGATGAGTGTGTTCTTGCCCGCGACATCGCCGGTATCCTCTTCTTTGCGCTGCGCCAGCACGATCAGTACGGGCCATGCTGCGATCTGCGTTTGTAAATAATCGAGTAACGCCTGGGACAGCGTGTCCATCCACTGGGCATTTTCCAGAAGCAACACGAGCGGTGCACGCTGCGCCAACTGTTCCACCAGCGTACAAACGGCCGCAAAGAGGCGTTCTCGCTCGCGGGTGGTGATGCGTGCTTCGAGACGTTGCCACATTGCCCCACTTTTAGACTTGGAAATCCGTTCCGCTTCCTGGCGTTCCTGTGCCAGCTTCCAGAGGTTTGGTGCGGGCGGCCCCTCGCGCGGTTTGACGGGTCCGTTGGTCACTTTCTGGCCCAATTGAGCGAAGAGACCTGCCCGAGCTGGAGGTTTGGCTTCGGGAGACGTTTCCGCCTCCCGTGGTGGAGGCAGGATCAGTGCCGGTGGGTGGGGATTCCGCAGGCCGAGCAGGGTGAAGAGCGCGTCGATGGCGCGGTTGTCGGTCATCCCCAACTCAGTAAGCCATGTGTAGAGTTTCTCGCTGCGCTGCTGCGGATCCTCGTCGACCGCAAAGCCGGCGAGTGTGTGCAGTAGCGATGTCCATGCGTTGTAGGGCGTTTCGGCGGTATAGGCGTGGCACTCGGCCATGACGACCTGCACGCCCATCTCCAGCGCGTGTACTGCCAGGGTGTAGGCCAGGTGACTTTTGCCGATGCCCGCCGGGCCACGCAGTGTCAGTTGTGTCCCGTGACCGCTGAGCGCGCTGTGCGCCACTTCGAGCGCCATCGCGAGTTCTGCCTGGCGACCGAATAAGGGTGGGAGATCACGCAGACGACCAGCTAGCGGGTTTTCTTCCGCAAGACCGTCCACCTGGTAGATAGGAATAGGGTCGGTTTTGCCTTTGACGCGGATGGCAGGCAGCGCGGTGATGGTAAACCGTCCCGCGACCTTCGCGTAGATCGGCGGCGCGAGCAAAATCTGGCCCGGTGTTCCCGCCGACATCAGCCGCGCGGCGAGGTTGACGTCGTCGCCCATAACGGTGTATTCGCGACGTGTGGCGGCCCCGGCCTGTCCCGCGAAGGTTAGCCCGTGGGTGATGCCAACACGTTGCTGGACAACCGGATCGCTGGTCTGCCAGCGCGCGTGCTGCCAGCGCGCGTTGAGTGTGGCCAGTTCCGCCATCATTTCCAGCGCGGCGCGCGTTCCACGTTCGGGATCGTCCTCGTGGGCGACCGGTGCGCCGAAGAGGATGAGGACTTTCGAGCCTTTGCTGTAGGGGTCGATGCGGGTGATGACGCCGTCGTAACGCGTGACGATGCTGTGTAGCGCGTTGAAATAATCGCTCATCAGCCGGGTAACGTGGTCGAGTGATGCGGTATCGTCGATAGCTGTTTCCGGGAGCAGGCTCTCGAAGCCGGTGACGTTGGTGAACAGCACCGTCGTCAGCCGGTACTCGCTCTCGATGCGACGTTGCTCGGAGGCGTCGATGATGCGTTCGACCAGCGGGTGGGGCAGGTAGGGGATCAGTGCCGCGATTTGATCGACGAGACGCCCCATATCCGCCGCCATCTCTGCGGGGGTGAAAGCACTGCCTTCAGCACGGCGCGCATGCCTGGTTTCCGCGCGTATCTCGAAATCGCCCAATGTCTCGCCGGGTTCCTCTTCCACGGCGTAGAAGCCATCGCCGAGATCCGTATACACTGTGGGTGTGAGTTGGGTAAAGGTAGCGCTGTCGACGACGATTTGCCCGGCGGTCGCTGCGCCCTCGGCGCCCATCACGCGCGTCACGGGATCACCGAGGAGCACGTATTCCATCCGCTTGGCGGAACCGATGCTCAACGCAGCAAAAGGTCCGGTGCCGACACCGATCTTCATCTTGAGCGCCACCGGGCCAAGAGCCGTGGGGATGGCGGTGAACTCGCTCATCGCGCGCATCATCCGCTGCCCGGCGCGTACGGCCCAGTGTGTTTGTGTGCTGTTTTTGTCTGCGGGGAAATATACGAGCAGGGCATCTCCGGCGAATTTGAGGAGGATGCCACCGGACCAGGCCAGGATGTCGAGCATCCGGTCAAAGTAGGCGTTTATGGCACGGGTGAGTTGTTCCGCACCCTCCCGGCCTTGATGCGCCAGGCGCTCGGAGAGAGCGGTAAACCCGCTGACGTCGGAAAAGAGCAGGCTGCCGTCGAGCCATTCCCCAGAGGGCTGCCCGACGGTGGGGTGGAGCAGTTTGGCTTGTGCCAGGTGACTGGGAACGTAGGTCGAGAGCAGATAGCGCAGCGAGCGCAGGTGATTGAGCGCGCTAATCCACGCGCGACGGTTGAAGCGTGGCTCGCGGAGGGGGCGCAGGAGTTTTGCAGGTAGGTAAGTATCGAGGTTGGGCGGCAGCGCCAGTGCATCCGACGCTGCCGCGTCTTTTACGTTATTGCTGAACTTGGCTTGCCCTATGCGAGCATCACTCGCGGTCACGTTATCTCCGTACCTTTGCGATGGTGTGCAAAACGCAGGTTCGTACACCATCGCAAGGGTCCGTTACTGGGTATCTGTCGATTTATCCGCCTGGGCCTGAATTCGGCCAAAGATGCTGCGCCTCGGCGCATTCGTGGGTGTCCCCTCACTTGGGGGCGCCGATAGCATTCTGGCCCACTTTTGCACATCTGCCGGACCGGTCTGCGCAGCGACCAGCTCCATGCGCGCCCAGAGATTCAGCGCGCCCGCGGGGAAGACACTGCGCACGAACGTCATCACGTAGGGGCCGATGGCTTTGCGCAGTTGTTCCATCTCCTTCTGCATCTGCGCAATTTCTTGCGTCAGTTGCTCTTTCTGTTTGGGATCTTCCAGCTTTTCCTGAACCTTGCGTTTGATCCCCAACTGGGCCTGACGCAGCACGAGCGCCATCACCTGCTCGGTTTTCTGCGGGAATTGTTTGGTGATGGGCGCCAGCATCTCTTCAAGCGAACTGTACGCCTGCGCAGCGCGCACCTCGGCTCCGGTGACGCCAACCTTGCGGTCTAGCGTATCGGCGAGCCATTGTTTCTGTTCGCGTAGTCCCAGGGAGATGATATAGGCGATGAGGCCCACACCGGCAAAGCCGATGCCGATGGGGATGATGGCCTGGAGCGCGCGCGGCAGCGACTCGGATTGGGTAATCACATTGAAGGTGCCGTGCAGGATCATCGCTACGATCCAGCCGCCCGCCAATCCCAAGCCGCGCCCCGTTCTTTGCTGGAAGCGCACGCGCCCGATGGCGATGCCCACCAATCCAGCGGCTGCTCCGTGCATCAAGCAGGTCGAGAAGGCCCGCGACACCGCCAGTGAAATCGCCATCCCCTGGTTCTGGCTCAGGTAGATGAAGTTTTCGACGATGGAGAAGCCGATGCCGGAGGCAAACCCGTAGATCGCGCCGTCCACGAAGTAGGTAAATTCCGACCTGCGCGCGACGTACAACAAGACGAGTGATTTAGTCAGCTCTTCGGCGATGGGCGCGAACAGCACGTACAGTAGCAGGATGTCCCAGCCGTGCTCAAGAATGGTCGGAAGGGCGACGTACTGGTTGAAGAGAAAAGACAGTCCTACACCGCCAAGCGCACCCCATGCAAAGCAGAGCAACACCAGCCGGAAGGTGCGCGAAGCGTAAAGGTCTTGCGTGTAGATAATGAGCAAGAAGATGGCCGGGATACCGGCAGCCAGGAGTATGGCTAACGGATTCATTGTGTGAAGCCTCCGTTGATCTTACTCTTCTGGCTCTTTGGTCTTGTCGTCCAGCGCGGCCCACAGGCTCCCAGAAATGGCTTGAGGGTCTGTACGCCCATATCGTATCCGGTATTCATGGGTCAGCGGGTCATACTGTAAGTAACCCTTTTCGACGAGCGTGTCAAGATCGCGCTGTGTTTCCTCTGCCGATTGTCCGATCTGAGCTGAGGCCGTTTCTACGTCGAGCGTTTTGACACGGTTGATGGTCAGCATCAATGTGCGCATCGACTTGGGCAACTCAAGTAGGTCAGAGGGTTTGATGCCTTCCTGACGTTCATCGATTTTCTTTGAGATTGAACCAAAAATGCCCATTGCATGACCTCCTAGAAAAACTCCGGCATTTCGATAGGCTCCGGTTGCGGCTGACATTCCCCACACCACAGCACGTTGGAGACAACCACCGCTTTGGGCGTGTTATCTCTTCCCAGGTACATTGCCATAATGGTCGGCAGAGATGTGGAGTGGTGATCTTGACAGACGCCGCGTCCGCAGAACTTGCATACCCCGATTGCCGGTTGACCGCATTTGTGGCAGATCATAGCCGGTTTCCTAAATAGCCTCAATGAGGGTAACGACGTTGCGAAGGCTTTGACTGAACGGGTGATCGGGATAGCGCAGCGTGAAGATGTCGGAGGATTGCATGCGGGCTACGTCTTCCGAGAGCGGTAGGATGGCGGCGACCTGGCTATTGTAGGTCTCCTCGACCATTTTGCGCAGCGTATCGAAGTCGTAGGAGGTTAGCGCTTTGTTAATGACCAGGTAGAGGTTGGGCACTTCCAGTTTGCGGGCCACATCCACGGTGACGGCGGTGCCCTGGAAGTCCTGCTGGTCGGGACGCAGGATGATGATGAGCGCGTCGGAGATAGCGATGGAGAGCAGTGTCTCTTCGTTTAAGCCGGGGTGCGTGTCGATGATGAGATAGTCCAGATTGAGCTTGTCGATGAGTGTATCGAAGCCGTCGTTGAGCAGTCCTACGTCGTAACCCTCACGCAGCACGCGCGTGATGTCGCCCGCGCGGATGCTGGAGGGGACGAGATAGATTTCCCCGCCAATGGTGAACACGACGCCTTTGCCGATGCGCGCGCTGACGGGATAGGCGGCCTCCTCAATCTCGCATTTGTCCCACAGATAGTCGTTTAGCGATCTGGTCATCTCGTCCTCATCCATGCCAAAGAGCACGTGGATTCCCGGCGAGCTGATGTCGGTGTCGATGACGCCGACGCGGTTGCCATCCTTGGCAAGTTGTGCTGCTACATTCGCGGAGATGTTCGATTTGCCTGTGCCGCCACGAAAGGAATGGATCGAAACGATTTTTGACATGCCTGGCCTCCTTCATACGGTTTGATTATAATTATAGTACATGAAACGCATATTGTCTAAGGGTGTTATCTGCCGCGGAGTTCGCGTGCTTTTTCGCGTAATTCCCGGAAATAATCCGATTCGGTGATTTCCGCAACTTGCCGTTCTTTCTTCGCCATATCGATCTCGATACGCAATTCTTGGATCTGGCGTTGAAGGGCTTGCTCGCGGATGTAGGCTTCCAACGCGGCGACAGCGAGCGAAGAGAACGACTCCATCATCTGTTGCAGGTTCTGGTCGAAGGGAATCGGGGTTTTGGTCTCTGGGTCTTCCGCGTTGATTAATTGCAATACGCCCAACACTGTCCCGGCGCTGTTCTTAAGAGGGATGGTGAGCAAGGATTCGATCTTGTAGTCACCGACGATCGTGCTTTTTTGTTCATGCCGCGGGATGTTGCTGGATATGCCGCTCAAAGCAACCTGCGTAGCGATGGCGTAATATGCGATACTCGGTGTGTCGTCGGACATAGGCGTGCTGAGGATTAACGGTGGATAGGTCACCGGATTGCCCGTTGTGCCGCCCATAGCGATGTTGCGGCTGTCGTTGCGCACAATCACGAATTGGAGCTCGTCCCCTTCGATCAGATAAAGCGTACCGGCGTCGGCGTTGCAGAAGTCTTTGGCTTCCACCAGCATCTTTTCGAGCAGTCGATTGAAGTCCCTCTCCGTGCTCAGCTCGACACCGATGGGGATAACGACTTCTAGCAGGTCATCGGCGCGGCGCTTCTCTTTGCGCACTTGCAGCAGCGTCATCCGCAATTGCGTCGTCATATTGTTGAACGTGGTCGCAAGTACGCCCACTTCATCTCGCGATTCGACACGCGCTTGCGCTTCCAGATCGCCCTCGCGGATCCGTTCGGCGATGTTGGTGAGACGCACGACGGGGCCGGCAATCGTCTCGCGGGTGACGTAGGCCATAGCGATACCGACGAGCAAGGCAAAAATCCCACCGCCGAGGATGATGGTGTTGGTCTGTGAAAGGTCAGTGCGCCCGGTCGCCAGGTCTTCCGTCAGTTGATTTTGCTGGTCGTTAGTCATTTCCTCAAGCAGCAACTTCATTTCGTCAGCTAACGGTACAGCTTCGGTTCTGAAGAGGTAAAGATCTTCGCGCGCGTGTTCACCCTCCAATTGGGCGAACAGCGTTTCCGGCAGGTTAAGGAATTCCGCACGGTTTTGGGCAATGGTATTGAGCAATTCCTGTTGGCTGCTTGTGAGTGCGCTGGCCTTGCTTTCCAGACGTTCCCAGGCGTTCTGGTTGTCCGTGAGGTTGACCTCGTACTCGCCCCGGTAAATGCGGTTGTTGGTCGTGACGTAACCGCGCAGCGCCGACAGCATCGCGGCGAAATTACCCTGAAACTTTGCCATATCGCTCAACAACGCGAGGTTCTCTGTCGTTGGATCTTGTTGGCCCTGCAATTCGATGAGGGTGTTGATTGCGATGAGCACCTCACCGGCGTAGCGGATGCCGTCGGTCGCCAGTAGCCGGTAAGCGGGCTCGCGATCGAGTTGATCATCGCGCAGATCGAACAGCGGTTCTGGCAGTGCCGACCACCTTTCGTAGGCGATCTGCAGACGAAGCAGGCGACGGATGTTGGTTTCATCCAGGTTCTGTAGCTGGCTGTAGAGAAGTTCCAGGTCTTCCTCGAAAGCGCTCGCGGATTCGGCGTAGCTTTCGCGGTAGGATTGCTCGCCCAACGCAAGGTAACCGCGCACGTCAGACAACATTCGCAACAAGTCGGCCTGCGCGCGCGAGGCGTCGAGCGCCGTTGGTGCGCGTACATCGGTGACGCGCATAATCTCCTGAGTGGCGCGACCGCTGCCCAGGTAACTCACGCCTGCGCTCACGAAGATGAGCAACACCAGAATCCCGAATCCCAGGGTGAGTTTACGCCCGATATTCAAGTCTTTGAGCCAGGTCATGCCCGGCAATTTCTCGATCCAAGGCGTCATTTTCGGGTCAGTTGTCATGGGTTCTTTATCTTTGGTCATGGCGTGCGCCTCCAATCCTTGATATTCCAGGTATTCATATCCCACGGCGTCAGTACGATGTCTGTGAGTGTGCTGCTGACGCCGGAGGCATCACCTCGCAGCACCAGCGGAATCATCACCACGTTTTCGATAAGCATATCGTTCATCTGGATGAAGAGTTGTCGGCGTATCTCGGGATCGATCTCTGTGGTGGCTTGTCGATAGAGGTCATCATAGGCTTCGTTGCACCATCGTTCGACATTCAGACCGGCTGACCAGTTGTTGGCCTGTTGTGGTATTTGTTCACAAGTCCAAAACTGCATGTAAGGGCCGGGGTCGGGGCTGTCGCTGGAGATGTTGAACATTTGCATGTCAGCGTTGAAGCGCAAGAAGTTGTCGGGATTCTGTGCCGGATCGCCGCCGAACATAATGCTGGCATCGACGATTTTCAAATTCACGTCGACGCCCACGGCATTCAGATTCTGTTTGACAATCTGTTGCATTTGCTCCAAGGCCGTACCTTGAGTGGCTGCGTAACCTTGCAGCGTTACGGCCAGCTTCATACCGTCGCTATTAACCCGTACGTTTGAGCCACTATCCAAAATCCAACCGGCCTCATCCAATAACGCCATCGCCTTTTGTGGATCGTAGGTGTAGAAGACGTTGGGCGAGTTGTATTGTAGCGGTGCGACCAGATTGTTATGGGTTTCACTCCCGAGTGGGCCATAGAGCGCGACGATGGATTCTGTGTCAATAGCATAGGCGAAGGCCTGCCGCACTTTCTTGTCCCCGAAGAAGGGATTGGGGATCTCGATGCTTGAACGTTCGCCGCTGGCCGTGCTCTGTCGCGGGTCTGTTTGGTTGAGCAGGATGCGCTCCACATTGGAACCGAACTTGGTCAGCAGAGCGCCGTTGCCGCTTGCCTGCAGGCTTTCCAGTTCGTCAGGGGGGAGTGACGTGATGTTGTGCGCATAGTCGGCCTCCCCGGCTTCCAGCACCAATCGTGCTGCCTCGCTGGCTGTGCCGCCCCCTCGTAATTCGATCTTGCTAAAATAGGGGAGGTCCGGATCGCGGTAGTAAGGATTCGCTTCATAGACGATTTTGTTCGTCTCCACGATCTGTGTGCCGAGGAGCAACACCTCCTGCGGCTTGATCCCCGGCTCGACGACGCGGTACGGCCCCGTGCCCACCGGCAGGGTATTTGCAGGGGCTTCGCGGGCGTTCGCGCCCTTGTACGCTGCGAACACGTGCTGTGGAAGGATCACACCCTGGATGCCGACGAACGGCAGCGACCAGGCCGGGGTCACATCGCTGAAGATCACTTTGACGATGAGTCGATCGAGTACTTCAACCGCCTCGACGTTCCCGTAGACGTAGGCCGACTGGGCATTCACCGCCGGGTCGATGATGTACTCGTAGGTGAATTTGACATCCTCTGCGGTAAACGGTGTGCCATCCGACCAGAGGACGTCGGGTTTCAACTTCCAGGTGACCGATTTTCCATCTTCAGCCACGCCGCCGTTCTCAAGCGATGGAATCTCCGCGGCCAGGAAGGCGATCAACTCACCATTTTCGTCGTAACTCGCGAGCGGTTCATACGTAATGCGCGAAGCCTCCCAGTCCTGTATGGTCACGGTCAAATGCGGGTTGAGGATCGTGGGGGCTTCCCAGAACTGCATCCGCAGCACCCCTCCAGTTCCCCGGTTACTTACCGTTGTGGGTGCGGCTGTTGGCTCGGTTGTTTGTGGAGTGGGGCTGCCGCCACAGGCCGTGAGGCTCGAAAGGCTGATTGCCAGTAGAAGCATAAGAAGAGTACTGCGATTCCAGAAACGTTTATTGATCATCATCGTGTCCTTTCGTCATTGCGGAATGGGCGGGAGAGTAGCGTGACCCACAAGCGTAGATATTGTACTCAGTTATGCAACAGACTCAAGCTGCTCGTGTATCGAATTGCCGCTTGACGCTGAGAGGGCGCATATCGGTCCAGACTTCCTCGATATAAGCCAGACATGCGGCTTTAGGGCCATCAAACCCAGCATCTTTCCAGCCTAGTGGATTTTGCTGATCAACAGGCCATACAGAATACTGCTCTTCGTGGTTGACGACGACTTTGTAAATCGGGGTTTCTTCTACGATAGTGTCATTCATAGTTTATCACCTTTCATATGTATTGCCAAAATGTTGCCGGAAGCGCTGAATGGTTGCGGGGTCCAGAGTATAGGTTTCGCAATGTAAATCGCCAGATTCAAATCCTAGTTGATGAAGCATAGTATAGTGCTGCAAACTCGCATCGACCTGAACCAGGCCTACTGTCGGTTTCAGATTCTTGAATTGTGCCGAGAGCAGACTGGAGAGAACACAGCGAGTGATAGTGAACTCGTCCTGGTTAGAATATCGCGACAGTATCCCTTCCAGTGCTTGTGGCATGTAACTGATTTGCTGTATAGCGTGAGGCGATTCCAACGTGTCTCCCTTGGAAAACAGGATATCTGCGTCCCTTTCAAATCGTTGGATTGCAAGTTCACGGTTGAAACAGCGCGGCGTCGACTCGTCCACGATCAACGTGCCGGGTTTTACGCGCATAATATCGAGTACCTCGGGGACATTTGTGGCGCCGATAATCAAAGTGGCTTCATAGAGTTCTGCGGGCGCCTGTACCTGTGAGTGTGCGATATGGACCGTCCCCTCAAAGCCCAAGTCCGTGACAATTTCATGCTTAAGCTTTTCCAGAACATCCATCTTGCTGTAAAGATCGCACAGGATGATTGTTTTGGGATGAGGATGGCTTCTAAGCAGCAGGCGTAGCGCAGTCTCACTGATCGAGCCTAGACCGAGTACGCCGACGTGTTCATGGCTCAACTTCCGTCCGCTTTGCTCCAAAATCTTCTCAACCACCAGGATTGTGCCGGCTGCAATGGTGGCATAGCCGGTGGTGACTACAGGCAACTCCGGTTGCTCCTTGGCGGCGCGGTGGATCGTGACGCCGTATTCCGTTGCCGGGGCAAGCAGCCCAGGTAAAGAGACGACGCGCGCTCCAATGTGCTGCGCCATCTTCAAGCCGTCCAAAATAGCTGTGGTGAGCCGGGTCTTCTCGCTGTAGAGTTCCGCTTCGAAAATTGGCAGATAAATCAGAGCGATCCGCCCCAGACTTGTTTCCAATACATCGGTGAGCAGGGGGACATCGCCAAACCAATCCTGAAGGATGGCCTTATCTTCTGCTTTGACAGTGTCCAGATAGGCTAAGGCAACAGAATCCACGGGAGCTAACTTGCCAAGCACGAACTGGGTGAGTAAAGGTTGCCGGTCGATCGTCACAAAGGGAGAATTCGCCGCGATATGGGACAGCGATGGAAAGCAGCCTTCTTTTATCGACGCTGAAACACTGGGTTGATGGGCAAACGGCACAAAGTCAGGTGTGCCCTGGCTCAAGACGTGGGCTAGGGCTTCTACGGTTGGATGCAGAAAAATGGTCTTGATGGGTAAAGGGTGGTTCAAATTGGCCGAGACTGTTGATATCAGCCTCACCGCTTGCAGTGAATGTCCCCCCAATTCGAAGAAGTTATCGTAGATACCCACGCGCTCTACACCAAGCACGTCCTCCCAGATGGCAGCGAGCTGTTTTTCGTGCATCGTGCGCGGTGCAACATAGGTCGTGGATGTCGTGACCTGCACGTTATCGAGAGCCGCGAGCGCCTGGTGATCGACTTTCCCGTTCGGTGTCAAAGGCAGACCATCGCGCATGACGTAGTGCGTGGGGATCATATAACTCGGCAATATCTCCCGGAGTTCCTCGCGCAGTGCTTCGCTGTTGATCGGGATACCCTGTTCTGGCACGATATAGGCGACAAGCTGATTTTGCCCTGCTGTGTCTTTGACCGCGACGACAGCCGCCGTTTTAACGAATGGCTGCCTGAGCAGTTCCGCCTCGATCTCACCGAGTTCGACGCGATAGCCGCGCACCTTGACCTGTTGGTCGATGCGGCCCAGGTATTCGATGTTGCCATCGGGTAGGTAGCGAGCGAGATCACCGCTGCGGTAGAGGCGACCACCAGGTTTGTTGCCGAAAGGATCGGGAACGAACCGCTCTGCCGTCAACGCCGGCCGGTTGAGATAGCCACGGGCGACCCCATCTCCACCAATGTACAACTCGCCGGGTGCGCCGATGGGAACCGGCTGTCCCTGTGGATCCAGGATGTAGAGCTGCGTATTGGCGATAGGGCGTCCGATGGGCACAGCCCCCATAATGCGTTTGCCCTGTGGAACCTCATAGACACAACAGCCCACGACGGTCTCGGTGGGGCCGTACTCGTTGATCAAGCGTGTATTGGGCGCGTGTGTCTGCCAGAAGGTGAGATTTTCGCCCCGCAGTGCCTCCCCGCCGATGATAAATGCCCGCGTCCGGCCGGCAGTTTCGTCTGCCGGCACGAGGTGGGTGAGGATATCGAGATGCGCCGGAGTTAGTTTGATCAGGCTGAAGTCACGATGGTGACGGAATGCCTCGCCGAGGGCTTCGCCGCCGGGCGTTTCGGGCAGCAGTGTGAGAGTGCGGCCTGTCAGGAGTGATGGAAACAGGCTGGTGATCGTCAGATCGAAGCTCATTGCGCTGTGAACCGGTGCTCCTTGCCCGTCAGCTACATCGTAGGCGCGGGTGCACCAGTGGAGATAGTTGCTGAGACCCCGGTGTGTCACCATCACGCCCTTGGGACGACCCGTAGAGCCGGAGGTGTAAATCACGTAGGCCAGGTTGTCCGGCGTTACCGGATAAGTAGGATTGTCCGAACTCTCGTTGGCGATGATGGTCCAATCGTAATCCAGGCAGATCGTATGGAGGGGCGGTGCCGTCAGGTTGTGGACGAGATGCGACTGGGTCAGTAGTATCCCGACTTTGGCATCCTCCAGCATCAAAGCTGTGCGCGCTGGTGGGTAGGTGGGATCGAGCGGCAGGTAAGCGGCGCCGGCCTTGAGGATGCCAAGCAGTCCGATAACGGCTTCTGCCGAGCGCTCGATGTAAAGCCCGATCAACGTTTCGGGACCGGCGCCCAGTTTGTGCAAATAGCGGGCCAGTTGGTTGGCACGGGCGTTGATTTCGTGGTAAGTGAATCGCTGTTGCCCGGCAATGATGGCAACAGCATCGGGCGTCTTTTGCGCCTGAAGCTCGAATCCGTGATGGGCGCAACGATCCTGCGGATAGTCCGTCGCTGTATCGTTCCAATCCACGAGGATTTGTTGCTTTTCGGCTTCTGTCAAAATCGGCAGCGTGGCTATCGATTCGTAGGGACTCGTCACGATGCCCTGCAGCAGCATTTCAAGGTGTCGCGTCATACGCTGGATGGTGTCCGCATCGAACAAGTCCGTGTTGTATTCGAAGTATCCGTTCAAATCCGTGTCTGTCTCGTCGAAGGTGAGCGTCAGGTCGAATATCGCCGTACCGCTGTCGATGGTGCGCGATGCGGCGCTGATGTTTTGCAGGTGTAAGGAGGTTAATTCGCCGGCATTGTGGAACACGAACATCACCTGAAATAACGGGTTGCGGCTTAAATCGCGTTCCGGTTGCAGTGCCTCGACCAATCGCTCGAAGGGCAGGTCCTGGTGTTCATAGGCTTCTAGCGCGCTCTGTCGCACCCGGTCAAGGAGTTGGTGGAAGGTGGGATCGCCCGAAAGGTCTCCGCGCAGGGCCAGCGTGTTGACGAAGAAGCCAATCAGACTCTCGATCTCGTTGCGGGTGCGGTTAGCGATGGGCACGCCGATAAGGATATCTGCCTGTCTCGTATAGCGATAGAGCAGCACCTCGAACGCCGCCAGCAGCAGCATAAAGAGCGAAGCCCCTTCGCGTTGTGCGAGTATCTGCAAATCTGCGCGCAGGGCGTGAGAGAGTGTGAAGTGGTGTAGCGCACCGTTATGCGTCTGAATGAGTGGGCGAGGCCGGTCGGTGGGCAGTTGGAGCACCGGAAGCGCGCCGCTCAGGCGTTGCTTCCAATACGCGAGCTGTTGCTGTAGCGGTTCGCCTTCCAACCATTCGCGCTGCCACACGGCAAAGTCCGCATACTGGATGGAGAGTTCCGGCAATACTGCGGTGCGCCCGGTGACGTGCGCCCGGTAAAATGTCTCGAGTTCCTGGAAGAATACGCCCAGCGACCAACCATCGAAGACGATGTGATGGAAAGTCAATTGGAAGATGAACTCTGTCTCCGCAAGGCGCAGCAACTGTGCCCGCAGCAGTGGCCCTTGCGTGAGATCGAAGGGCGCGCGCGCTCCCTGGATCAGTTGCGCCTCCACATCGGCCTTGGTCTGCGATGTCACATCGATGACGACGAGCGGGATGTGTAGCGTTGGTGCAACGACTTGCACTGGTTCGCCCTCTATGGACGTGAATGTCGTCCGCAGGATGGCGTGCCGCTGGATGATCGCATTCAGGCTGTCTTCCAGCGCGGCGATGTCCAGCGGGCCGGTCAGTGTGACGGCGATGGGGACATTGTACGTCGGTTGTCCAGGTTCCAGTTGATCGTGGAACCACATCCGTTGTTGCGCGAAGGAAAGTGGAGCCGGGCCGCTGTCCGTGCGACGCGGAATCCCTTTCACGCGGGCGGGTGCCCCTCGCAGGCGCTTTTCGAGTAGGGCGCGTTGTGCCGGAGAGAGTGTATTTTTCGTTGCGGGAGGCCGCACGGCTTCGAGGATATCAGTCATGATTGATCACCTGGGTATGAACTTCCGCGTCGCTCAAGGCTTCAATCTCGCGGATCAGTATCGTTTCGACAGTGGTCGCCAATCCCGCCACGGTCGGTGCTTCGAAGATGGCGCGCAGCGGGATGGAGACCTGGAATGCCTGCTGGGCGCGGGAGATGACGCGGGTCGCCAGCAGCGAATGCCCTCCCAAAGCGAAGAAGTTGTCGTGGACGCCGACCTCGGGTATTCCAAGCACGTCTTGCCAGATTTCTGCCAGCATCTCTTCGGCTGTGGTGCGCGGCGCGGTGTATGTCGCGGCGGCATGCGTCCAATCTGGGACGGGGAGCGCGCTGCGATTCACCTTGCCATTGGGCGTCAGTGGGAAAGCGTCCAGTAACACAAAGGCGGAGGGGATCATATAATCGGGCAGTGCGGTTTGCAGTGCCTCGCGCAAGAGATCGGCGCTGGGCTGCGCTTCTGGCTGGGCGACGATGTAAGCCACCAGCCGCTTGTCGCCGGGGATGTCCTCGCGGGCCACGACGACGGCGTTTTGCACTGCTGGATGCTGTTCGAGACACGCCTCAATCTCGCCTGGCTCGACACGGTAGCCGCGAATCTTCACCTGATTGTCCAGCCGTCCCATAAATTCTACGTCCCCAGAGGGCAGGTAGCGGGCGCGGTCGCCGGTTTTGTAGAGCCGTGCGCCCGGCACGTCGCTGAAGGGGTGGGGGACGAAGCGCTCGGCGGTCAGTTCGGGCTGGTGCCAGTAATCGCGCGCAAGGCCGTCGCCGCCGATGTACAGTTCGCCGGGAACACCGATGGGGACAGGCCGCATGGCGCGGTCCAGAATGTAGACCTGCGTGTTGGCGATAGGGCGTCCTATGGGGATGGTTGCGCCGATCTGCTTGAGGCCGTTCATCGGATAGCAGCAGGTGAAGGTGGTGTTCTCCGTGGGGCCGTAGCCGTTGATGAGCGTGTGTCCCGGCCGTAGCCGGTCGAGCATCTGCTGCACGTGAGCGACGGAGAGCACGTCGCCGCCCGCCAGCAGTTGGCGGACGTGACTGAGGCTTTCGGGGTAGCTTTCCACCATCTGGTGGAACAACCCGGCGGTGAGCCACAGCGTCGTGATGCCCTGTTCTTCGATGAAATGCGCCAGTTCGTCGAGTGACGGCTTGTGCGCGGGAAAGATGACGAGTTTCCCGCCGTTGAGCAGGCTGCCCCAGATTTCGAGCGTCGAGGCGTCGAAGGAGAGCGTCGCCAGTTGCAGGAAGGTCTCATCGGCGGTCAGGCTGGCGAAGTTCGTGTTCTTGACCAGCCGCACGACCGCGCGGTGGACGATGCTCGTCCCCTTGGGCGTTCCGGTGGAGCCGGACGTGTACATCACGTAGGCCAGGCTGTCGGCGGTTGCACCGCCGTCGAGGTTGCTGTCTTCGCCGGTTGCGGTGAGTCGCTTGTCATCCAGATTGACGATATGCCCCTGGAACGTTGGTAGCTTTCCCGCCATCCGTGTATGCGTCAAAATCACCGGGGTCTGCGTGTCGTGGATCATAAACTCGAGGCGTTCCTGCGGGTAGGCCGGGTCCAGCGGGACGTAGGCCCCGCCCGCCTTGAGGATGCCC
>JBNGDO010000083.1:0-21720 GCA_049975385.1 Anaerolineae bacterium | reverse complement strand
GTATCACGATGCGCAGGATCAAGCCCACCCCTGCGGCTAAAAGTACACTCAACAATGTCTCCGCCCAGTGACCGGTCAATTGCATTAGAACGCCCATGCCGTTGTTTTGCAGACGAATGGATGTCAGGCGGCGCGGTAGCAGCACCAGTGGGACGAGCGCGACCTGCCCGGCGAGGACGAAGCTGGCGATGAGCACCCGCTCGATCATCGGTTCGTACTTCTCACCGATGCCCAGGTGCGGCGCGGCCTCCGGCCCCCACACGCCGCGCACGATGAAGCGCAGCAGCACCCACGCCGGTTGGAGCAGCAGCAGATAGCCGATGGCGAAGGCCAGGACTCTAGGCGCGACCGCGAAACCGCCCGCCACGGTCGCCGGTCGCAGGGTCACGGTGAGGATGATGATGCCGATGTGGATGACCTGATCGAGTAGGAAATAGACCATGTCCCACGTCGTGTTCTTCGCGCGGATCAGGTGTGCCCTGACGACGTCGATGAGGGTGTGCGTCGCGCCGATGAACGCTGCGTAACGCCACCATCCTGGATCGACGAGGCTGGCACAAGCGATCGTTGTCAGTGTGACAATCCCGCCGTGTGCAACCACGCCCCAGAGCGAACGCGATTTCCAGCGCGCCAGAAAATCGAATTGGAAGAGATAATCACCGAGCAAGTGTGCTAAGATCAGCATTGTCAACATATCACACCTCCTAACGTCAACGGATTGAACGGATGAAACGGATTGAATCTGTGTTCTGTAAACCTATCCGGTTCTATCCTGTCTTATCTATCCTTAGCATAACAGATGGGAAGATGTACGGCAATGACGTTCGTCACACCCTTCGCGATAGCTAAAAGTCGAAAGTTGGAAGTCAAGGACAGGGCCGGGTTTTATCATTCTTGCGCGTCAAGAGGCACTTGTGCGTTATTTTGCCGCTAAAGCGGCTTTTTGAAGGGGGATTTTTGTGGCGGGGTTCGCCCCGCCACAAAAATCCCCCCTTTATCCCCGGCCTTTAGGCCGTATTTGTAGCTGGCGAAAGCCTGAGGTGCTTTGCGTTAGGAGGGAGAATGATAAGACCCTGAGGACAGGGGTATTGCAGTTAACATAGTCTCGTCTATGTGGTAGAATAAAGGTGTAAAGTGCCTATGATGATCTCTTCTCAAATGTAGCGTGTGAAAGGTAGGGCGGCGATGAAAGAGGCAGAACTTAGAGAACGACTGGCATTCAACGAGAAAGCGTTGGATGTTGTCTTGGCGATCGACCGGATTCGCGATGTCTCTCCTGGGCCGGCGGCCATCTTCTCGGGCCTGGCGCACGTGCTGTGTGACCAGTTCCACGTGGATGTCTGTCTGCTGTACGTGATGGACCGCGAGACGCAGGCTTTCGATCTCAAAGTGGTACAGGAGCGCGACCAATCCTGGCGTGACACCGCCGAGGCCCTCTCGGAAACCCGTATCCGCGAGGCGATGCACGAGGGCGAGATTTCCCTGTGGGAAGCCGCGGACGTGCTGCCGCCCGATGTGGTGTCCAAGCTCCCGGACACATTTCGTATGGCGGCGCTCCCTGTCTTTATGGGCGAAAAGCCACTCGGTCTCATCCTGATGGCGCGCAATGCTCCAGTATTCGACGAGCAGGAAATGCAGTTGATGCACGTCGCAGAAAGCCAGATAGACTCGGCCATCGTCCAGGCTTACGTGCAACACGACCTCACGCAACGTAACAAGGAATTGGAGACCATCTATCACTTCGATCACATCCGGGATCGCTATTTACCTTTCGACGAGATGTTGGACGTGGTTTTGCAAGAGCTGTGCCGCGTGGTTGGCGCTGAGATGGGCTTTGTGATGCTGTACAATCAAGAGGGCAAGCAGTTGGAAATGCGCGCGGTGACGCACGACGATCTGCTGCAAAAGGTGGCCTATTACGAAACGATGACGCAGGTGGCGAATAGGGCTATCCAGCGTGCGCAGTTGATCTGCGAGGAGATTGACAAGCCGCAGTGTACGATTATGGCTATCCCATTGATCCTGCGCAACGAAATCATCGGCGTGTTCGGCGCGGTCAACCGCGATCCAAAACACCGCTTTACCGGCGATCATCGCCGGCTGTTGAAAGCCATCGTGAGCCAGATGGACACCGCAATCTTCGAGAGCCTGGAGCAGCGGCGCTTGCGGCGCGTTCTCGGGCGCTCCGTCGATTCGCACGTCCTGGATCGTATCCTGGCGAACCCCAGCGTCGACATTCTCAAGGGCGAGCGGATGGTGCTGAGCGTGCTCTACGGCGACTTGCGCGGCTCGACGGAGTTGGCCCAGCAGCTCAACCCTGAGATGCTGGTGGAGTTCATCAACGATTACCTGGAACGGATGGCTCAGGTTTTGTACGCTTACGAGGGGACGCTGGATAAATTCATCGGTGACGAGGTGATGGCTCTCTTTGGCGCGCCGCTGCCGCAGCACGATCACCCTTTGCGGGCGGTGCGTGTGGGGTTGGCGATGCAAAACGCCCACCAACAGTTGATGGCGGACTGGACTGCGCGCGGCGTCAAACCGGCGGCCTTAGGAATCGGCATCGCTACCGGGGAAGTGACCGTGGGCGAGTTTGGCTGCGAACAGCGCACCGATTACACGATCATCGGCCACACGGCCAACCTGGGCGCGCGCATCTGTGGGGTAGCGAAACCGGGTGAGGTGCTGATCAGCCAGGAGACCTACGACTTGATCAAGGATGAAGTCGAGGTAACACCGCGGTCAGGGGTACAGCTCAAAGGTATCGACGACGCGGTGACGGTTTACGCCGTGGATCGTCTGTTGTAGACTCAGTAGATCGAATTTTGCTCGGTCTGGATCGCCAGATCCAGATTAGAACGGGGATCTGGCGATCCCCTTGGAGTATTTTGGGATCTACTGGGGCTTTGATTTTATCGTCGTTCCATCGCCGTTTGGTAGCTCGTGCGCACGAAGCTCATGATCCGCCCGATGGCGGCGGGATCGGCGATGAAGACCTTCGTCCACCGTTCGATGGTCCGTTCCCCGGCCTGGAACGGCTCGGTTTGATTGTCCTGCGACACTATCTCGATGTCCTTGTGTCGCAACTGCGTGATGACCACACCCTCCGTCACCAAAAAGGCAAAGAGCCGCCCATCGGCGACGTAGGCCGGACATCCAAACATCCGCCGGGTCGTGACCTGCGGCCACAACAAGACTTCCTTCTCAAAGGCTTGCCGCAGCGCGCGCGCGTCGTCTTCAACATAGTATTGCATCAACTACTCCGCTCTGTCTAATAGATAACTGACTTCACCGTTATCGTAGCGCACCAGCGTGTGCGGTGCGTCGACGTCGTACCAGGCACTCAACGTCGTTTCCTCACCGTCAAGGGTGTAGGTGACGTTGACCTTCCAGGTGACGAAGTTGCCCGCCGGCGTCCATGTTGGCTCGCTGCCGGCAACGAGGATAAACGCATCCACGACGTTGACGTAGCCTTGCTGATTCACCAACACCAGCGGCTGCGTGCTCCCATAGGCCAGGTCGAAGGGCAGTGCCGAGAGCCGCCAGGGCCATTCGCCATCGAGGAACGCGCCGGATGGCAGCGTCGTCGTTTGCGTTTCGCCGCCCCCTTCGACTCGCAATGTCGCGCCGTCTGCGGTGGTGATGCGTGTGCGTTGCATCGTTTCCGACGCACGCGTGCTCTCCATCGCCTGCACCGACAGATCGGCTTTGGCCCAGACGATGCGTTCGGCGCTCTCGTACGCGTTCCCTGACGCGCTGTATTCCGGGAGCGAGATCCCCTCGAAGTTCTCCGGAAGCTCGATGGGCAGATCGGTTTCGAAGGCATCCTGGCTGATGTGACACGTCAGCGTCAAACTGTCGGCCTGCGGGGCCAGATCGCAATTTGCCTTGCCCACCGTTTCGCTCAGGCCGGCCTGGATGACGTAGCGCCACTGCGCGGGTGTATCCCAGGCGGGCGGCACTTGTAGCGCCAATTCCTCCACCGCCAGCGCTTCGGGGAAGCGACCGACGAGGACTTCGGTATAGGCTGAAAACCCGTAGATGCCGCCCATCACGACGATTGGCACGATCCACGCCCACGCGCGCCATCCCGCCAGCCGCGGCAGCGCCGGCTTTGCCGGGGGCGTGCTCCAACGCCAGATGAGCCACAGCAGGATCGCCGTCACCGGGATCATAAAGAAGCTCAGGCAGACCAGGGAAAGGATCAACCCGCCCACCACCGGCATAGAAAAGAAGCTGCCGGCAATGAGCACGGCCGACGCGATGCTGTTGTACGCGGCGTGCAACAGTATGCCGGGGAAGAGGCTGTCACTGCGCCAGGCGACGAATCCCAGGACGAGCGCTACGGGGACGAGTGCCAGCGCGCCCTGGAAGCGCAGGTGATACAGCGTGAAAATGATGCCACCGACGACGATGCCGATCCACGGACTGCGCCGTTCGTAGGCACGCTGGACGTAACCACGGAACATAATCTCTTCACACAGTGGCGCGGCGACGACGGTGGCAACGAGCAGCAGTAGCGCCTCGGGGACCGTGCGCGGGAACATCGACGGTGACACCGGGGTGGTGTAGCCGAAAACGACCGTGGTGATCAGGTTGAGCATCACGCCGATCATCCACAGCCCCAGCGCCAGTGTCCCGCTCAGGCCGGCGAGGCGCCAGCCAGGCCAGCGCCAGCGCAGCGTTTCGCGGATCGAAAGTTTTTCGAGTTTGAGGAAGAACAGCGCCCCCACCGCCAGCGCGACTTCGACGGCGATGCCCACAACGTACTGCACACCGACGTCCTGGAATGCATAGCTGCTCCATACCAGCGTGATCAGGCCGAGCAGCAGGTAGACGTTGACGGCGAGCAGGGAAGGCGACTCGCGTTGCAAGCTCGTCTCTGGGCGTTGTGAGGTGTCATTTGAAACTGTCATCATAGATTGCGTTTTCTGTGAGTATGTTTGGTATGAGTCACACTTCGTTGCTTTTGACCAAATTTACCACGAATCTTCACGAATTCACACGAATTTGTTTTCAATTCGTCAAGGTTGGTGAAGATTCGTGGTGAGATTTTACGCTTGTTATCTTCTCTCCACGTGAAAAGTTGGCGGCAGCGCGCGTTTGTGCGCCGACGCGGCGATCATCCGCCGGACGCGCGTCACGGTCGCTTCTGCCGCTTCGGCCGTGCGCCCTTCGGCCAGTGCTGCCAGAATCGCATCCAACTCTGCGTAGGTGATGCCCAACTCGCCCTCGTCCGTTTGACCGGGCCACAGCCCTGCCGACGGCGCGCGTGCAATCACCGGCTCCGGCACGCCGAGGACGCGCGCGAGCGCCCGCACCTCGTGCTTGTACAGCTCGCCGAGCGGTTCGATGTCCACGCCGCCGTCGCCGTACTTGGTGAAGTAGCCCACCAGCATCTCCGGCCGGTTGCCCGTTCCCGCGACCAGGTAGTTGTGCGACTGGGCCAGGTAGTAGCAGGCCGTCATCCGCAAACGGGGTTTGATGTTGGCCCGCGCCATATCGCTGCCGGGGGGAAGCGCCGCCATTAGCGTGTCAAAAGTGGCGCTCAAATCGACGGTGAGCAAGTCTACACCGAGCGCCTGCGCCGTCATCCGGGCATAGGCTTCATCTTCCGGAAGGCTGTGACACGGCAGCCAGGCGGTGAGGACGTATTCGGCTCCAACGGCCCGCACCGCCAGCGCCGCCGTGACGGCGGAATCCACACCGCCGCTCAATCCCAGAACGTAGCCATCCGCCCCGGCCCGCGCCGCATAGTCGCGCATCCACGTCGCAATTGCATCCCCTAAAGCGACAAAATCCATATTTTTGTTCCTCCCCGAAATGTTCAGACGTGCGTTAATATAGCCTTGAGGGGGCGAAAGTCAACTTCGGTAGACGGTAGACGGCAGACAGTAGACGGGGCGCGAAGATGCGCGTGATGGCAGACGGGGAAGGGGGATGGCCAACCGATGTTTGACAACTGACCCTCCCGTGCTATACTAGCGGCGCGTGGGTCGTTAGCTCAGTCCGGCAGAGCAGGGGCCTTTTAAGCCCAGGGCCGCAGGTTCGAATCCTGCACGACCCATTCGAGAAGCGGTTTGGTTGCGAGACCAGACCGCTTTTTGTGTTTGGAGGGGGTGGGGGTATACTTGAGGTGTGGTATGCAAAAGTAGCAGCCGGTGAAACGCGAGGTGTCAGATGACGACAAATGCAGAAACGATGAAGACCTCTACGCAATTTGGGCGAATTCTCAGAACTGTCAAAAAACTTACAGTAAGAGAGCAGTTGACATTGGCAAAACTGGTTTTGGAAAGCGTACTGGATGCTAGAGCTGAGACACAGGATGAGTGGCCTGCCGGTTTCTTTGAGTCGACGGCTGGGGCTTGGGCTGGTGCACCGCTGGTGCGAGAGCCGCAAGGCGGGGATTGGGCATTGCCTGCACCATAGCGGAGATGGTTTTTTAGTCACTTCAAGCGGTTTGGTTGTGAGACCAGGCCGCTTTTTGTGTTTGGAGGGGGTGGGGGTATACTTGGACGAGAAAGCAGAATGATACTCAAGTAGCGAAGTTGCGGGAGAAATGATACTTTTTAGGGAAAAAGTATCATAAGTGAGGAGCGGGGATGGAGTATCATTTTAACCCGCTGACGTCAATCGTCGGCAGGTTTTCTGGCTGATAAGAGATGATAGACACACAAAAGGCAATTGAAGCTCTAGACCAAAGCAAGGATGCAATACTGAGAACCGCGGACCTGGTTACAGAAAGCTTCGTCGTTGGGGAGCGAATTTTGGCGATGCGTTCCCCCCAGAAACGCAAGGCTCTGGGGCAGTTTCTTACTCCACCCACCATTGCGCGCTACCTGGCCCGGCAACTCCCACCTATGCGTGATGGCGATCATGTCCTGGAACCTGCAATTGGGTCGGGCGTATTGGCCTGCGCCGTCATTGAGCGCGTGATGCAAAACAGAGGGGAAGATGCTCCACCAATGACGCTGTGGGTTGATGGCTATGAAGTTGATCCAGGACTGGCACAGGTAGCGCGCGCCAATCTGGAACAAGCGCGCGAGCTTGCAGCAAGTTGCGGGATCACGCTCCATACAACGGTGCATGAAAGGGATTTTCTTTCATCGCACGCTTCACCTGGCCCGTTGTTTCCTCTCGCCGATGCGCAGCACTACGATCACGTCATTGCTAACCCACCTTATTTCAAGCTCAACAAGCAAGACCCGCGTGTGAAAGCGTTGCTGGTTCAGGCTAATGGTTACACCAACATCTACACGCTTTTCATTGCTCTAGCGCTGAAGTTGCTCGCGCCGGGAGCACAAGCGAGTTTTATCGTTCCACGGAGTTTTTGCTCCGGCGCTTACTTCTCTTCTTTCCGCAAATACTTCATTCAGCAAGCCTTGCCGGTGGCCGTTCATCTCTTCGAAGCGCGAGATGTGGTTTTTGAGCATAGCGATGTATTGCAGGAAAACATCATCCTTACTTTCCAGCGCCGCCTACACCCTGGGGCACCGCCACCATTCCAGGTTGCTATCTCTACTTCGCCCAGTGCTGCTGATCTGGAAAAAGAGATTCCGGGGCAGATGATAGATGCGCCGTTGTTTCTTGGACGGCTGAATGGCTCCTTGTTCTTCCGTTTGCCGGTGGGGGCTTTGGACAAAGATTTGCTGCAAGTTGTGGATTTGTGGAAAGGGTCATTGCACCAGTATGGCCTGGAGGTATCCACCGGGCCGGTTGTAGCTTTCCGTGCGCGCGAGTACCTGGTAGATAAAGCCCCGGTTGATAGCCAACAGGCCGCCCCCTTGCTGTGGATGCAAAATGTACAGGCACAAACTGTCGAATGGCCGGTACGCAAACGCAACAAGCCGCAAGGTATTCTATTGGATGCTGGTGAGAAGTTACTAGTCCCACTGAATAACTACGTCTTGCTGCGCCGTTTCAGCGCCAAAGAAGAACGTCGCCGCTTGATTGCGGCTCCATTTCTTGCCGCACACTTCGCACAACACGGCACCCAATTAGGCCTGGAGAACCATCTGAATTACATCTACCGGCAAGATGGTGTACTTACCGATGAAGAAGCTATAGGATTCTCGGCTTTGCTCAACAGTGCTTTGATTGACCGATACTTTCGTATCTTAAACGGCAACACTCAGGTCAATGCCACGGAGTTGCGCGCTTTGCCGTTGCCTCCGCTGGCTGTGATTCGCCAGCTTGGACAGGCTATAATGCAGGCGGGAGCGGCTGCCGACCTTGATGCTTTTACATTTGACATGTTACGCGGGACCGGCTACCTGCCGCCAGACTTTCCAACCATAAGGGAGACACGTATTACAATGGGAAAAATCCAGGAAGCTCAAAAAGTACTTGAAGATTTAGGACTACCTCCAGCACAACAAAACGAGATCTCTGCCTTGACCTTGCTGACATTGGCGCAGCTATTCGAAGCGACGCCTTGGGGCCAGGCACAGCGCTGCAGCCTCCGCATCCATGATATGCTTGCCGAGATGAAAGCGCACTACGACCGTGACTATGCGGAGAATACGCGCGAAACGGTGCGGCGCCAGGTTATTCATCAGTTCCAGCAGGCCGGGCTGGTATTACGCAACCCCGATGAACCAGGCTTACCTACCAACAGTCCGCGTACCCACTACGCGCTATCCGATCTTGCCATCCAAACGCTTCAAGCTTATGGCTCACCTAGATGGGAAAGTGCCGTGCAGGAGTTCAATCGTCGCAAGGGGGCATTGCTGGAAGTTTACCAGAAGGTGCGTGATCAGCACAAAGTGCCGCTACGCCTTGCCGATGGGCGGACTTTCTACCTCTCGCCAGGCGAACACAACGAATTGCAAGCTCTCGTCATTCAGGAATTTGGTCCACGCTTTGCCCCCGCCGCGACGGTGCTCTATTTGGGGGATACAGCCAACAAGAAGCTGATCCTGGAAGAGGATCTCTTCATGTCGCTGGGAGTGCCCGCGCCGGATCACGACAAACTCCCGGATGTGATACTTTTCGATGCAGAACGCAATTGGCTGTTCCTGATCGAAGCCGTCACCTCACATGGCCCACTTTCTCCTAAGCGCCACGTTGAATTGAGCGAAATGTTTGAAAGTTGCTCTGCTGATTTGGTCTATGTGACGGCATTCCTGGACTTTGCCACGTTCAAGGGCTTCTTGTCTGAGATTGCCTGGGAAACCGAGGTGTGGGTCGCGGAGATTGTGGATCATCTGATTCACTTTAATGGGGATCGTTTCTTGGGACCAAGAGAGTAGGCGGCTATGAAAGATCGCATCGAGAAACCTGAGTTAATCGCACGTGTAGCACAGCGACTTGATCTAGCTCCGGAGATTGTAGAACCCATCATTGAAATGATGTTGGATGAAATTTATCAAGCGCTCAAGAACGAAGAGCGCGTTTCCCTACGTAACTTCGGCACCTTCTACGTCCGTACTGGACGGGATACCTGGACGTTCAAGTTTAATCCTTCGCAGAAGTGGCGCGCGTTGTTTGGATGGTCGTCAACATACAAA
Organism: Anaerolineae bacterium; assembly: GCA_049975385.1. Classification (GTDB taxonomy): domain Bacteria; phylum Chloroflexota; class Anaerolineae; order B4-G1; family SLSP01; genus DSWT01. The sequence goes on along the minus strand of JBNGDO010000083.1, from coordinate 12,211 downwards.
GGCGAACTGTAGCGGTGAGACACGCAGATGGAGGTACTCTTCAATGACTCAACATCTTGAAGCACAAGACGATGGTTGGTTAATGCGCCCGATGAAGAACTGGGCTGCTGAGAAATTGGATTATCTGGAACGTTACCTCGATATGTTTACTACCGCGATGCGCAAGAAACCCTGGCGCGCGTTGAACTATATCGACTTGTTCGCCGGTCCAGGCAAGTGTCAGGACGAAGGCACCGGCGAAATATACCTGGGTTCCCCCCTCCTGGCACTGAGAACCAGGCAATCTTTTGACCATTACTTCTTCGTGGAATTGGATGCAGACAATATGCAGGCACTTCAACAACGCTGCCAGCACTCGCCTCAAGCTGACCGTATCCGATACTTTCAAGAGGATTGCAATGTTGCCGTCCACCGCATCGCTAGAGAAATTCAGCGTGTGGATCAACATTACATCGAGGGAGTATGGCCCTGTCTCAATCTCGCTTTCCTCGATCCAGAGGGATTGGTAGAATTGCATTGGGATACTGTACAAGCATTGGCACAGCTTCGCACAGATCTCGTCATTCACTATTCCCAAATGGGGCTACAAAGGTACATGCCTATCGCTATAGAGTCGTCCGAAGAAACAAGCATTGACCGTTTCTTCGGCAGCCGCGATTGGCGAGAGATTTACGAGCAAGGACAAGGTAAGCCCGGTATGTATGGCGACCTTATTCGCTTCTACAAGGATCGCCTTTGTGAATTGGGTTACGTGGAAGTGAAGATTGATGACCAAATTGAGCGTGTACCAATGATGAGAAACATGAAGAATGCCCCCCTCTATTGCCTGATCTTCGCCAGCAAAAACGATTTGGGAGAGAAGTTTTGGCGAGAAGTCACCCGGCGCGACAAAGACGGCCAGCTATGGATGTTTTGAGTCTTGCGCAACTAGAACTTATGTGCTATTATGTAAATAGAGAGTTTGTTTATTCAGAGAAAGGGGCCACACAATGAGCACCAATTCAGATATTGAGTGGACGGAATCGACCTGGAATCCGGTCACGGGCTGCACAAAAATTAGTCCGGGATGCAAGCATTGTTATGCCGAGCGGATGGCCTATCGCTTGCAAGCGATGGGGCAGCCTAATTACGTCAATGGTTTTAAGCTCACGTTACATCCCGCGATGTTAGAGCGTCCCCTTAACTGGAAAAAGCCGCAGATGATCTTCGTCAACTCGATGAGCGATCTCTTCCACGAGGGTGTGCCGCTGGATTTTGTCCAACAGGTTTTTGCTGTGATGCGTCAGGCTTCCTGGCACACGTTTCAAGTCCTCACCAAACGTGCAGAGCGTCTTGCTGCTTTGGATGCTGAATTGACTTGGCCTGATAACGTGTGGATGGGTGTTACCGTAGAAAACTACGACTATATTTCGCGTATTGATGCTTTGCGTCAGACCCACGCTGCTGTTAAATTTCTTTCCCTTGAACCTCTACTTGGCTCATTGCCTGCTCTTGACTTACATGCGATAGATTGGGTCATCGTCGGCGGCGAATCCGGCCCCGGCGCACGGTCACTGGTTTCTGCCTGGGTTACGGACCTCCGCGATCAGTGCCTCGCTGCGCACATCCCATTCTTCTTCAAGCAGTGGGGGGGGACGCGTAAAAAACAAGCAGGACGTTTGCTCGAAGGCCGGCAGTGGAATCAGATGCCGCGCTCTGCTTGGGCTGGTGTATAAAGTCATCACCTCTTTGACCGAAGGTAAAAGGCTGTTCCTATCGAAGTTCGGAACAGCCTTTCTGTATCTGGTTGTTCCCTCATCTGGTTGTTCCCTTTGTCCCATAGTGAGTTTCCTCTTGACAAATTCCAAACCTATAGTATTCTAATACTAGAATACTACGAGGTGAGAATATATGACAACCCAAGCAGAACTGGCCCTCCTAACCCTACTCGCCGAACGCCCACATCACGGCTACGAACTCGAACACGTGATCGAGGCGCGCGGGATGCGGGAGTGGGCGGAGATCGGGTTCTCGTCCATCTACTACCTGCTGAAGAAGCTGGAAGGCGAGGGCTGGATCGAGAGCCGTCTGGAAGAGGCCGGGCGCGGGCCGGCGCGCAAGGTCTACGCGGTCACGCCCGCCGGGCGGGAGCAGTTGCAGGCGGCGATTGTGGAGGCGCTGTCCACGCCACAACGCTGCTATCCCCCGCTGTTGTTAGGGATTGCGAGCCTCCCGGCGGTTCCGGCGGCGGAAGCGGCGGCGGCGCTGCGGCAGTACGTCGCCGCGCTGGATGAGCGGCTGGCGCACGTCCGCGCGCGCTGGGAAGCGCAAAAGCCGCTGCCGTACTTCGTGGAGGCGCTGTTTACGTACAGCATCACACTGATTCAGACAGAACGTGAGTGGGTAGAAGGATTTATCAGACAAGTGGAGGCACACAATGGATAAAGCAGTACAATCTTTGACGGGATTCAAACACTTAACGACGCATCACTGCGTCACCGGCTCGATGCGCCACGTCTACGTCTTCAACGGCTACGAGATCAGCGAGGATTTGCTGCTCGGTCTGGGCGCGGGCGTCAGCTTTAGCTACTTTCACTACAAAGGCCAGCCACCGTTTATGGGCGGGCGCGGGATGCCCAAGCCGAGTATGGAGGAACTCGCCGGGCAGCGCACCGGCGTCGGGATCGCGCTGCACATCACGACCAGCGCGCGCAAGGCGCGGGAATCCCTGCTGGCGATCCTGGAGGCCGGGCAGCCGGTGATGCTCCAGGTGGATATGGGCTTCTTGCCCTACTTCGACTTTGGCGGCGAGGAGTATCACTTTGGCGGGCACGCCATCGTCGCCTGCGGCTACGACCCAGAGACGGAGCAGGTGTTGATCGCCGACCGCGAGGACGCGCTGCACCCGGTGGCGATGGCCGACCTGGAGAAGGCGCGCGGTTCGACGTTCAAGCCGTTCCCGCCCAAGAACTGTTGGTGGACGTTCGACTTCAGCGCGATGCGCCCGCCGGCCGCTGGCGAGGTCCGCCAGGCCGTCGTGGAACAGGCCGATCTGATGTTGCAGCCGCCGATCAGCAACATCGGCATCAAGGGCATCCGCAAGGCCGCCGAGGCGATTCCGCAGTGGCCAGCGCGTATGGACGCGGAGGCGTTGAAGTGGGCGTTGTTCAACGCCTACATTTTCATCAGCCCGGTGGGCGGCTCGGGTGGAGGGAACTTCCGCTACATGTTCACCCGCTTCCTGCGCGAGGCCGCCGTGATCGCGGACAATCCGCGCCTGGACGCCGTCGCCAACGACTTCGCCGGCATCGCTGACGCGTGGGCCGAGGTGGGAGAGTGGTTCCACGCGACCTCGGAACTGCCCGATCCCGCCGCGCGGTTGGGCGAAGCTACCGCACACCTTTACGCGTTGGCCGACCGGGAAGCGGCGGCGTGGGCGAATTTGCGCGCGAGCGTCAGCGCTTGACGCAAAATAGCAGGCGTCTCCATAGGGGATTCCATATCAACGAGAACAAAACTTTACCACGAATCTTCACGAATAAAAAATTAGTGAAAATTAGTGAAGATTAGTGAAGATTAGTGGTTTACTTTGAGAGGAGAAGGCAATGGACAAGATTGATTTCAAGAAAGAACTGAAACATTTGTACAATCCATCATCACGGGAATTCTCGGTGGTGGAGGTGCCGGAGATGCAGTTTTTGATGGTCGACGGTCACGGCGACCCGAACACGGTGCAGGCGTACCAGGACGCTGTGGAGGCGCTTTACTCGGTGGCGTACAAGCTCAAGTTTATGAGCAAGAAGCAGGTGGGGAAGGATTACGTCGTGCCGCCGCTGGAGGGGCTGTGGTCGGCTGAGGATATGGACACGTTTACCGTCAACCGCGATAAAAGCGCCTGGGACTGGACGATGATGATCATGCAGCCCGAGTGGATCACGCCGGAGATGTTCGCGCAGGCCGTGGCTGAAGTGGAGAAGAGCAAGGACTTGCGCGCGTTACCTAAAGTCCGGCTGGAGCGCTACGCCGAGGGCTTGGCGGTGCACATCATGCACATCGGCTCGTATGACGCCGAAGCGCCAACGTTGGAGAAGTTGCACCGCGAGTTCATCCCGCAAAACGGCTACGTCGAGGCCGGGAAGCATCACGAAATCTACCTGGGCGATCCGCGCAAGACCGCGCCGGAAAAGCTCAAGACGGTGCTGCGACAGCCGGTGGCGCAAGGATAGCGTAAGCGACGTTGTGCGCAAACACGAAAATCCCGCTGTTACTATTCTCTTCCTAAACTTCGTTATGTCCGGCAATTCGCACATCCTTACGAAATTTCCAAGCTATGAGTCAATGTCAGTTTAGTTGAGTATAGAAACCAAAAAGGGCCGTCGTCTATCGACGGCCCTCTTTCTGTTCAGTCCAAATAACGATTCATACCGGCGCCAGCGTCCCGGCGAAGATTTGCCAGGCGAGCAGCGTTTTGGCGACGAGGCTAAGGATGATGTACACCCGCTCGCCGAAGAGATAGTCCTTCCACTTGCCGACCTTCCTATATTGGAGGATCATGTTAACTGCGAACCCGTTGAAAAAGACGAAGATGCTGGCAACGATGAAGTAGACGAACGTCGGCGGCTGCGCGTCGGTGGAGGTGACCGCGCTGAAGAAATAGAGGGCGATGACGATCCACGGAATGACGCCCGCTATCGAGCCGTAGATGAAGGCCGTCCAGTCGGTGCGTTGCGTGTGCTGGTTGTGCAGTTCCATCATAATCCCGAACAGGTTCATCATTGCGTTGATGCCGAACATCAGGATCATGCTGCCCAGGTCCCAAATCCCCACCAGCATCCCGATCAACACGATCATCAGCGATGAACTGAGCGCATACTCGTAGAAGCGGGTGGGGTTCATCCCGCGCTTTAAGTTGGCGACGTACTTCTCGTAGCCGACGGTGGAGAGATAGAAGTGCGCGACCGCCGAAATCAACAGGAACACGGCGACCGCCGGGCCGAAGCGCAAATTGTAGGCCAGTTTCGGGTCCGGCACGAGCGAGAAGGTCGCCCGGTCGAACTTGAGAAAGTTGGTGAAGATGGGGTAGGTGGTGTCGTTGCTCAGCACGATCATCAGGATGCCCTGAATCAGGTGCAAGAAGCCCATCACGATGTTGAAACGGCGCAAGCCGGTGAAAACTTTGTCCGATGCTTGAGTGTTCATTTCCGATCTCCTTAATTAATCGTAAATATTATGTCCTTAACTTGTTTATATAATACACTATTGTTTATAATTTTTCAAGTATTTTTAGACAAAATTCCGAAAAGTCGGCGTCATCTGCCTGGCAACGGCCCACGTGGACGATGTGCTGGCGCTGTGTGTGTAGCGCGAGCGTCTCGCCCGGTCTAAAGAACGGCAGACGCCGGAAGGAAATCCCTCCCGGCGTCTGAATTAGCAGCGGACGCGGTATGGAAACCGCGACTACATCTTGCCGTGGACGGCATCGAAGACCTCGTCCGGCAGGTCGTTGACGACGTTGTGCGGCGGGAGTTTCTCGTACTTCATGAACTCCGGCAGGCGGTCGTCGAGATGGGTCATGCCCGCGCCGATGTTGAAGGCGCGCTCGCGTTTGAGGATTTCGCCGCCCAGCGCCACGGCTTCGTCGCCTGTCAGGCTGGTGCCCAACACAGCGTTCACTTCCTCGATCATACCCTCGAAGCCGCTGGCGATATCCAGGATGGCGAAGGCGATGAAGAGGCAGTGCCCGGTGGAGTCGAGGAAGGCCGTCGTCATCTGGAACGCGCGGCTCAGGTCGGCCTTTGCCGGTTCGGAAGCCAGTGGATCGGACGTGCCGCCCACGCCTGCGATTTCCGGCGCGATGGTGTACCCGGAGGTATGATCGGCCCCCATTGTGCTGGTGGCGTAGGTGACGCCGATGCCCTTGACGGCGCGCGGCTCGTAGGCCGGCATACCCTGTCCCTTGACCGACGGCGAGCGTGGATTGCCGAATGCCTTGGCGGTGAAAGCTGTGCCGCCGCCCAGGACGCGGCCCATCGCTGTACCCTTGCCCATTTCGTGCATCAAGCCGATGGCGCCGTCCAGATCGCCAAACGGGAGGTAGCCGGAATCCATCGCCACAGCGATGCTGTCGCCGGCCTCAATCGTATCCAGGCCATAGGCGTTGCACCAGTACACGAGCTTGGCGACGCCGTCCAGGTCATCGATGCCGCAGTTCGCGCCCAAGGCCCAGTCGGATTCGTATTCGATGCAGGAGACGATTTCGGAGCCATCCTCGGCGTAATAGGTGTTGGAACACTGGATGACGCAGCCGGGGCTGCACGCGTGGTTGTAGAGTTCCTTGCCCAGGCGCTTTTTGTTGTTTTCGAAGATAGCCTCGCCCGCGATCTTGGCCGCGCCTTCGAAGCGCCCGGTGCGGAAGTTGCGGGTGGGCAGGCCGCCGGCCTCGTTCATAATGTTGATCAGCACGGCGGTGCCGTAGGTGTTGAGGCCGCCCTTGGGTTTGGTGAGCGCGTGCTCGCCCAAGGCTTCGCGCAGCTTCTTCGCGCCGATTTTGAACGCTTCGGGGTTGGCGATTTCGACGCCCGGCGCGCCTTCCGCATCGACCACGAGGAACTTCAGGCCCTTGCTGCCCATCACCGCGCCCAGGCCACCGCGACCGGAGTAGCGGGTGGGGCGCTGCTTCATGTCCTCGAAGACGATGCCGGAGTTCGCGTAGCCGAATTCTCCCGCGTTGCCGATGCCCGCGACGTGGGCGCGCTTCCCATACTTTTCGAACAGCACCGGGAACACGTCGTACAGGTTCTTGCCGACGTAATCGGAGGCGTCTGAGAACGCGATCGCGGGCTTTTCGCCATCCCAGAAGAGTTTGGCCATCCAGAAATCTTTCTCGGCCGGCATGCCCTCCACGATGATGGCCTTGATGCGCATCCGGGCCACAGCAGGCGCCAACCCGGTCCCGGCGTTGGACTCCTTGATGCCGCCCGTCAACGGCGATTTTCCGCCGACCGAGATGCGCGCCGAGGTGGGAGCTGCCGTCCCGGTGACGATGCCGGGCGCAAAGACCAGCTTGTTGTGCGGGCCAAGGGGATGGCAGGTCGGGTCCACCTCATCGTAGATGATGGTCGAGGTCAGGCCGCGCCCACCCAGGTTTTTATACCGCTCCGGTACCTCTTCCAATTTATAAGACTGATCGGTCATATTGATGCGTACAATCCACATAGCTGAACTCCTTTCTCTTGAAATTTTCCCCTGGATATGTCAGCCCTATCCAGGTGCGCAAAACCCCTCTCTGGCTGACAGGGTTATCTACTCACTGGCAACAAAAAAGAGGCAATCCTCTCCGTAATTGAGTAGGATTGCCTCCTTTGCTAATACGGCAGGCGCAAGAATTGCTTCTTGTACCCTGGGAATCGGCTTTTGATTCCACTCGCCCATCCATCCTCTTGGGAGCGGTATGGGTCGGAGGCGGTATATAGGAAAAGTTACTGTTATGCTATTGACGTTTACGTTTTCCCACAATAACCGTGCTTCTATTATGGGGCAGCCTGCCGATTTTGTCAATCCGACAGACGGCAAAAGTCTGAGCGTCAAACGTCAGGCTTATGTTCTACATGCTCTGCGCCCCCGTCCCGGGGGCGCGGAGCGGGGGTTAGGGGTTTTTAGGGCGAATCACCGGCGCGGCTTCGCCAGCCTCAACCATCCGGCGTATGAGGGTGGCGGCCAATTCCCGGCGAACTTCGGCGTGTGCGGGCGAATCCACTAGATTGTGGTGCTCGTGGGGGTCGCTCTCCAAATCGTAGAGGAAGTCCTCGACGTAGACGGCGCTGTCGGGGTCTTGGCCGGTCTTGTCCGGCGCGCGGACGCTGTACTTCCAGCGTCGCGTGCGGATGGCGCGCCCGCACTGGCTCTCGCTGATCTGCAGGAAGACCTCCTCCGGCCAATCTTGTGCTGTTCCGTCAACCAGACCTTGCAGGGCGTGCCCGCGCATCGTCTCCGGCGGCGTAATCCCGGCTGCCCTGAGCAACGTTGGTGGCAGGTCGATGAGGCTGACCAGATCGTCGATCACTGTACCGCCGCTGAAGCCCGGTCCGCAGGCGACCATCGGGATGCGGATGCAGCCGTCGTGACAGGAGCGTTTGTACTCCGCGTTGCGCGTGCGGAAGTGCGAGCCGTGGTCGCTGGTGTAGATGAGGAGCGTGTTCTCCGCCAGCCCCAGGCGTTCCAGTTCGGCGCGGATGTGCCCTAGGTTCTCGTCCAGGCTGTGGATGCAGCCCAGGTAATCCGGGTACTCCTCGCGCCAGTCGCCCTCGGTCTCCACCAGGTCGCCCGGTGTGACGAAGTCCTTGAACCGCTCTTTGGAGCCGTGCGGCCCTTCGTAGTGATTGTGATCGTTCTGGTGGTGCGGTTCGATGTAGGAGACGAAGAGGAAGAACGGCTTCTCGCCGGTGCGCGTTTGCAAATACTCGAGCACCCAATCCGTGTGCGCGTCGACGCGATAGCGCCCTTCTGGGAAGTCACGTTGCTGCATATCGCCGTCGAACATGTGGCCGTCGTAGCTGTGCGAGGTGAACTCCAGCGTATCGGAGGCCAGCCAATAATCCACGTAACCGCCGCGCCGCTCCGGCGGGACGGGCTTGACGCGAAAATCGTCGGGACCGCCGATGGGGCCGGTGGAAGCCAGGTGCCACTTGCCGATGTAGCCGACCTCGTAGCCGTTTTCGCTGAAGTGATGGGCGATGGTCTTTTCGTCCAACGGCAGCATCCGGTGGTTGGTGTGGCAGCCCACTTCCGTGGGATATTTGCCCGTTTGCAGGCTAGCGCGGGCCGGTCCGCAGACCGGCTGGCACGTGAACGCCTGTTCGAAGCGCACGCCCTCACGCGCCATGCGATCCAGGTTGGGGGTGATATCGAGCGGTTGTCCATAGCAGCCACAGGTGTCCCAGCGTTGCTGATCGCTGAAGATGAAGAGGATGTTCGGTTTGATCATCGTGTTACCTCGCATAGTTTTCCTAAATCGGCAGATTGAGCAGATTTTCTCGTCTCTTGGCGGGGAAACCTACTTAATCTGCTGGCAAAACTGAGGGAAACTGAGATCGTTACTTCTCGTGAGCGGGATGACGCGACAGGCAGATGAGCGGTGGCTTGTGCTCGAAGATCGGCAGGAAGCGCTCGGCGCGGTTGCGCAGGCGCTCGATGTTTGGGCGCAAAGCCCACAGCGTCAGTAGCATCACCGGGACGCCGAGCAGAGCCGCGTTGAGCAATTCTCCGCGCAGAACGAAAATGAGCGGCAGCAGCACCGCCACGGTAATCGACGCGACCGAGGCGTGTCCCACCAGCAGACCGGCAATGACGCCGATGATCAGCAGGACCGGCAGGAAGGGAAACCACAGCGCCGCCGCTAGACCGACCGTCGTCGCCGTGCCCGCGCCGCCGCGAAAACCGAGAAAGAGCGAGTAGTTGTGCCCGATCACGGCCAGGACGCCGGCCACGGCTATCGCTGCCATACTAATTTCCAAAGCCTCGGCGAGCCAGACTGCCGCTGCGCCTTTCAGTCCATCCGTGATCGCCGTGAGTAGGGCAGGGATAAACCCTACCGAACGCCAGACGTTCGTGCCTCCCGTGCGCCCGCTGCCGTGCTTGCGGATGTCGATGTGCTTGGCGATCCATCCCCAGATCATCCCCGCTGGGATCGATCCCAACAAATACGCGCCGGCCCAACTTAAGATTGTTCTTACCCATAGCATTGTGTAATTCCCCCCCCAAATTAGTATTCAGCTTCGAGTTCTTACCACGCCACAGGAACGCGCTGGAGGCGATACTGGCGGTCGAAGTACTGGATGTAGCGGTTTTGCCGCCCGAATTCATACACGCGCCGGGTGACCTCGACGTCTTTCTCGCAGTAGGTGAAGATTTCCTCAATGCGACCTTCCTTCCACCACTGTACCGCCTGCAAGCCATCCGCACTCTTGCCGGTGCCCAACGTCGCTGACGCCACCGCATTCAGACCAACGCGGAACCCCAATTGCTTCTGCAATTCTACCATCATATCCACAGTGGGCAGCCTGGTCAAGTCGACGTCGGTGTAGCGCATGACAACAGGATAATCGAAGCCGTACAGATTGAAGCCGACGACGAGGTCCGCCGCCTGCAACTCGCGGACGAGGGCGGGGATGTCGGCTTCTGTGTAGCGATGAAAAGCTTGGTCGGCGGTGTTGTAGGTCACGACGACGGAAATGCTCAGCCGTTCCGGGTAGTGTCCGCCGACCTCTTGGAAGGAATTCTGGGTTTCAACGTCAAAAAATACAGGCATGGTGATTTGGCTCCTTTATCTGGCAATGCGTGCTCCCAGATTACTCGTAATTCGTAATTCGTAATCCCCCATTCGTAAAACGTGAGGCTTATCACAGACAAGCCTCACGTTTACGTTTCACGCATCATGTCTAACGCGTCACGTCTCACGTTTCAGTAAGTATACCACGTACTTCGTAAATCGGCTCAGGATGTTGTTGTCCTTTGATGTGCACCGGCGGGAGTTCCTGTACCAGGAAGTGATCTTTCACCAGTTGGCAAGTGCGGTGGCAGATCAGGATTTTCCCGGCGGGTGCGAGCTCCTGGAGCATGTGCGCCTTGTTCGCGGTTTGGCCGACGACGGTGAAGTTGACGAGATCGGGTGTGCCGACGTTGCCGACAATGGCTTCGCCGGTCGCAATGCCGATGCCGAAGCGCAGTCGCTGGTGGAACGGGATCAACTCGTGCGTCTGGCGCATCGTCTGCTGGATGCGCCAGGCCGCGCGTACGGCTCGCAGCGCGTGGTCCTCCTGGGGCAATGGTGCGTTGAAGAAGGCCATGACTTCATCCCCGAGGAATTTGTCCAGTGTACCTTCCTCGGAGAGGATGACACCCGCGGCTTGCGTGAGATGGCGGTTCAGGATGCTGATGAGCGCCTCTGGCGAGGCGTCGGCGCTGAACGCCGTGAATTCCCGTAGATCTGCGAAGAGCACGGAGATGGTCTGCCACTGGCCGCCGGGCTGAACGTTGCGCGGGTTCTGGAGGATGCGTTCCACGACGGGAGGGGAGACGTAGTGCTCGAAAAGTGCCCGCAACTCGCGGTTCTCACGTTCGAGTCGCGTCTCAGATTCCGCTAGCAGCCGGAAGTTCTCGATGGAGATGGCGGCGTAGTCGGCCAACATCCGCAGCAACCGGCGATCCTCCTGATTTAGTAACTCGCGGTTGCGTTTGTTGCTGACGGTCAGCGCCCCCACCGTTCTCCCGCCGAACTGCAGCGGTACGTTCATCATCATGCCGTCCGAGTGGGTTTCGATGTTCACTGGCTCCGCGGGGGTGTTGAACTGGCGTTCCCAGTGTTCGCGCAAAACCTGTGCGGTGGGCGCGCCGGTATCCGGGTCCATCAGAATCAACAAACCATCCCGCGCACCGGTGAGATAGAGCGCGGCATCGATGATGCGCTCCAGCAGTTGATCGCGTTCCTGGAGCGTCGTCACCGACTTGCTGACGCGGTAGAGGGTGTCGAGTTGTTGCAAGCGGTGCGTCAATTGCCCATTGGTGCGTTCCAGTTCGGCAAACAGCGCATCGCGCTCCTGCTGCAAACGCGTCAACGTCAACACGCGTTCGACGGCTGTGAGGATTTCTTGTACGGCGAAGGGCTTGGTCACGTAATCCCGCACGCCGAGGCGGAATACGTCCACGGCTACGTTTTCCGATCCGTGTGATGTGATCAGAATCGCCGGGATATCGGCCGCTTGCTGTTTGAGCGCCTGCAGAACTTCGATGCCATTCATACGCGGCATCTCATAATCCAGCAGGATGAGGTCTGGCCATGTCTCCAGGGCTATCGCCAACCCTTCTTCGCCATCCATAGCCACTGTCACCTGGAAACCAGCCGGCTCCAGAATGGCTTCTTGGAGAAAGCCCAGGATTTCTACGTTGTCATCGATAACCAGGATATGTGTACCTTCAGTATTTATTTCATCCATAGCTCGATCCCTCTTGCAAAAACTATTAGTTATAATAATATGTGCTTATTATAACATTTTTATTGTAAAAATCAAGTAAATAAACCTACTAGATATGCAAAAGGTCAAAAATCCGTCTGAATCGGTGATTACTCATATCTCACCGCAGAGCACGCTGAGGGCGCAGAGAGATATAAAAGAAGGGCATGGTCTAAGTTAGATTGACACTTCTGCAGGTGGCAATCGACGGCGCCATCCCTTTC
>JBNGDO010000082.1:6464-22104 GCA_049975385.1 Anaerolineae bacterium | reverse complement strand
GACGACGTATAAGTGGGTGGTGTATGGGGAGATGCACGTGCGTGCTGCGTAAAATGTAAGGGGAAGATTTTACTACGAATCTTCACGAATCCGCACTAATTTTGATCTCTATTCGTGCGGATTTGTGATAAATTTAGGGAGGACACTATGAGACGCACACGGATACAACGGTATTGGCTGGTGTTCGTCATGGGCGTCGTGGTTGGCCTTGCGGCGTGTACAGCCACATCTCCTACGTCTCCCCCTGAACCATTGACTTCACCATCGTCCTCAACAACGCCGTTGTCTGCAACAGCCACGCCGGCGTTCGACGAAGACGCAATGGCAGAGAAGCGGTTGCTGATGGTCGAGCGAACCATCGAAGATCGCGGCATAACCGATCCCGACGTGCTGCGCGCCATGCGCACGGTAGCGCGTCATCACTTCGTGCCGGCGGAGTACGTGAACCAGGCGTATGCCGATCATCCGCTGCCCATCGGCTACGGGCAGACGATCTCGCAGCCCTACATCGTCGCCTGGATGACGGAGCTGCTGGCTCTACAACCGGGGGAGAAGGTGCTGGAAATCGGCACGGGGTCCGGCTATCAGGCAGCCGTGCTGGCCGAACTGGGCGAGATCGACGTGTACAGCATCGAGATCGTGCCGGAATTGGCCGAACAGGCCGCAACACGGCTGCACGATCTGGGCTATACCGAGGTCAACGTCAAACAGGGGGATGGCTATTACGGCTGGGAGGAGCACGCGCCCTTCGACGCGATCATCGTCACCGCCGCGCCGGATCATCTGCCCGCACCGTTGGCCCAACAGCTCAAAGATGGCGGGCGGCTGGTGATCCCCATCGGGCCGCCGGGCGGCTACCAGAGTCTCTGGCAGTTCGTCAAAGATGGGGAGGAACTGAGTGCCTACAACGCGGGCGGTGTCAGATTTGTGCCGTTTACCGGCGCAGGGATAGGAGGCGACGGGAGCACACCGGTGATTCCCTGACCAGCCGTCAGCCATGCACCCGCGTAACACAACGCCCCGCAGAGCAGCACCACGTCGAAGCCAAACGAGAGCGCCAGCAGCGCCGCCAACACCGACGCGACGACCGAAAGCGCGCCGTTGATCCCCCATACCCACGGCAGCAACACTTCGGGGCGCGCAGATAACGCGCCCAACCGCCGCAAGCCCTGCGGGAACGGCATCCCCATCAGCAGGCCGGCCGGCGCGAGTACCAGCGCCGCGACGAGCATCCGCGCGCCCAACGGCAACGCGAGCGTCCACGCGAAAAGCCACGGCAAGCCGAGCGCGTACACGCCGACCAGCCCCACCAACAGCACCAGCGCCAGGCGCGTCGGAATACGCGACGAGAGCGCGCTACCGATGCCGGAGAAGAGGAGAATGGCGAACAACACCGTCGTCAGCGCGTAAGCCGGATGGCCCAGAAAGAGGATAAAGCGCTGCAACAGGGGGATCTCCACGAGCATAAAGCCCAGGCCCAACAAGCCGAAGTATGCCAACCGGGCGCGCTGGCCTGCAATTCCATCCCGGCGCAATGCTGCCACCGGCAGCAAAATGACGACTACCGCCGCACCCACCGCCAGGAGCAGCAACGCCGCCAGTACGAAATACCCCGCGCCGCCGAATGGCTGCCAGGTCTTGCCCAATTCCGCCCACACCTGCCGCGCTTGCGACCATTTGAAGAAGTGACCGAAAAACGGGTGCGCATCGGTGGGCGGCGTCACGTCGAAAGGATAGGCCGCGTACCACGCCGCACGATCCTCCGCTGCCAACAGGCCGGAGAAGGTCTGGTAGTATTCCGGTTCTGGCAGCACGTTGTAGTGGTTGATCTCATCAGAGCGTATATCGGGCGCGTAGACCAAGTCGAAGGCGCGCCCGGCGGCAAAACCGCGGATGGTATCCAGTTCCACAGAAGTAAACGGCGTGGTCTTGACGAGCAGCGTCAGCGCAGCGTAACCCCGGAAAGCGACGATCTGCTGCGCCGGATTGCCGCCGGTCTGTTCCACGGCGGCGACGGCGAGGGTAAACGCGCGCAGCGACTCGCTCGGCGGCGTTTGCAGCCAGCGGGTGATGACGAGCAGCCCGCCGGGCGCGAGCGTGTGCAGGTAATCGCGGAAAGCTTCAACGGTGTAGCGGTAATCCTCGGAGAGGGTATACGCGCCGGAGCGGATCGGGCGGTAGGGTGTCGTCAAGGCCAGCGTGACAACGTCATAGCGGGACGGCGTGCGGCGAACGAAGCTGCGCGGGTCGTCAAGCACTGCCGTCACACGCGGCGTGGTGTAGACGTCCCCGGCAACGGCGACGATGAGCGGGTTGGCTTCCACGGCGGTGACGTGCGCTGCGCCCTGGGCCAGCGCCGTCCACGTTTCCAGCCCGCCGCGCGGTTCCAACACCAGCACACGTGCTTCCGGTCGCAGTTGGTAGGCGATGGCGGTGGGCAGATAAGCGGTGAACGCGAGGTCATCCGGCGACGCCGTTTCGGGTGAAAGCGCTAAGATGGGGTTCAGGTCATCGCCGTCCACGAGCAGACCGCGCTGGGGTGGCGGGGCGGCCATGTAGCGATAGCTGAGGCCCGGTAGCGAGCGGATGCCCGCGCTTTCGACGACGTCCACGCGCGAGAAGCCGTTCCATTGCTGCGAGATGACCTGCGCGCCCGGAAATTGCAGGGCGTAGCTCAGGCTCTTGTAGGGCGAAAGGCGCACGTCCAGCACGGGCGGTGCCGCCAACAAGAGCACGATGCCGCCGAGCAGCACCATCCCCGCCAGCACACCGACGACACGCTCTGGCGCGCCGGACGAAAGCGCCTTACGTCGCCCGGGCCAGAAAAAGCTTAGCGCCGCGCCGCCTCCGGCGATCACGCTGAGCCACACGATGCCCTCGCCCCCCACCCACGCAGGCGCGAGAAGAGCCAGCACACATCCCAGCGCCGATCCCGCCAGGTTGACCGCGTAGATGCGTCCGACGACTTGCGGGTAGACGCTGAAGAGTAACCCCAACGCCGCACCACTACACAAGAACGGGAGCGATAGGCTGATGTATTGCACCACCAGGATCACAACCTGCCGGCGATCCCAGGCGATGCTAAACGAGTCGAAGGGCAGCCAATTGAGCGCGAGATAAGCGCCGAGGCTCGTGATGCCATACGCACACGCCAAGTACGCGAGCGCGCGGCGCGGATAACGGCGTCCCAGGCGCGGGAAGAGCGCCAGCCACGTCCCACTGGCCCCAAAGCCGAGCATCGCCAGGCTGATGATCATGAAAGCGAAGTGATAGAACTGCGCCACAGAGTACAGGCGCGTCAGGTTGATCTCAAAAATTAGCGTGGCGGTGGAAACGCAGAACAATCCCAGAATCACCCTGCCTCGCAACGGTACAGAAGCAGTCGTTGACACGCCAGCGTCTATGGCCACTGGTGCCTGCTGCACTCCTACTTGCGGGCAACTCTGGTGTCTCATCGAGTTGCTAATGTCTTTTGACATATACAAGCATTTCAGTTAAAATCCTTTATGGGAACCTTCCAAAGTTCAGGCTTTATGCTACACTATTATTGTAGCGCATCATACGACATCGTCCAATCCCACAGTTTGTTAAATAGGCAAAACAGAAAAAAGAAGGATTTTCTGTTAAATGAGTCGAGTATTCTCTAGGAGGAAATGAAATGATGCTTCAAGGCTTGAATGCTACTGCCGGCGATTCCCACCGGCAACGTTTGTGGATTCCATTGTTGATTGCTTTTGTAGCGGTGTGCGGCTTCGTGCTGCCACTCACGTATCCCGGGCGCGCTGCCTCAGAGCCAATGCCCGTTGCTGCGCTGCCGTTGTCTGCTGCTTTGCAGCCGTTGTCCGCCGAAGTCGCTCCTGCCCCCTTGACATCTGCGGCAAACCTCGTCGTCAGCCAATCTGGCCCGCAAAGAGTCTTCGCAGGAGACACAATTTCGTATACCGTCGTGGTGATGAACCAGGGTAGTAGCCCGGCCAATGACGTCGTTCTCACCGATACCTGGACCACAAATATCTATCAGAACATCGCTGACTTCTGGCCTTACGGCATGCTGGCGACGTTTCAAGACTACCAGGTCGACCCACCGGGTGCAGTTACCAGCTTCACCCATCAAGTGAACGACGCCCTCTATCGTGGCGAGGCGACATGGTGGCTTAATCCGATTGTGGGTGGTGACAGCGTGGAAATCGTGTTCACGGTCACGGTTCCCATCACAACCCAACCTTCGTTGGCCAGCTACATTGCCGAGCCATTCCCTTCAACCCGACGACAGCTCGGCCCTTCAACGGCGGAAAACTCCATCTTTGCCAGCATCGGCACGGAAATCTTTCCGGCAGAGGTTTCCACAGCACAGATTGTCGCGCCACTGCTGCAACTGACGCAGACCGCTACTGGAGAGGGATGCGAACTCAATCAAGGGCGTGTAGGTCGCCTGCTGACGTACACGATTGAAATTGAAAATGTGTTCGAAGAAAGCAGACTGCTGCGTCCCGATGGTTGGCCAGCCATCGATCTCGTCGTCACCGAGATATTACCTGAAGAAGTACAATCAGGATTCATTACGGCGGCAGCAAGCGAGCCCGGTGTGACGTGGACCTACTCGGAGGCTGTGGGGACGTTGACCTGGCGTTTTGCGCCCACATTCGTGCTAACCCGTGGGGAAAAGACCTATGTGACCTATACAGTGCGCGTCCCAGCAGACCTTCAATATAATCCCACGAAGTATCTAATGACACGCTCTGGATCAAGCACCGGGGACTTGCGCGCGCGCGCCGCATATATGCCCTTCCGCGAAGCAGCGTTGCGATTCGATCATCGGGTGACACTTATCAGTCCTTTCGATAAAACCGTCATAACCCAATCACCCCCGCCCGGAGAAAACTCGACCTACGCCAACCGTCCAGTCACCTACACCCTGACGTATTACAGTCCTATCAGCGAAACCGCATTAACGACGTTAGAAGATGGATTGCCCAGCACCTTTATCTTCTCCAACACCGTCAGCGGCGATCTGCCCACACCTGCAGTCAGCAACGAGGGTTCGCGTCTGCTGTGGGAAAATGTCGAGGTGCCCGGTTACGGCATCATCTATACCACATTCGTCGTCACCGTTTCTGAGCAGACCCTGGTAAGACCCGGTGGCACCGCTTGTAGATACCTGGACCATGCCAATGCCATCACGGCAACGTCATCAGCATTCCCGGTAGGATCCTATATCGGTCACAACAACAATCGAATTGGCCTGGTGCGCGTAGAGCCTCAGCTAAAGGTCAGTAAAAGCGTGCTCCCCAGCAGCCAGTTTCCCGGACAAAATGTGACCTACAAGATCACCCTGCAAAATGTGGGGGATACGCTCATTCCGGCACCGATCGTCGTCACCGACACGCTGCCAGAAGGCTTCACATTTGTAGGTATGGACAGCGCTCCGCCACCCGGCGATCCTACAGTGAATGGGAACGTTCTCGTATGGGATAACGTCCCAGGGCTTGCAGCAGGTGCGACGCTGGTCTTTAGCTTTGTAGCCGAAGTCGACGGTCTACCGCTCTCGGAAGTCGAAAACGGTGTCATTGCGGATTCGACAGCAACCTCGTACTGTGAGATCTGGAGTGCCAAGGTGAAAGTGCTTTCACCGTTTTTGATGGATAAAATTCCAGAATCCTGGACTCATGAAACTGTCGTTGTCGGTTACAACGCATACCCGCTGGTACGGCAAGGGGACCCGGTCACCTATACAGCCTCGATCCTCAACGTTTCACCACGCTCAACCTACACACTGACGGAATTTGTGGATATATTGGATAGCGCAGCAGTAACAAACAAGGATCGGACCGGACTGGTCAACTCGCTTGATCCTCAATCTCTGGAATACAGCTATCCCCTGCCAACGCCTTTCACACTCTACCCCGAAGCAGCGACATCCTGGGAACACACATTTACGGCGACAATGCAGGGTTTTGGCACAACGATGGCCTGGTGCGATGACAAAGAGCAGATCAGAAATGCGAAAGTCGAGCAGGAGGAGAATTACGTCCAATTCATCATGGAGGATACAGTAGCATTCAATGCCGATGAGCTTGCGCAGATCTATGTGCTACCTCACGTGTCGCTATACCAGCAAGCGTATCCCAATCCAGTAGCCATCGGCGAGATCGTGACGGTAGTACTCACCTTGCGCGATAACCGCACCAATCCCATCACGCCGGTGACAGGCATCCATCTGCAATGGAACTTACCCTCAAATGCCGGCTTCACCCTCCTAGACACCGATCCGATGACCTCCAGCAGCAATGCCGCCAGCGCCTTTTGGGACAACGTCGATCTGCCATTAGGGGGTGAGCGTGTATTCCTGATCCACATGCGTGCACCCTGGTACCGGGAACCTGGTTGGAAACGCAATTACTATTCAACGGCGCAGGTGAACTCGTTAGATGATGCTAGTATCTGCATCCCCAAATCAACACGCTTTATCGAGTCAAATTCGGGCACGGTCGGTCCGGATTACGAACTCGGATTGCCAGGCCCAATCCCGGACTATAGTGATCAACTGTTTGTCTATCTCGTAGTCAATCAAGGCATCGAGATAGACAAAGTCGCCGATCCTAAGGAGATCGGTCCGTATGGGGCCGTAGAATACGAGGTCATCGTCAAGAACCTCACCGGAGCGCCTGTCCCATCGATTGTCATCACCGACATTCTGCCCTATGTGGGCGTCAATAGTTGGCAGTATCTCGAAACTGTAGACGGTGTCGAGCCGCACGGTGAAGACCCGCTCTATTGGAACATCGGGACCATTGAGGCGCTAAGTCAACTGCGCGTTGTCATCAAAACACGGGCAATCTCAGCAGTGGGTCTGGCCCTCAACCAGGTACTAGGAACCGGCCCCATCAACATCGGCTACCACAAAGACTACACCACACATGCCGGTGTGATGGTCGTTTCCGGTATCGGATTCTACAAGGTCGTGGATCCGGAGTCCATTTTTGCCGGGGAAGCAACAACCTATACGATCCGGCTCTACAATGGCGCCAGTTATGACATCGATCCCGTCATCATCACCGACACTCTACCGTTTGGTTTCTCCTTCGATGGCATGGTCACGCCGCCCGACTTGCTGCCGGAAATCAATGGGCAACAGCTCGTGTGGACGCTCCCCGCGAAGGTCAACAAAAGCGGTGGCACCTTCGACATCGTCTTCCGTGCGCGCGCCGCAACCGAGGAAGAGGGAATGTTTACCGGGAAATATTACAACGACATCATCGCCTCGGCAAAACGGGCCGACACCGGCGACCCGGTCGAGATGCCACCAACCGGTCCCACTGCCCCGGTTTACGTCGATGGGCTGCCAACTGTGCAAGTTCACAAAACTGCGTCGCCCCAAACCGTCGTTCAGGGGCACGACGTTATCTATGAGATCGCACTATACAATGAGGCCGAGACAGCACGGACGCTACAAATCACCGACACGTTACCCACCAACTTCACCCTGGCCGAGTTGATCGACCCCACCGAGGCAACGACTTCCTACGCCGGCAGCCAACAGCAGATCATCTGGCACGACATCCCCATCGGCGGGCAATCGTGGGTGACGCTCACCTTCCGCGCGCACGTGGACGACGAGGCTCCGCCCGGACGCTACGGCAACGTCGTGCAGGTCCAAATCAACGCTTTTGCCCTCCCCCCCTCCCAGCCGATGGCAAACGTGTGGGTCGTACAGCTACCGCGCACGGATGCAAAAGTTAGCAAAACAGATGGTAGCCTGGTTGCGGAAAAGGGCGCGACAATCGATTACACGATTGTCTATACCAACGCCTCACCCGATGAGCTAGCCTTTGAAACGATCATCCTGACCGAAACGATCTCGCCGCCGCCACCTTATGTTTCTGTAGTCGGTACAGACTGGACGGACCTCGGGGAAGGGCGTTTCCGCCGCGAAATTGCCGGGCCGTTGAATCCAGGAACATCCGGGACGGTGCAGTTCTCCGTGCAATTGGAAAATGACATCCCTGCCGATTACCAGTGGCTGCACAACCAGGTGGAAATCGACTATACCACCGAAGAACCGACCATCGAGAGCACGCCAGCAGATAACGTGGCCGAGGATTGGAATCTGATCAGCGGTGGCGAATCCATCGTGGCTGTCAAGCAAGCGTCATACGCCGACGAGACTTTGTTAGCGGGGCAGGAGCTGACTTACACTATCACACTCTTTAATGCAACCGTGCAGGCCGAAAGCGTGCGCGTCACCGACACACTGCCGTTGTCGTTTACGCTAAGCGCGGCAGTTTCTCCGCCCATCGAAATGACGCAGATGGTCAATGACCAACAGCAAGTCGTATGGGCTGGTGTGGCCATCCCGGCGCAAGGCTTCGCCACCATCGTGTTCCGCGCAAGAGTGAACCCGATGGCCGAAGCAGCCACAGCCTGCAACGTCATCCAGGTACAACGCGGCGATGGTACAGTATTACCTCCGACAGACCCACAGGCGTGCGTTGAAGTAACCCCTCTGGCGCGCGTGGACGCTCAGGTGAACAAAACTGATGGCGAGGATTGGGCGGAGCCGGGCGACGTCCTGCTCTATACGATCCAGTACGGCAATGCGGCCACATCGCAAGTCCCATTGGCTACAATCGTGCTGACTGAGACAGTCTCACCGCCGGAAGTGATCGATTCGATTCTGACCAGCGGCTGGACACCTTTGGGAAACGGGCAGTATCGCATCACCCCAACAGGCTTACAGCCCGGGGAAACTGCGACAGAGCTATTCGCCGTGCGCCTCAAGGACACCATCCCGCCGACAATGACGGCCGTATACAACCAGGTCGAGATCGGCTATACGACCACAGAACCTGCCGTGGAGCTCAACAACTTCGACAACGTCGGCACCGATGTAACCGTTCTACGCCTCAATCCAGATGATGTGATCGTCTCGAAGTCGGTTGCCGCGCCTACCCAACCGGCGTACCCCGAAGACGTCGTGACCTATACGATCACCATACTCAACGACACGCTGAACGCATACACTCTGCGCGTCACCGACACACTGCCCATCCACTTCACGTTCGAGTCGGCGGTTGATCCCATCAGTGGCTATACCACGCAGTGGGATGGCAACCGGCAGTTGGTGATATGGGATACATCAGTCGCACCGCAGACGACACTGTCGCTGATCTTCCGCGCGCAGATCGCATCGACGGTTACCACAAACCGCTATTGCAACGATGTGCAAGTGCAGCGGGGGCCGGTCGTGCAAGCGCCAATTACGGGACTGGCATGTCTCGATGTACTGTCGTCCTTAAAAGTTGTGGATGCGCAAGTGAGCAAGAGTGACGGGCGCACCTCAACGATGCCCGGAGAAGTCTTGACCTATACGATCACCTATGCAAACGCGGGAACGTCGGCGCTGTCGTTTGACACCGTCATCTTGACAGAAACGATCACCCCCATCGAATACCTCACCGTGCTCAGCCTGGACTGGACGTCGCTCGGTGGCGGGCGTTATACCCGCGAGATCGCCGAGCCGCTCACACCCGGCGTGGCGCGTGAGGTATTGTTCGTCGTAGAGCTAGATACTTCAATACCGGATACGATCACCGCGATCACCAACACCGTTGAGATCGACTACACGACACCCGAGCTGTCCGACGAGATCAATCTCACTAACAACACGTCTACCGACGTCACGCTCGTGGGAAGCACGATCATCATTGTCCCGGGTGGCAAGATATACCTGCCGCTGATTTTGCGCAACCATTAGCCGGTCAGCCTCTACATAAGGGGCCTTCCCGTAAGCACTCCATCGCTTACGGGAAGGTCTTTATTTTGCCAGGTCTGCCAGTTCCAACCACGCCGGTGGATTAGGTAACGTCCCAAAGCGTAAACGCCCATCAGGCGGGAAGGCAGCGTACTGGTTATCGATCCATAACACCAAGCCTAAAGGGCCGCGCGGCGCAACAGGCGTGGAAAAGCAAGGTTCGCCATCCACAACGAAACTGACTCCATCCGCGCGCCATTCTAGACGATAACTGTGCCATTCTGTAGGATCGAGGTCCAGGCGCAGCGCATCCTCGGCGACGAAACGCCGCGCTACCCGGCGCAGCCAACGCGCTGTCAATGGCCAAGCCAGCAACGGCAGCACCGGCACAAGCACAGCCAATACCGGCGCGGGGATGCGCTGTGACGCAAACGTCGCCGCCAACAAACCTTGCGCCGGATGCGTATCGTGGAGCGCCAGGTAATTCGGCGGCGACGCGTAGAAGAACCACGCGGCCTGCGGCAGCGCGGGCAACCGGCGCGCCGTTCCCGCCAGACCCAGGCTCGCGGTGAACGGATCGTTCCACAAGCCCAAGCCCCACGTCCCCGGCAACTCAGCCTCCGACACCCGCGCGCGGACTTCCATACGCACCGGGGGTCGCCAGAGAAAGTGGCTGCGCGGGAGTCTGCTATAATCATCCAGTTGCGCCAGGCGATAACTTCCGCCCGGTCCGGCGGGCATACGCAATCGCCACCGACCAGGCGCACTAGAAACAACCTCCGCCTCTCCTGCCGTCCGCGCATCAAGCTCCGCCATCATCTATCCTGCCCCTGCATCTTGCATCCTACCTCTTGCATCCTGCATCCTGCATCTTTATGCAACACAACCACCGGCATACGCATCCATCTCGCCGGTTCGACTTCCACACTGACCCAGAACCCGGCCGGCGTGACCACGCGCTCGAAGTAGGCCAACGCGCCATCGCGCACATCCCCGTAGATCGGCTTGACGAGCCGGCGCAGTACCGGGTGCTCCACCTGGGCGACTAGCCCGGCGATGACGAAACGCCCACCGGGAGCCAGCACGCGCGCCGCCTCGCGCAGCGTCTCCGGCGCGACGATGTATTCGGCGGGGAATGTAGCGATAAGCGTGTCGAAGCTACCATCGGCGAAGGGCAACGCCTGCGTAACCCCACGCACGTGTGGCGCATCCAGACCGCGCCGTCGCAGCTTGCGGGCCACGATCCGGTGCATCGCCGGCGAAAGATCGAGACCGCAGGCGTTCCAACCACGCGCGGCCATTTCGACTAACAGATCGCCGGTGCCGAAGCCCACTTCCAGCACGCGCTCGCCGGACACGTGCGCGAGCACGGCCTTCCGCCAGCCGCTCCAATGCCCGGCGCTGACCAGCCAGCTCACCGCATCGTAGGCCCAGGCAAACTCGTTGTACAGCCGCTTCGCCGCCCACCGGTAGAATCCACGCCAAGCCAATGCAATCGTTCTACCGAATCCCATGCTTCTATACTACCACAGAACTCAAGCCAAGACTACAAAAGTCTCAGCAGACGCCTGCACGTGCAAGTTCCTCGTTCAACGTCATGCTCACTTGACCCGGCACATCGTGAGACTTTTGTAGTCTCAGTAGATCGAAATTTCGTAAAGGTACGGCTTGACACAAGATACACAGCCTGCTCAAACTGTCATTCTGAGCGTAGCGAAGAATCTCGTTGCCCCAGGAACGAGACCCCTCACTGCGTTCGGGGTGACAATTTGTGATCTACTGAGTCTGGCCCTGCGACCGCGTAACTTTTCGCCGCAAACAGTGTTATTAGACTGTGGATTGATAACAAATGTTACCCGGAGTGACGATGATTGACGTAGTAACCAAACTAACCGCACGACGCGAAGCCGTCCAACTCGGCGGCGGCGAAGCGCGTATCGCGCAGCAGCACGCCAAAGGCAAGCAGACGGCCCGCGAGCGCCTCGCAGCCCTGCTCGATCCCGATACTTTCGTCGAGATCGGTATGTTCGTCGCGGGGACAGACGCGGCTAACGCGCCCGGCGACGGCGTCGTGACCGGGAGCGGGAAAATCGATGGGCGGACGGTCTACGTCTTCGCGCAAGATTTCACGGTGGTGGGCGGCTCCGTCGGCGCGGCGCACGGTCGCAAAATCGCCCGCGTACTCGACCTGGCTTACGAGAACGGCGCGCCGCTCATCGGCCTCAACGACTCCGGCGGGGCGCGCATCCAGGAAGGCGTGGACGCGCTCGCGGCCTACGGCGACATCTTCTACCGCAACACACGCGCGTCCGGCGTCATCCCGCAACTGTCGGTCATCCTGGGACCGTGCGCGGGCGGCGCGGTCTACTCGCCCGCCATTACGGACTTCATCTTTATGGTGGACGAGATCGCGCACATGTTCATCACCGGCCCGGACGTCATCCGCGCCATCACCCGTGAGGACGTGGACTTCGACACGCTCGGCGGCAGTGACGTCCACAGCACGCGCAGCGGGGTCGCGCACTTCGTCGCCGCGGACGAGGAGGCGGCGCTGGCGCAGGTGCGCTGGCTGCTCTCCTACTTGCCGTCGAACAACCTCACACCACCGCCCTACATCCCGCCGGGCGACGACCGCCTACGCCCGACGCCCGAACTGGCCGACCTCGTCCCGGCAGACGCGCAGCAGCCCTACGACACGCATAGCGTCATCGAAACGCTGGTGGACGACGGCGAATTCCTGGAAGTGCAGGCTGGGTACGCGCCGAACCTCGTCGTCGGCTTCGCGCGGCTGGACGGACGCGCCGTCGGCGTCGTCGCCAACCAGCCCCTAACGCTCGCTGGCGTGCTCGACATCGACGCCTCCGACAAAGGCGCACGCTTCATCCGCTTCTGCGACGCCTTCCACATCCCGCTGGTGACGCTCGTCGACACGCCCGGCTTCTTGCCCGGTGTCGACCAGGAGCACGGCGGCATCATTCGCCACGGCGCAAAGATGATCTACGCCTACGCCGAAGCCACCGTTCCCAAGGTCACGCTGATCCTGCGCAAAGCCTACGGCGGTGCATACATCGTGATGAGTTCCCGTCACCTTGGCGGCGACGTCAACCTGGCATGGCCAAACGCTGAGATCGCCGTCATGGGACCGGAAAGCGCGGTCAACATCATCTACCGGAAGGAGATGGCAGCCGCGGACAATCCCGCCAGCCGCCATGCCGAACTAACCCGGCGTTACCGCGAAGAACTCGCCACGCCCTTCGTCGCCGCTGCGCGGGGCTATCTCGACGACATTATCGAACCCGCAGAAAGCCGTGCGCGCCTGATCGCCGCCCTGGAGACGTTGCGCGACAAGCGCCAGGCGACGCCAAAACGCAAGCACGGGAACATACCGCTCTGATACGTGACACGTGATGCGTGAGAAACCAGTCACGTATCACGCATCACGTGTCACCAAGCTGCTGGAATTGGAGAATTTGTAGTTGAAAGTATTGGTTGCCAACCGAGGCGAAATCGCCATCCGCATTATGCGGGCGTGCCGGGATTTGGGCGTCCACAGTATCGCCGTGTACACCGAGACGGATCGCGACGCACTGCACACGCGCTATGCCGATGAGGCGCTGTTCATCGGAGAAGCGGCCGCGAGCTATCTGGACATCACGGCCTTGTGCGAGGCTGCACGCCGTTCCGAGGCCGACGCCGTCCATCCCGGGTATGGCTTCCTCTCCGAGAACGCGGACTTTGCGCGCGCGATGGAGGAAGCCGGGGTGACCTTCATTGGCCCGCGCCCGGAGACCATCGCCCTCACAGGCGACAAGCTGGCGGCCCGCCGCGCGGCGCGCGAGGCCAGATTGCCCGTGCTGCCCGGCCCCGATACGCCGCTGACGCAGGACATTCCCATCGACCTGGCGGCGCAAGTGCAATATCCGGTGCTGGTCAAAGCGATTGCGGGCGGCGGCGGGCGCGGCATCCGCCTGGCCCGGCGCCCGGAGGAACTGGCGCAACAAATCGAAGCCGCGCGCAAGGAAGCTCAGGCGGCCTTTGGCGATAGCAGCGTCTACCTGGAGCCGCTCGTCCAGCAGGCGCGTCACATCGAAGTACAGATTCTGGGCGACGGGCAGGGTCACGTCCTTTGCCTGGGCGAGCGCGAGTGCTCCATCCAACGGCGACGGCAAAAGCTGATCGAAGAAGCGCCCGCCCACGGCCTGACCGACGCGCAGCGCGCCCACCTGTGTGAGTCGGCGGGCAAACTGGCGCGCGCGCTGAATTATCGCAGCCTGGGGACGGTGGAATTCCTGCTCGACACCAACGGGCAGTTCCACTTCATCGAGGTCAACCCCCGCATCCAGGTGGAGCATCCTGTTACAGAGATGGTTACTGGATCGGATTTGGTCAAAGAGCAGTTGCGGCTGGCGGCGGGACGCCCGTTGCGCTACGCGCAGGAATACATCGAGTGGCGCGGTGCGGCCATCGAGGCTCGAGTGCTGGCCGAAGACCCGGCGCAGGGGTTTATGCCCGCCACCGGCGTTATCACGCATCTCAAAGAACCGGGCGGGCCGGGCATTCGCGTGGACAGCGCGCTCTACCCGGGATTGGCGGTCACGGCGGATTACGATTCCATGCTGGCGAAGGTCATCGCGTGGGGTGAAAATCGGGCTGTTGCCATCCTGCGGTTGCGTCGCGCGCTGCGCGAATTCCAAATCGGCGGCGTCCCCACCGACCTGGAGTTTCTCTTCGACGTGGTGGACAGCCCGCCCTTCATCGCGGGGAATTTCGACACGACGTACCTGGAAACCTTCCGCCCGCAGCCACAGAAAGCGGGCGACCTGGCGTTGGAGCGCGACGTGGCGCTGGCGACCGCACTCTTGGCACACCGGCAGCGCGAAAACCTGCGGCGGCAAGCCGCGCCTGCCGCCGGCAACGCGTGGCAAGTCGCCGCGTGGCGGGAACAAATGTAAACAAGTAGACGGTAGACGGTAGACAGTAGACAGGGGGAGCAAAACCCCCGTCTACCGTCTACTGTCTACCGTCTACCTGAACCGGAGGTTCACAATGTTAAACTACTGTGTTTCGATAGGCGAGCGAGAGTATCAGGTCAAAGTCAACGGGACACACCTTTCGCTGAATGGCAAGCCGGTGCAGTTCGATCTGGCTTCGTTGAACGGCAACGGGCTGCACGTGCTACGACGAGGAAATCAGAGCATCGAACTGTACCTGAGCGCTCAGCAGCGTGGGGTCTACGAAGTGCTGGTGGGTGGGCGGCGGGTCATCGCTCACGTGGACCCCGCGCACCGCCGGGCACATCGTCGCGCAAATACAATCGCCGCCGGAGACCTCATCGCACCGATGCCGGGCGTCGTCATCCAGGTTCTGACTACCGAAGGCGACATGGTCGCGCAAGACCAGGTCCTCGTCGTGCTCGAATCGATGAAGATGCAGATGCAGGTCCGCGCCCCCTTCGACGGACGCGTGGAACGCCTCAACGCCACCGAGGGCGCCGCGGTGGAAAAGGGCACATTACTGGCGCGAGTAACGAATTGCGAACTATGAACTCTGGACTAGCGACTAAGGACTGTAGACTATGAGACTATCAAAAACACCTATCGCAGTGATTGGGGTGGCGGGGATTTTTGCGGGGGCGCACAACGCGACGGAGTTTTGGGACAACATCGTGCGCAAGATCGACTGCATCACCGACGTCCCGCCCTCGCGCTGGAACATCGACGATTATTACGATCCCGACCCGACCGCGCCGGACAAGACCTACTGCAAACGCGGCGGCTTCATCCCCGACATCGACTTCAATCCACTAGAGTTCGGCCTGCCGCCCAACATCCTTGAAGTGACGGATGTATCGCAACTGCTCGCGCTGGTCGTCGCGCGGGACGTATTGGA
>JBNGDO010000082.1:0-6364 GCA_049975385.1 Anaerolineae bacterium | reverse complement strand
GCCGCGCCGATATGATGATCACCGGCGGTGTGGATACCGACAATTCGCCGTTTATGTACATGTGTTTCAGCAAGACCCCGGCGCTCTCCAAGCGCGGCGTGAGTCGCCCCTTCGACACAGACGCCGATGGAATGATGCTTGGCGAGGGCATCGGCATGGCATTGCTCAAACGCCTGGACGACGCCGAGCGCGACGGCGACCGGATTTACGCCGTCATCAAAGGCATCGGCGCATCCAGCGACGGCAAGTACAAGAGCATCTACGCCCCGCGCCCCGCCGGGCAGGCAAAAGCACTGCGCCGCGCCTACGCCGACGCGGGCTTTGCGCCCACGACGATCGGCATGATTGAAGCGCACGGCACCGGCACACTGGCCGGCGACCCGGCGGAATTCACGGCGTTACGCGAGGTCTTCAATGGCGAAAACGGCCACCGACAGGCCGTGTCTGCACGGTCGATTGCACTCGGCAGCATCAAATCGCAGATCGGCCACACAAAGGCGGCGGCGGGCGCGGCCGGGCTGATCAAAGCGGCGCTCGCGCTGCACCACAAAATCCTCCCGCCGACGCTCAATGTCACGCGGCCCAATCCGCGGTTGGAAATCGAGACCACGCCCTTCTATGTCAACACCGAGACGCGCCCCTGGATCCGGGCGACCGACGCCCCACCCCGGCGCGCGGGCGTGAGCGCGTTCGGCTTCGGCGGGGCGAATTTCCACATCGTCCTCGAGGAATACACCCGCGAGCACGCGACGGGGTACCGTCGCCATCGCGTGACGCAGTCCGTGCTCCTGTCTGCCGCCACACCTGAGCAGTTGTTGCAAGCAAGCCGGGCCGCGCAACAGGCGCTCGCTTCTCCCGACGGCGCGCAGGCTTACGCGCAGCTCGTCGCGCAGAGCAAAGAACCGGTAGTGCCTGGGGCGGCCCGCTTCGGCTTTGCGGCGGATTCGCTCGACGAGGCGCGACAGATGCTCGGCAGCGCGCTCGCCACGTTGGAGAAGCGGCTCGATGCAAAGGCGTGGGAGCATCCCAAGGGCATCTCTTACCGGGCGGAAGGGCTAACGAGCGCGGGCCGTGTCGTGGCGCTGTTTCCAGGCCAGGGGTCGCAGTACGTTAATATGGGACGGGAGATTGCTCTGAACTTCCCGCCGCTGCGCGAGATGTATGCTGCTATGGACACGCTCTTCGTCCGCGAGGGACTGAAGCCACTCTCCAAGGTAGTTTTCCCGATCCCGGCCTTCGACGAAGCAAGCGAAAAGGCGCAAGCGGAGGCACTGCGCCGCACCGAATACGCGCAGGCCGCGATCGGTGTCTTCAGCGCGGGGCTGTACCGGATCCTGGCGCAGGCCGGGTTCCAGCCGGATTTCACGGCGGGGCACAGCTTTGGCGAACTGGCGGCGCTGTGGGCGGGGGGCGTTCTCAGCGATACGGACTTCCTCACGTTGGTCAAAGCGCGTGGAAAAGCGATGACGTTATCCGCCCAAGCAGGCACCGACGCAGGCGGGATGCTGGCCGTACAAGCGCCGCTGGCTGAAATCGAGAACGCGATTGTGGATTTCCCGGAGGTCATCATCGCCAACGTGAACGCGCCGACGCAGGTCGTGTTGGCCGGGCCGACGGCCGCCATCGCGCAGGCACAGGCGGGGCTGAAGGCACAGGGCTACAACGTCGCGGCGCTGCCCGTGGCGGCGGCCTTCCACACGCCGCTCGTCAGCTACGCCTCGGAGCCGTTCGCCCGCGCCGTCGCGCCGGTGACGTTCCAGGCGGCGCGCGTCCCCGTCTACTCCAACACGACCGGGCGGCCCTACCCCACCGATGCAGACGACGAAGAAGACTTCGATGCGGCCAAGCAGGTGCTGGCCCAGCACATTCTACACCCCGTCATCTTCAAGACGCAGATCGAGAACATCTACGCTGCCGGGGGCGACATTTTCGTCGAAATCGGCCCGCGCCGGGTGGTGACCAATTTGGTGGATGACATTCTGGGCGATCAGCCGCACATCGCCGTGGCACTCAACTCCAGCCGTCAGAAATCGAGCGACCGTCAACTGCGCGAAGCCGTCGTCCAACTGCGCGTTGCCGGGCTGCCGTTGCGGGATATCGATCCGTATGGGGAGTAGGGATTGGTAACTTGGGATTGGGGATTGGAAATTCGTAATTCGTGATTCGTGATTCATGATTCGCAAGGAAGGTGAAAAAATGGCACTAACGATAAGTTTGAACGGGAATAACTACGTGAGCGAGAAGACACGGCAGGCGTTCGAGACGGCGCTTGAGGACGGCGCGCGCGTCAAAGTGAACGGCAATGGAAACGGAAACGGGCATGACAGTCACAACGAACACATACAGGTCGCACAGCCCGTTGCGCCGCCCGTTGTCGTGACTCCACCTCCCGACAACACGCACGTCCTGGAAAGCGTGGAGCGCGGGCTGGCGCGGGCTTTCGATCACCAACAACAAACGCTACACGCCCACGAACGCTACCTGGACTGCCAGGCGGATTACGCCAAAATCTTCGCGCAGGTGATGGAGCAACAGGGCACGATCTTCACCGCCGGGAGCGCGACGCCGCAGCAGGCGACGACGGCAGCGCAAGTGTTGGAGAGCCTCGCCCGCAGCGTCGCGCGCTTCCACGATATCCAGGCCGAAACGCTGAACGTCCACAAGCAGTTTCTGGACCAACAAGGGGCATACACCCAGGCCACCGTCGAGCTATTGCAAGCGCAACACGACGCGCTCGCTCTAGGGAACGGGAATGGCAACGGGAACGGGCATAATCCCGTAACCACACCGGTCGTCCAACCGGTCCTGACCACCGTTCCCGAAGCGCCTTCGTCCATGGCCGTTGCTGCGCCCGCACCGCCACCCGTTCACGCTCCATCACCTGCCTCCGAGGACGGAGGCAGTGAGCGAGCCTCCGGCGCCTGCTCACCGCCCCCGTCCCCGGGGGCGGGCAATGAGCGAGCATCCGCTCCATCCGCCTCTGCTGGATCACAATCCAGCAGCTCGTCATCGGACGCTGCTGCCCTAACCCGCTCGCTGCTGGACGTCGTCAGCGAGAAAACCGGCTATCCGGCGGAAATGCTCGATCTGACGATGGACATGGAGGCCGACCTGGGTATCGACTCGATCAAGCGCGTCGAAATTCTCGGCGCGCTGCAAGACCAGCATCCCGATTTGCCCGAATTCAGCGCCGACGCTCTCGCCGAATTGCGCACGCTCGGGCAGATTGTGGAGTATATGGGCGCGCAAACCGCGCCTGACTCACCTGCCCCCGAGGACGGAGGCAGTGAGCGAGCCTCCGGCGCCTGCTCACCGCCCCCGTCCCCGGGGGCGGGCAATGAGCGAGCATCCGCTCCATCCGCCTCTGCTGGATCACAATCCAGCAGCTCGTCATCGGACGCTGCTGCCCTAACCCGCTCGCTGCTGGACGTCGTCAGCGAGAAAACCGGCTATCCGGCGGAAATGCTCGATCTGACGATGGACATGGAGGCCGACCTGGGTATCGACTCGATCAAGCGCGTCGAAATTCTCGGCGCGCTGCAAGACCAGCATCCCGATTTGCCCGAATTCAGCGCCGACGCTCTCGCCGAATTGCGCACGCTCGGGCAGATTGTGGAGTATATGGGCGCGCAGACCGCGCCCGGCTTACCCGCCCCCAGGGACGGGGGCGGTGAGCGAGTATTAGGGGACGGGGACGAGGAACAAGTAGATCGTAAAAAAAAAGCCATAGCGCCTGATGCGCTCGACGTTACACCAACGCTTGCGCGGGATCACAATCCCGCGCCGGCGCCCCCGCTGCGACGTCTCGAAGTCAGACTACGACCGCTGCCGCCGCCCGACAGGTTGGAGGACGCGCCATCGCCTGAGGGTGTGTGGATCGTCAGTGACGACGGCGAAGGGGCCAGCATCGCGCTGGCGCAAGCGTTGACCGCCCGTGGGATGCACGTAGCGCTGCTGCGATTCCCTGTGCCGGTCATCCCCGAGCGCCCGCCGTTGCCAGATGGTATGCAAGCGGTCATTCTCGCAGACCTCAGCGAGGCGCATTTGGAGAGGCGACTGGCGGCGGTGGGGCCGGTGACGGGGTTCGTCCACGTGGAGCCTGGCCTGGGGCGGGCGCGACCTACGGTGAACTCAAGCGAACCGTCGGAGACCGGCCCGAGCAATACGACAGATGCGCGTTTTTTCCCCGCAGACACAAAGACGCGGCTCAAGCACGTCTTCCTGATCGCTAAGCATCTCAAAAGCGCCTTGGACGCCGCCGCGCGCAACGGGCGGGCGAGCTTCGTCACCGTCACGCGCATGGATGGCGCACTCGGCCTCGGTGAAACAACCGGTTTCGACGCCGTCGCCGGAGGGTTCGCCGGGCTGACCAAAACCCTCAACCTCGAGTGGCCCGCCATCTTCTGCCGCGCCATCGACATCAGCCCGCAGTTCGATGCCGCGCAAGCCGCAGACGCCATCCTCGCCGAACTCAGCGACCCCAACCGCCGCCTCGTCGAAGTCGGCCACGGCCCCCACGGGCGAGTCACGGTTGAGGCAAGTAGACAGAATACAGTAGACGGTAGACAGGGAACAAAAACCCCAGCCCCGTCTACTGTCTACGGTCTACCGTCTACCTGTACTCTCGTCAGCGGCGGCGGCAAAGGCATCACGTCGCAGTGCGTGATCAAGCTGGCGGAGCGGTATGGCGGGACGTACATTTTGTTGGGGCGTTCGTCCATCGAGGAACCAGAACCCGCGTGGGCGCACGGCGTGGAAGATGAGGCAACGCTAAGGCAACACGCCATCGAAGCAGCGATGGCGCGCGGCGAGCGCCCCACCCCCGCGCAAGTACAGCGCGAGATCAACCGGTTACACGCCGGACGCGAGATCGAAGAAACACTGCGCGCGGTGGCACGGGCGGGCGGGCGCGCCGAGTACCTCAGCGTGGACGTGACCGACGGTGTAGCGCTGTCTTCCGCCGTCGAAGATGCGACCAATCGCCTGGGCGTCCGCGTCACCGGCATCCTGCACGGCGCGGGTGTCCTGGCGGACAAGCGCATCGAGCACAAAACCGGCGATGATTTCGAGCGCGTCTACAACACGAAGGTGACCGGTCTGGAAAACCTGCTCGCGTGCGTCCCGGAGGAGCAACTGGAACACCTCATTCTCTTCTCGTCCGTTGCCGGTTTCTACGGCAACGTAGGGCAGGCCGATTACGCGCTTGCCAACGAAATCCTCAACAAGACGGCGCACCTCGTCACGCGCCGCCATCCGCATTGTCGCGCCCTCGCCATCGATTGGGGCCCCTGGGACGGCGGCATGGTGACGCCCGAACTCAAGCGACTGTTTGCCGAGCGTAACATTGACGTGATCCCGGTTGAGGCGGGGACGGCGCTTTTGGCCGATGAACTCGCTGCCAGTGCACCGCGCACGCCGCAAATCGTGGTCGGCGCGCCGCTCGTAGCGCCCGCGCCCGAACCGGACGGTGAGTTGCGCACGCACCATCTTCGCCGGACACTCACGCTGGACGCCAATCCTTTCCTGCGCGACCACGTCATCGGCGGGCAGGCCGTGCTGCCGACGGTGTGCGCCGTCGCGTGGATGGTCAACGCCTGCGAGCAGCTTTATCCGGGCTACACCTTCTTCAGCGGCGACGCGTACAAGGCGCTCAAGGGCATCGTCTTCGACGAGACGCTGGCCGATGCGTACACGCTGGAACTCAAGGAGACGGTCAAAACGCGCGAAGAACTGGTTTTCGAGGGGTTAATCCGCAGCCAGACGCCCGCAGGGAAACCGCGACGCGAATTGCCGCGCTACCATTACAGCGCGCGCATCACACTCTTGCGGCAGGTTTCTGAAGCGCCGGTGTTTACCGCGTTCGACCTCAGCGAAACGGAAAGTATGCCCGGCGAGCGCCTGTACGCCGAGCAGGTGTTGTTCCACGGCCCGTCCTTCCGTGGCGTGGAGCGTGTGCTCAATATCGGGCCGGGCGGATTGACACTGCGCTGTTTGTTGCCGGAGATCAGCCGGGAGACGCAGGGCCAGTTTCCCGTGCAGACGTTCAATCCATACCTGACCGACGTACAGTTGCAGAGTTTGCTGATCTGGGCCGCGCTCTTCAAGCAGTCACCGGGCCTGCCGCTGCGAATTCAGCGGGGAGAGCAGTTCCGCCCGGTGCAGTTCGGCGAACCGGTCTATGTAACGCTGACCGTGCAGTCGAGCAGCGACACGAGCCTGGTTGCCGACGTCACTGTCCACGACGCGCAGGGTTTGGTCTACAGCCGCGTGACCGGCGCGGAGATCACGCTCAGCCCGCGTCTGAATCAGCTTTTTCAGCAAAACCGGTTATAGCCAGCAGATGAGCAATCATAAAGAGGGGAAA
>JBNGDO010000081.1:0-22116 GCA_049975385.1 Anaerolineae bacterium | reverse complement strand
GTGTAGCCCGCCCCCAAACCCCCACTTCTCCCTCTTTTATTGAGCTGATACTTTTGTTGCATTATTTTGATGGAGGAGAGGAAAAATGACAAAGAAAAAGGTTTCCAAGGTGGTGTTGGCGTATTCTGGGGGGCTGGATACGTCGTGTATTGTGCCGTGGCTGATCGAGAACTACCAATGCGAAGTGGTCACCTTCACGGCGGATTTGGGGCAGGAGGAGGAGTTGAGCGGCCTGCCGGAGAAAGCGAAGGTCAGCGGCGCGGTCAAGTCCTACGTGGAGGACTTGCGCAATGAGTTCGTCACCGACTTCGTCTTCCCCACGCTGCGGGCCGGCGCGATCTACGAACGGCAATACCTGCTCGGCACGTCGTTCGCGCGCCCGTTGATTGCCAAGCGCATGGTGGAGATCGCGGAACTGGAAGGGGCGGACGCCATCGCGCACGGTGCCACCGGCAAGGGCAACGACCAGGTGCGGTTCGAGTTGGGCGTGATGGGGCTCAATCCGCGCCTCACCGTCATCGCCCCCTGGCGCGAGTGGGACATCCGCTCGCGGGAGGATGCGCTGGAATACGCCAACGCGCACGGCGTCCCCGTCACCGCGACCGGCAAATCCGTCTACAGCCGTGACCGCAACTTATGGCACCTCAGCCACGAAGGCCACATCCTGGAAAACCCGTGGATGGAGCCGGAAGAGGCGATGTTCCAGTTGACCGTCGCGCCGGAGAAGGCCCCGGATAAGCCTCTCTACGTCGAGATCGACTTCAAGTCCGGCATTCCGGTGCGCGTGGATGGCGCTTCGCACGGACCGGTGGAACTGGTCACGCTGCTTAACAAGCTCGGCGGCGCGCATGGGGTGGGGCGGTTGGACATGGTCGAGAACCGGCTGGTCGGCATCAAATCGCGCGGCGTCTACGAGACACCCGGCGGCACGATCCTCTACGCGGCGCTGCGCGCGCTGGAGACGCTCTGCCTCGACCGCGAGTCGTTGCACTACAAGGACGTGGTCGCCGAGAAGTACGCGGAGATGGTCTACTACGGGCAGTGGTTCACCCCGCTGCGCACCGCGCTGGATGCGTTCGTGGACAGCCTGATGCAAAACGTCACCGGCAGCGTGCGCCTCAAGCTGTACAAGGGCAGTTGCACCGTCGCCGGGCGCAAGTCGCCGTACTCGCTCTACCGCGAGGACTACGCTACCTTTGGTGAAGATGATGTGTATAAGCAGAGCGACGCCGAGGGCTTCATCCACCTCTTCGGCCTGCCGCTCAAGGTGCAGGCGCTGCTCGACATCGAGGGTTTGGGCAAATCCGACTACGACCAGCCGGACTTCGGCACGTTCAAGCGGGATTGAGGCTATAGCCATGAATAAACTCTGGGGCGGACGTTTTGACAAACCCACAGATGCACTCTTGGAGCGCTTCAACGCCTCCATTGGTTTCGATTGGCGGTTGTACGCGGCGGACATTGCCGGCAGCATCGCCTACGCGCGGAGTATCCGCGATGTCGGCATTTTGACGGATACAGAATTGGACGCAATCGTGCAGGGCCTGGAGCAAGTGCGCGCGGAGTTTGACGCGGGAACCTTTGTGGCGCTGCCCTCCGATGAGGACATCCACACCGCCGTCGAGCGTCGCCTGGGCGAACTGATCGGCGACGCGGCGGGCAAGCTGCACACAGGCCGCAGTCGCAACGACCAGATCGCCACGGATATGCGGCTGTACCTGCTGCACCAGGTTCCCGTGCTGCGCGAGCACGTTCGGGGATTGCAGCGCGCCATCGTGGACAAAGCCGAGGCACACCTCGACGTGATGATGCCCGGCTACACGCATCTCCAACCCGCGCAGCCGATCCTCTTCTCGCACTGGTTGATGAGCTTCTTCTGGATGCTCCAGCGCGACGTCGAGCGGCTGGACGACCTGACGAAGCGCGTCTCCGTGCTGCCCTTGGGCAATGCGGCGCTGGCGGGCAACACTTTCGGCATCGATCGCGAGATGCTCGCCGCAGACTTGGGCTTCGACCGCATTAACGAGAACAGCCTTGATGGCGTCTCTGACCGTGACTTTATCGCTGAGTTGCTCTTCTGGGCGGCGCTGCTGCAAACGCACCTCAGCCGTTTGGCGGAAGACCTCATTATCTACGCGACGGCGGAGTTTGGTTTCGTGGAACTCGACGACGCCTACAGCACCGGTTCCAGCATCATGCCGCAGAAAAAGAACCCCGATTCGATCGAACTGGTGCGCGGCAAGACCGGGCGGCTGGTGGGCAACCTCGTCGCGCTGCTGACGACGCTCAAGGGGCTGCCCAGTTCCTACGACAAGGACTTGCAGGAGGACAAAGAGTCGCTCTTCGACACGCTGGACACGCTGGAACTCGAACTGCCGATCGTGGCGGGCGTGATCGACACGTTGCGCATCAACGCCGGGCAGATGGCATCCGCGCTGCGCGATGACCTGCTCGCGACGGAACTGGCGGACTACCTGGTGCGCCAGGGCTTGCCTTTCCGCCAGGGACACCACATCGTCGGGCAGGTTGTGCGTGCCACGTTGGCGAAGGGCTGCGGCCTGCGCGACCTTTCCGTGGCGGAGTATCAAGCCCTCTCCCCGCACTTCGGCGACGACGTACATGACGTCCTCGACTTCCGCCGCGCCATCGAACAGCGAAGTGTGCCCGGCGGCACGGCGACGGCGGCGGTGCAGGCGCAGATTGAGAAGGCTAAAGCGGTGTTAGCACGCGCTTCGAGTCAGGTGAAAGGAGAAAAAGCGTAACGTGATACTGTTTCGCGGTGGTTTGATCAGCTTGACGATTCTGTTGCTATGTGTTTCTTGCGCTCCTTCCAAGGAATCGCTATTGGAGACGCCCGCTGCGGACGACCTCCCTGTAGAATGTGAGTCATTCAATCCTGACGCATATGGGCCAGTGAATAATTGCCGCCACGTCGTCACCTCCCCAGACCAAACTACGACAGCGTATGTGATTGTGAAGGAGAGAGAATATCGCGGATACTTTGAAAGAGACGAAATGTATGATGTGCAGGTCGTGAAGCTGATTGAAGAGGGCCAAACTCAGCCGGTCGAGATCTATCGGCAATCTTATTTCACCATTGGAGCACTTGAATGGCTGAGTGATGGTCGGCTGCTGATCTGGGATACTCATTACGATCTGGAAGAAAGCCCAGGTATCACGATATTATATGACCCCGAGGCGGGCGGAATTGTCCGGCGGTTGAAATACCCGTTGCATAAGGATGTCGTCTTCTGGAACGAGCCGCGATCTGCATTCTATAGCGTGATCTTTCTTCAGTTTCCATGTAGTGCTCACACGGGAGGCTATGACTTTGCACGCGATCATGAATTACCTTCGTTCGGAGGGTCTGGTGAATCTGATCAGGCCCATGTTGTTGGCAGCCAACACACCCGCATTGTTGGCAATCCGGTGTGGTCTGAGGATAGCACTCAGCTTCTAGTCAGCGTGAGTTATGGGACGCTCATTGACGTGGATTCGTGCGGGATCGTTGAGTGGGACCCCTCTTCCATAGTGATGCTTGACTTGGCAACTGATGATTTGCAGCCTGTCTTGGTACAGGGTGATAGTGAGCACAATTACTACTTACAACAAGGCCCGGAAGGTGAATACGAAATCATTGGTGAGACCTATGCACCTTCTTACGAACGCTGTTGCCGCGGTTGGTAAGTAGATCAAAGCTTGAAAGAGCACGTGCTAACACCGTATGAACCCGACTTGGCTATCTTGCACTTTTTCAACTGTTCCGCGCCTGAGAAGTTGTTGGAGTAGCGAAGTTACCCACGCCAGACTAGCCAAACGGGTTGTGCAAACCGTTAGGTAGATGAAACAGAAAATCGGCTATGTTGCTCTCCTGGTGCGGGATTACGACGAAGCGCTGGCCTTTTACACCGGCGTCCTGGGTTTTGACCTGATCGAAGACACCGTGCTGGAAGACGGCAAACGCTGGGTGCTCGTCGCGCCGCCGGGAGTTGCCGGAACGTGTCTGCTGCTCGCCAAAGCGACGACACCGGAACAAGTCGCTCGCATCGGCGATCAAACCGGCGGGCGCGTGTTCCTGTTCCTGCACACGGATGACTTCTGGCGCGACTATCACGCGCTGCGGGCGCGCGGGCTTCAGTTCACCGAAGAACCGCGTGAGGAATCGTATGGTACGGTCGCCGTTTTCGTAGACCTCTATGGGAACCGGTGGGACCTTTTGGAATTGAAAACGCGCTGTAATCTTGTAGGAGAATAGCTATGACGCAAGACATGCTTTGCCAACAATACCAAACCGACGCCAATCTGAACGCGCGTATCGCGCTACACCAGAACTTCAGCACGAATTCCTATTCGTGGTTTCGTTGGGTTTTCGACCATTATGACTTGCCCACCGATGCTCGCGTTCTCGAACTGGGCTGCGGCCCCGCCGATCTGTGGCGCGAGAACGCGGATCGCATCCCCGCCAGATGGGACATCATCCTGACGGATTTTTCTGAGGGGATGCTCGCGGCGGCGCAAAGCAACCTTGCGGAAACCGGTCGCCCATTCACATTCTGCCATGCCGGCGCGCAGGATTTGCCTTTCGAGGCGGCAACCTTCGATGCTGTGATTGCCAATCACATGCTCTACCACGTCCCCGACCGGCTGCGCGCTTTCGCCGAAGTCCTCCGCGTGCTTAATTCCGGCGGTGCGTTCTACGCGGCGACCAACGGCGAACGTCATCTGATAGAGATATGGCAGTTATTGGAGCCGTATATCCCAGGTTGTTGTGCGCGCGCGTTGGAAGTATTAAAAGGGTTTCTGCTGGAAAACGGCGCGGCGCAGTTGGCCGCCGCCGGCTTTGTGGATGTTGTTTGGCACGACCGTCCCGACGCGCTGGAAATCACGGAGGTTGAGCCATTGATCGCTTACATCCAATCGTCCAATACGTTGATGGCGCACACTTGGACCGATTCCGAACTGGATGCCCTACGCGCCGAAGTGACGGCGCGCATCGCGATGGAAGGTGCATTCCATATCGGCAAGGTCGCAGGGTTGTTTGTGGCGCGTGCTTGACATCGAAGTTTAAGCCCTTAGAATGGGAGGGTATTTATCCATTCTATGAAAAGGAGGTTGTACCGCATGGATATTTTTGAGAAATGTGGGGCTTATACGGCAGCAAATGACGTGCGTGAATCCGGACTTTATCCTTATTTTATCCCTTTGACCAACAATGAAGGTTCTGAAGCACGTATTGGGGACCATCGCCTCATTATGATCGGTTCTAATAACTACCTGGGGTTGACGATGCATCCCAAAGTGCGCCAGGCCGCGCTTGATGCGATTAAGACGTACGGCACAAGCTGTACCGGCTCGCGGTTCCTCAACGGCACGTTGGAGATGCACCTGGAATTGGAGCGAAGGTTGGCCAAGTGGGTGGGCAAGGAACGCGCGCTCGTATTCAGCACCGGCTACCAGGTCAACGTTGGCACGATTTCGTCGCTGGTCGCGCGGGATGATTTCGCCATCACCGACAAGGACGACCATGCCAGTATTGTCGATGGGTGCCGGCTCTCCTTTGGAACGATAAAGCGTTTTCCGCACAACGATCTTGAGAGGCTGGAGCGAGTGCTTACTTCCCTGCCGAAAAGGGGCGGGCGATTGATCATCGTCGACGGGGTGTACAGCATGGGTGGCGACATTGCCCCGTTACCGGAGTTGATCGCGCTGTGCAAGCAGTATGGCGTGCGGTTGATGGTTGATGACGCGCATTCGATTGGCGTTCTCGGTGGTGGGCGCGGTACGTCTGCGGAGTTCGGTGTGACGGAGGACGTGGACCTCATTATGGGAACGTTTAGCAAGTCGTTCGCCTCGCTCGGCGGCTTCATTGCGGGCGATGATACCGTGATTGACTATGTCCAGCACCACGCACGCTCGCTCATCTTCAGTGCCAGCATCCCCCCCGCTAACGCGGCAGCG
Organism: Anaerolineae bacterium; assembly: GCA_049975385.1. Lineage (GTDB taxonomy): Bacteria > Chloroflexota > Anaerolineae > B4-G1 > SLSP01 > DSWT01. The sequence goes on along the minus strand of JBNGDO010000081.1, from coordinate 16,158 downwards.
GCGATGGCAGCGTTGGAAGTCATGCAAGAGGAGCCGGAGCGTATCCAGCGTTTGAACGAGATCGGTGCATTCATGCGCCAGCGCTACCGTGAGTTGGGTTTCAACATCGGCGTTACCGAGACGCCAATCATCCCCGTAGTGATCGGCGAGGATACCAAGGCGCTGATGTTCTGGAAGGCACTTTTCGAAAACGGCGTTTACACCAATGTCGTTCTCCCACCCGCGGTGCCGCAGAACCAGACCCTACTGCGCACCAGCTATATGGCGACGCATACCGATGAACAGTTGGAGAAGGTTTTGACCGTTTTTGAGAAGGTGGGAAAAGAATTAGAGGTGATTTAGGCGATTTGCTGTCAGCAATCAGCTATCAGCTTTCAAGTGACGGGCTGGGGAACTTCCTCAGTCCGTTTTTTGTGTACTTAACCGAGTGCCCAGGCGGCATGCTCGCGGATCAGCGCGCTGGGGTGGGTGGCCGCGGCGTGTTCCAGGACAGGGCGTGCGGCTGGGTCGTGACGATTCCCCAGGACGACGGCAGCGTTGCGCGCCAACCCTTGCCATGTGGCGCGCCACAGTGGTGTATGACGAAAGCGCGCGCGGAAATCGGCTTCATCCATCTTTAACAGTGCCGGCAGATCAAGAGTTGCGGTGGGTGGAGCGGGCACATTGGCGTGAATGGCAAGAGTCTTGCGGTTCCACGGACATACTTCCTGGCACGTATCGCAGCCGAAGACGCGGTCGCCAAGCAGCGGGCGTAGGTCTGCCGGGATTGCGCCGCGATGTTCGATGGTGAGATAAGCGATGCAACGCCGTGCATCAAGGACACCGGGCGCCACGAGTGCGCCGGTGGGGCAGGCGTCGATGCAGCGCGTGCAGTCGCCGCAACTGGGTAAATCGGGTGCTGATGTGGGGGCCAGATCGAGGCCCAGGAGCGCCACCCCCAGGAAGAGGTACGATCCCAGGCGCGGGTGAATCAGATTCGTGTTTTTTCCGATCCAGCCCAGGCCCGCGGCTTGCGCCCAGGCCCGTTCCAGGATGGGACCGGTGTCCACGTAACAGCGGGAGGGAGATGGGCCGTGCACTTCAGCGATGCGCTGCACCAGCGTTTCCAGCTCGCGCAGCAGCCAGCGATGGTAATCTTCGCCCCAGGCATAGCGCGAGACGCGCCCGTGCAGCGGCAGTAGTTCGGGGTGGGGCGCGCCTGCATAAGAGGCGGCGACCACGAGCACCGAGTGTGTTTCCGGGAGGATGTTGCGGGGATCGGCACGCCGGGTTATGGTATCCGGGCGCGCGAGGTAGGCCATATCTGCAGCGTAACCGCGCGCCAGCCAGTCTCGATAAGCGGCCCAGGTTGGTGTTGTACCAACCTGGGCCACGCCGATAGCTGCCAGCGAGAGATCAGCAGCCAGGGAATTTACCGATCTGGTCATGAAAAACTAAAGTCACTCTGGCATCTCATAAGCGTATAAAGGTTTAGCGACATACGACCGGATCAGTAGACCGCTTGTGTTTGCTGGCAACCTCTTACTCGCCGAGTGTGAGCATAACGCTAGAACCGCCGCTTTCCTCATCCGCGGTGATGGTGAGACTCAGGGCTTCACCATCCTTTGTCCAGGTGCCCATCATCATTGTTTCCATATTGGTCACATCACCGGCTTCCCACCCGTCGTTCTCCAGCATCTCGGTGTAGAAGGTGGCGGTGTCCGCGACTGTACCGGGGCAGGTGAACATAGACATCGTCCCCATCACCATAACGTCTGAGGCGTCCGGGCAAAGCTCCAAACCTTCAGGTAGGCTTGCGACATCCGTTGGCGGTTCGATCGTGATATCCGCGTTGACATCGTAGATGTTCCAACTGAGGGTGAGTGTTCCTTTCCCTTCCTCTTCGAATGTTCCAGTCATGGACATCTCGTAGCGCACTGCGAATTTCGGCAGATCGTTTTCGTCAACCATCCACACATCGACGGTGGCATCTTCAACGTCGGCAGCTTTGAACCAAAGTGCCATATCCAAGGCCGTATCTTTGAGTTGGTAGTGCCGGGTGTTCATGGCATTGACGTTTTCTTTGCCCATGTATTTGTAGGCATTCGAGTCTACATCTGCAAACATCTCTTCGGGCTGGACAAAAAACTCGCCAAATGCTCCCATGGCTTCATCCTCACCCGCGGTACTTTGCATCCACTCCTCGCCAAAGCGCATCCACTGGGTCTGTTCGATCTGGATGAACTCGATGCTTTCGCCCCCGCTTTTCATCGCGTAGCGCTGTGCGGCAGGATCGCGTGTGGCCTCTTCCTGAACGCTGAATTCCTCAACGCTGCCGTCTTCCTGGGTTAAGGACCAGGTCATATCCATGCGATAGCTGTTGAGTCCCTCAAGCGCGTTTGCGTCGAATGTGATGGGCAGATCTTCGTCGGTAGCCGGTTCTGTTTCGCTAACAGCTGGCTCATTCTCGCTGACAGCTGGGGTATCCTGAGCCTCTTTCTCCGCGACAGCCGTGGGGGCAGCTACAGATGGTTCCTCGGTGGCTTTGCCGCCAAAAAGCGAACAGCCGAGTGAAAGCACAAACAGTGCTGCGATCAATGCGATCCATTGACGTTTCATGTGAATCTCCTTTTGTTCTCTTGAAATCTCCGGCGCAATCTGCGCCTCTTACAGTGGGCATTGTACCACAGATAGCGCGAAATGCTTAGGTTTGAAACTGGACAAAGTCGGGGTTGGTGGCATAATTTATAGGTAGCGACTTATTCTCAGAGGGGAGGGACGTATGCTTGACATTGAACTTATTCGTAATGAACCGGAGCGCGTACGAGAGGCGCTGCGCAAGCGGAACGACGATCCTACGTTGGTGGACGAAGTCTACGCGCTGGATGTCCAGCGCCGCGAGATACTGCAAGAAGTGGAGGCATTGCGTGCGGAGCGCAACCGTGTCTCCAAAGAAATCGGGCGGATGAAGGACAAGGACGCGCGCCAGGCGCGTATTGCCGAGATGCGTGAGGTGGGCGAGCGACTGTCGGCACTGGAAGAGAAGTTGCGCGAAATCGAAGCCGCCTTCGAGGAGAAGCAGCTATGGTTGCCCAACGTCCCCCACGAGAGTGTGCCGGTAGGGCCTGATGAAAGCGCTAACGTGGTGGTGCGCCATTGGGGCGAACGGCGTGACTTTGCCGAGGCGGGTTTCGAGCCGGTCCCGCACTGGGATCTGGGGCCCGAATTGGACATCATCGACTTCGAGCGCGGTGTGAAGCTCTCCGGCAGTCGCTTTTACGTCCTCAAGGGCGCGGGCGCGCGCTTGCAGCGGGCAGTGCTCTCCTGGATGCTGGATGTACACACGCGGCAGAACGGCTACACTGAGGTCTACCTGCCGTTCGTCGTCAAGCGTGAGATGCTTGTTGGGGCTGCCCAGCTCCCCAAATTCGAGAACAATCTCTACCGTGACGTGGAGGACGACCTGTGGCTCCTCCCCACCGCCGAAGTTGCCATCACCAACCTGCACCGCGACGAGATTTTGGATGCAGAGCAACTCCCGCTGAACTATGTGGCCTACACACCGTGTTTCCGCCGCGAAAAGATGAGCGCCGGACGCGACGTGCGTGGGATTAAGCGCGGGCACCAGTTTGACAAGGTGGAGATGTACAAGTTCACCACGCCAGAAACCAGCTTCGACGCGTTGGAAGCGATGCTGAAGAATGCCGAGGGTATTTTGCAGGCGCTTGAATTGCCATACCGTATTTTGGAACTTTGTACGGGCGATATCGGTTTCGGCGCGGTCAAGAGCTACGATCTCGAAGTGTGGGCGCCGGGCCAGGATGCGTGGCTGGAAGTCAGTTCGTGTAGCAATGATGGGGATTTTCAGGCGCGGCGGGCCAACGTCCGCTACCGCCCCGAACCAGGCGCGAAGACGCAATTCGTTCACACGCTCAACGGCTCTGGATTGGCGATGCCACGTGTGATGATTGCGATATTGGAAACCTACCAGCAGGCCGATGGCTCGATCGTCATTCCCGACGTATTGCGTCCCTGGATGGGCGGCATTGATGTGATTCGCTAAAGTGGCACGGTCGGGAGACCGGCCACAGCGAAGAGGGTAAGGAACCGGTTTCAGACCTGATAGGTTGTGCGAACTTCGTTCGCCGAAATCTGTCAGGTCTGTTTTTTGTTGACAAGTCGGTGTTGCGTGGTATACTTTCCGGCGCGAGGAGTGGGTTTTCCCCTCATGCTGGAGGGATGGCCGAGCGGCCGAAGGCGACGGTCTTGAAAACCGTTGTGGTGCAAGCCACCGTGGGTTCGAATCCCACTCCCTCCGCTAGATTCAGCCGGTTCTTTACAAGTAACGGTGTGCTATCCTGGCGAAGATCGTGAATAAAACCGCGCTTCGCTAGGCTTTGTTATGCTGGGGAGGTGCCAGAGTGGACGATCGGGGCTGCCTGCTAAGCAGTTAGGGGGTGTAGAACTCCCTCCAGGGTTCGAATCCCTGCCTCCCCGCTAGTGATAATACGCCCCCGTGGCTCAATTGGATAGAGCGTTTGGTTGCGGACCAAAAGGTTTCAGGTTCAAATCCTGACGGGGGTACTCAAGAAGGCCACCTTTGGCGAAAGGCCAAAACGGGCCTTTTTTGACTGTAAAAGACGTTTATGATGGATATGCCCCCGTGGCTCAACTGGACAGAGCGTTTGGTTGCGGACCAAAAGGTTTCAGGTTCAAGTCCTGACGGGGGTATCACGTAGGTCGGATTGACCATCCGACCTATATTGTTGCTCAGTCCCCGCACGCTCTTCTTCGACATACCCAATGGATATCGGGAGGGTGTATGCAAGAGAACGACTTTGACGTGTTGATTGTGGGTGCCGGTCCAGCCGGTATCTTCGCCGCCCTTGAGCTAAGCCAGAATTCAAAGGTGCGCGTAGCCATCCTCGATAAGGGCGCCGATATTGACCAGCGCATCTGTCCCCTGCGCGAACACGGTGGTACGTGTCGCCATTGCCAGCCTTGCGCGATCCTCGATGGTTGGGGTGGGGCGGGTGCATTCTCCGATGGCAAACTCACGCTTTCGCCTGCGGTAGGCGGTCATCTTGCCGAGATTCTGGGCGAGGCACAGGCTTCTGAGTTGATTCACCAGGCCGATGCGCTGTACTGCCAGTTTGGCGCGCCAGACAAGATTCACGGTATCTACACTGACGAGATCGAGGAACTGGAAAAGCGCGCGAGCCTGGCGCACCTGCGTTTTGTGTCGGTGCCCATTCGGCATATCGGCACGGAACGCTGCGTCGATCTGATGCGCGCGATGCGCGATGCGTTGCTGACGCGCGGTGTCACGATCCGTACCCGAACCGAAGTCGCCACAATCCTGACCGAGAATGGGCAGGTGCGCGGTGTGGAGACGCGCAAGGGTGAGCGGATTGACGCCGGAGCAGTGATCCTCGCGCCGGGACGCGAGGGCGCGTCCTGGCTGGAAACGACGGCGAAAAACCTGGGGCTGACGATTGCTCGCAATCCGGTGGACCTGGGTGTGCGCGTGGAACTGCCCGCGCCAGTGCTAGAGCCGATTACGCGCCTGGTGTACGAGTCCAAGTTCATCTATTACTCCGATAGATTCGACGATCAAGTCCGCACATTTTGCATGTGCCCCTATGGTGAGGTGAGCACAGAGTTCGTCGGCGATGTGATGACGGTGAACGGTCATTCGTTCGCGGAGCACCGGACGTCGAACACTAACTTCGCGCTGCTGGTGAGCAAGACGTTTACCGAGCCTTTCGACGATCCGATTGCGTACGGCAAGAGCGTGGCGCGGCTGGCCAACCTGTTGAGCGGGGGGATTCTGGTGCAGCGCTTGGGCGACCTGGAGGAGGGGCGGCGTTCGACACCCGAACGGCTGTCGCGCTCTATCGTCCAGCCCACGCTGCCGAGTGCCACGCCCGGTGATTTGAATCTCGTGCTGCCTTACCGTTACGTCGTCGACATCCTGGAGATGCTGCACGCAATGGATAAGATTGCCCCAGGCGTGGCCTCGCGCCACACGCTGTTGTACGGCGTTGAGGCCAAGTTCTACTCCAACCGGCTACACCTGACGCCTGTAATGGAGACAGAGGTTGCCGGGCTGTTCGCGTGTGGCGACGGGGCCGGCGTGACGCGTGGTCTGATTCAGGCGTCGGCTTCGGGGATGGTCGCCGCGCGAGAGCTGCTCAGTCGATTGTGAGGTCGGGGTCGCCGAAATCCTCCGGGGCGGTAGGTAAGTCCGGGTCGAATGCACCGCGCAAGGCGCGGGCGAAGACGAGATAGCCGGTGTGGGCGATGATGCGGTCGAAGGGACGCAGGCGACCCGGCACAGGTTTGTAGGGGCGCAGGATAAGCTCTTCAACTTCGCTATAGCCGAAGGCGGGCTGTTGGAGATGGCGCAGCAGTGCGGCGACCTGGTTGGTCGTTGGCAGCAGGCTGCCGAAGAAGCCGCCGCCCTTGAGCGCGGTGTGGACGTGTTGCAGGTAATCCCACGGCGTGCGTACGTCGAGAAACACGGCATCGACGCCCTGTTCATCGAAACCCTCACCAATATCGCGGACTTTAAACGTGACGTAGGATGCCAATCCCAGGCTTTCGAGGTTTTTCTGCGCTAGCGCTTGCATCTCCGGGCGCGCTTCGTAGGTGTAGACGTGGCCGTGGGGCATCACCATGCGTGCCAGGGCGAGCGTGAGGCCGCCGCTGCCGGTTCCTGCCTCGATGATGCGCGTACCCGGCCCGATGTTCATCTTCATCAGCATGTAGCCGATTTCCTTGGGGTAGACGATCTGCGTGGCGCGGCGAATGGAACGCACGAGTTGTTCAAGCGAGGGGGGAAGGATCTGGTATGCATAGCCGAGGTGTGTCGTAACGCGCTCTCCCCACTGTCGTCCGATAATCGTGTCGTGGGGCAACACGCCGTGATGTGTCTGGAATTCCTTCCCCGGTTCCACAAAGGTGATACTTTCCTTGCGATCTTTGCCAACCAGGAGTACAATGTCACCTGGTTGAACGTAGAGTGTATTTTTTTCGTTATCCACGGATTCCCCTACACTTTTCTTGTTAGCGTAAACCGATTATAATGAAAGAAACGTTTGTTGCAACCTTGAGGGGAGGGTCTATGCGTCAAGAAACTATCGATCGTTTGGCGATCGCGATCGTCGATGGCAGTCAGTCCCGTGACTTGATCCAGGCGCTAAACAAGGAGAAGTTCTCTGTAACCATGGTAGATGCGGTGGGAGGATTTCTTCACGAGGCGCTGGTGACCTTGTTGATCGGGTTGCCGTCCACGCGGTTGCCCGAGTTCTTTGCTTTAGTGCGAGAGCAATGCCCACGGCGCACGCGTTATGTGCCGATGGGCGTTGAGCTTTCATTGACGCCTGGTTATCCGATGATGATTGAGGCTTCTGTAGGCGGGGCGACGGTTTTCGTCCTTCCGGTGGAACGCTTTGTGCAATTGTGAGGTGAATAGATGAAACTCATTATGGCGATTGTGAAAGACTCTGATGCAATGGATGTTTCCGATGCGTTGGTGGAAAATGAGTTCCGGGTGACGCGTGTGGCGAGCACGGGCGGCTTTTTGCGGCATGGGCGGGTCACGTTACTCATCGGGGTGGAAGAGGAATCGCTGGACCAAGTCTTCGCGTTGATCGAAGGTGCATGTCGCGAGCCCGATCCTGGGGAACACAAGGCCACACTGTTCGTGATCCCGGCGGAGGACTTCGTTCAACTCGGTTAAGTGTGGGGACGTAGATCATGGCCGAAAAGGTTGAGCAGCGATTGTACCATGGCGACATCAGCGCCGAAGACATGGCGCGCGTGCTCGTCATGCGCTTCGATCAGGGAGAGACGCGGGCGGAGTGGATGCGCGCCGAAGGCCGGCGTGCGGTGGTGCACATTCGGAGCCGCAGGGTCGAGCATGGCGATCCCAACACCGAAGTGACGGTGTACATCACGCCGATGCAAACCGGCGTGACGGTGTCGGTGAGTGAACAACAGGTCCTCGGTGTGGCGGCAGATTTGGCCAGAACGGGCTTGAAGGGATGGCGCAATCCTTTGCGGCTGCTGGACGAATTGGATGACGTTGCCCGCAATGTGCGCTGGTTGGGATTGCGCACGGAGATTTGGAAGGCGGTGGGCGAGTATTGCCAGAACCGGGGCAGCGGATTAGGAACGGCGGCGGCCTTCCAAAATGTGGTGTGTGCTTATTGCGGCACGCCCAATGACCTGGGCACCCATACTTGCCAGGCATGTGGCGCGCCGTTGGCCGACGCTCAGCCGGTAGTGTGCGCGCGTTGCGGGTTCCTCAATGCTCCGGAGGCGACTTTGTGCGTGAATTGTGGAGCTAAAGTGCAGGTGTCGATGACATGATGACAGAGTCGATGACGACGACGGTGATTCTGGCACGCCACGGGCAGACGGCCTGGAATATTGAAGATCGCTTTCGCGGTCGCGCGAATATTCCGCTCGATGCGATAGGAGTAGCGCAGGCTGAGGCGACGGCGCGTTACATACTCGCACATTGGACGCCCGGCGCTATCTATTGCAGCCCGCTTTTGCGCGCACGGCAGACCGCCGAGAAGATTGCACAGCCATTACAGTTGCACGAGCGCGCCCACCCGGGCTTGCTGGATATCGACTACGGTGCCTGGGAGGGCTATACATCCGCTGATTTGCGCGATCAGGGGTGGGGGAAGGCTCTGGAGACGTGGTACACGCAGCCACAAGGCGCTCCCATTCCCGGCGGTGAGACGCTGCAAGCGGTGCGGCTCCGGGCTATGGGCGCGCTCGGCGAGATTGTCGAACGCCATCGTGGAGAGACGGTGATCATTGTGGCGCATACCGTGGTCAACCGGCTGATTTTGTTGGGCATCCTTGGCCTCGGCAACGAACGTTTCTGGCATCTGGGACAGGATACCTGTGCGGTCAACGTGCTCGAGTTCGACGGACAATTTTACAAACTGCTCAAAATGAATGACAACTGTTATCTTGCCGATATAACTGCGTAGCGATTTCGAGTTTTTCAAATGTCAGCGGCCACTTCATCAAGTGGCCGCTGATTGTATTCTGTTTGATGCGTTGATAGGGGCGATTATTCCGTTTCCTGAATCATGAACGGTATATAGTACTGGTAAGGAGGGTTGATCCACAGGAGGTCGCATGCTGGTTCGGTTTGAACGTAAGTTGTTTCCGCCGTCACACAGAACGGATAAACGCCACCGGTGAGATTGGGCCATGAAACCGAGACGATCTGCTCATTACCACAACAGCCGAGTTCGGGGATCACCACCTGCCCGATTGGGATCTGGACGCTGCTGTTACTATAGAACGTCACCGTCAGCGGTTCGCCCATCTCCGAATAGCCCTCGTTGCTGAAGCTGGCATAGAGCGTCGGCGTGACCGGTGTGGCAACGTCGATCAGCATTGGCGTCCAAACGCCAGTGACGCGCAAGTCTATCTCCAGGGCGGTGGCGTAGAAATCGTAATCCCCGCCAACGATGTAATTTGGCCAGGGCAGCGCGACCGTTTCGTGATCACCGCAACATCCGAGGTGGTCTATCGTCGTCCCGTCGATGATGGCATAGTGCGCGGGACTGCTCGGTGAGTTGCCGATCGCTTTGGCGACGATCAATCCTTCCGTGCCGATATTCCCTGCGTTAGAAACGGTGAAGTAGACGGTCGCTGTGACCGCTGTCCCAGTCTCCGTGACGGGCGTGGTGACATGCACGTCGAGGGTCAGTAAGTCAACCGTGGGCGTGACCTGCGCTGTGTAGGCGGCATAGTCCTGGCCCATCACTGTGGGTTGGAAGGTATACGGATCGAAGAGCGTGCCACCCGGATAGTCCCCGTGATCCAGACTGTACCAGGCCCACCCCTGGACCAACCGGTCGTCGTCTGGCCGGTAGCCGGTGAGGGGGTCGCGGGCTGACCGCATCCAGTCGAATCCGTCGTACATAAATTCTCGGCTTTTGGCATCGTAGGTGGAGCCGCTATACACCAGTCCCTCGTAGAAAAGGATGCCGTATTCGGGGATGACCACCGGGTGGTTACGATAACCGTTGTCATACATCCATTGGCGGAACGTCTCGATGCGCTGGGTGAAGATATCGATGTCCCAGTGATCGTACACCGAGTAGAACGTGGCGTACGGTTCAGAGGCAGTACGGCTTGGCCAGTCTGGCACCCAACACGCGCCCCAGGCAAACGGCTCGGAGGGGATGTTGTAGGGATAGCACTTCTCGCACAGGATGTAGCTGTGGATGCTCCACATATCCGTCGGGAGTGTCTCACCATAGCGCGTTTGGTACTCTTCTAGGATGCGATCCAGGTACATAAAGCGCATAGGCGTAGGTTGCACGATGTTGCCGGCGGCGATTTTCGCCGTGGGATCGGCGGCCTTGATAAAGTAGTAGACGTCGTGATAGGCCCGCGCGTACCACTCGGAGCGCATGTTATCCATAGTGCTACAATCCGGCTCGTTGCCGATGAACCATGTGGCTCCTGGCTGCTCGGCAATTACGGAGAGCAGTGTTGTACCGGTCGGCGTGGCGGTATAGCCGACCTGGATGCCGCTGTCCAAGACGGGCCTGACATGGACGGTCTGCACGTACTGGAGCGGGGGCAGTGCTGTTGCGCCGCGCGCGGCCCAATCCCAATACCAGCCGGCATTGAGATAGGTAGGCCATCCGCGTTCCACTACATTGCTCACCTTTCGGGTCCACCCGAACCCAAATCGCCCGTTGGCGTAGCTGAATTGCTGCGCCTCCAGATCCGGGGCAGAGACAACTGCGTTTGCCCAGAGCGTGACAGCAACTCCGATAAGTATGGCGACGATAACGATTCCTTTGCGCGACATTCGACCCACAATCCACTGTTTCATAAACTTTACCCCCTCACATTAAAGTGTCCCTGCAATTGTACCACATTCGGGTGCGAATTGACCGCTTTTTCATTGTGCCGTATACTTAGAGTGATTCCCAGCGCACTTAGGTAGTTCCAGGATTTTGACCAGGCCACATCAGAGGAAAGTTCCTGCGCCAGCGCCAAAGTCTGGCTGGTTTATTTTCCTGGAACGGCCTTACCTGATCGCGCAGGCGCTTCGCTATTTCATCAATCACTGTGGAGGTTAGACTATGGGGGAGAAATTATTCGCCAATCCTTATACGGAATTTACAGCCGTGCGCAATATTCTCTTCGACCGGGTGATGCCGGCACTCTCGTCCGATGCCTGGAAGGTGCTGTGTGTGGCGCTACGGCAGACGTGGGGCGGCGATGTGGAAAGCGGGCGGGCGATTCCCGTCCATATCACGCTCGCGCAGTTCGAGGAAAAGACCGGTATCAAAGAGTCTGGTGTGATTGGCAAGGCGCTCCGTGAATGTGTTGATGCTGGTTATCTACTGCTCGATCAATCTGGCGAACCCACCACCGACTTCGTGCTGAACCGCGAGATCGAATTGAAGCCCCTTGCTCCGTCTGAGGAAAGAACCGAGAAAATCGTGCCGCTGCGCCCGGATCTTGAGAGCGCCTTTCAAGCCCTGGTCAGCTTTAGCCGGGAGACGGGGGCGACCGCCGATCTTGCACTGGTGCGTCGCGCGGTAGTCGATAACGGCGCGGACGCCGTCGCCGATTGGATTGCAGTGGGACGTCTGATGACGCATTTAGAGCCGCCTGCGCGTTTCAAGACGGTGCTGGAACGTCTCTTGCAGGGCGTGCCACCGTTGCCGCTCAGTATGCTCGCGCCGGAAGAGCTCGCGGAAGTGGAAGAGGCTGTCATAGCCGACGCGAAGGAAGTGGAAGTACGCGACCTTTCGGCGTCCGAACTGTGGGATGCAATTCTTGAAGAGCTTCGTACCAAGATGCGTCGTAGCAAATTCAAGTTCTTCGAATCAACGACAGGCGTGGAGCTTGAGGGAGATGTGCTGACGGTCGAAGCGCCTAATGAGCGAACCCGGGAGTGGCTTGAGACGGGGCTGTTGGCCGAAACGACCGTGGAAACAGCTAAAGACGTAGCCTGGCCCGCGCTGACCTTGAAATTCATCGCCAGAGAATAGGAATTGTAATGAAACGCTTTGCCGTGTTGCAGCTTTCAGGGTGTGCTGGCTGCGAAGTGGCACTTCTCAACGCCGAGGCCTGGGTGGAGCAATACAAGCTGGTCTACATGCCGCTGGTGGTCTCCGTTGAGGATGTGCCGGACGTGGACGTGCTGCTCATCAGCGGCGGCGTGCGCACCGACGAAGACCTCTACAAGCTGCGGCGCGCGGTCAAGAATGCGCAGCAGGTGGTGGCGGTGGGCACGTGTGCAATTTCCGGAGGCGTCGCCAACCTGGGTGACCGCGACGAGGTGCGCGCACTTTTCCTGGCCGAAACGGATCGTCCACACGTGCCTCGGCTGCTCCCCAAATCCCACCCGGTTGATGCCTTCGTCACGGTGGATTTATACGTGCCGGGCTGCCCCCCAACCTCGGAGCTGTTTATGGCAGTGCTGACCGATCCCGAAGCCTTCCAGGCAAGTAAGACCGTCTGCCAGGAATGCGGACGTCGTAAGCTACGAGATATGAAACCCAAACACCTGTTGGGCTTCCAGCAGGGTGAGGTGCTGCCCGACATTTGTTTGATCAACCAGGGCTACATCTGCGTCGGGTCATCGACGCGGGGGGGATGTCGCGCCCCGTGCACGCGCGCGGGCCATCCGTGCGTTGGATGTCGTGGGCCATCCGATGTCTTCATCGAGAAGGAATCGAGTGTCTGGCTTAAGAGCATCAAGCGCGTCTTTGCCTCACTCACCGACGTGCCCGATGAGGAGGTCGACGCTGCGCTGCGCTCGCCGCAGTTAGCGCTCTTCCTCTTCCAGTTCTCCGATTACGCCGACAACAAAACTGTCGGTGGTGATTATCAGCCGCGGCCGAAAGAGAAGGTGCTCTGAGATGACGACGCTGACCTTCCCCCTGAGCCGTATCGAAGGGCATGCTCGTGTCGTCGTCGATGTGCGTGATGGGATCGTGAAGTCCGCCAAATTCCAGGCTACAGAATTTCGCGGCTTCGAGTACCTGGTGAAAGGCGCTCCCGCTGAGCAGATGCCGGTGATCGTGCCGCGCATCTGCGGCGTCTGCTCGACGGCACACCACGTTGCCTCCGTCAAGTCGCTGGAAGATGCCTACGGCGTTACGCCACCGCCGTTGGCGCTCACCATCCGTGAGTTGTTAATGCTCGGCCAGCTATTACAGAACCAGGCCACGTCGCTCTTCATCTTCACGATGCCCGACCGTCTGGGCGTGGACAGTATCTTCGACGTGGATGAAACCGGTATGGATGGCGACGCGCTCGCGGGTGTAGCGGCGCGTGCCCTGCACGTTCGGCAGGCCGGGACGCACCTCATCTCGTTGGCGGGCGGGCAGTTCATTCACCCGGTCAAAGCCGTTATCGGCGGCGTGACAGGCGGCATCAGCGCAGAGGCCGCGGACACGATGCGAGCGGAATTGGCGGAAGCGCTGCCTGTGGCATGTGCGCTCTTCGACACGTATTGGGCGTACTCAGTAGCGCTGAGTGAACGCCTGGGCACCTGGGGCGACGATGCACCCGCCTGTTACCTCACGGCAGTCAGCGGGACGAAGCCCAACTATTACGGCGACTTCCTGCGACTGATGGGATGTGAGGGCGGCGACGTTTGCGCGCAGTTCTCAGCGCGCGATTACCGCGCCTTCTTGACGGTGGAGGAAGCCGAGTACAGCTACGCCGAAAAGACCAGCTACAAGGGTAATGTGCTGCGGGCGAACAGCCTGGCACGCGCCAACCTCGTAGACAGCCTGGGGACACCCCGCGCAAACGAGTATTTGCAGCGCTTTCACCAAGAGTTTGGGCAACCGGCGCATGCCATCCTTCTCTTCGACCTGGCGCGCGGCATCGAGTTAGTCTATGCCATCGAGCGTGCGATAGAAATCTTGACTGAACCCCTCGACGGTGCGGAGACTCGTCTCCCCTATGAGCCACGTGACGGCGAGGGGTATGGCTTGGTCGAAGCCCCACGCGGGCCACTCATCCACCACTATCGCATCGAAGACGGCCTGATTGCCCAGGCAGAGTTCGTCATCCCCACCGTGCATAACGTGTTGGCGATCGAACGCGCGCTACGCGTCGCTGCCGAACGCTACATCACCCCTGAGCGGGTCAACCTCGAATTAGAGCGCGCTGTTGGCCGCGTTGTGCGCGCATTTGATCCGTGTATCGCCTGCGCCACTCACTAGACTTTGGCTGTCCTCCGCTCATCCAGCTTCTGAAGAAGAGAGAGAACGAAGAAGTGCGCGTTGACGGACTCGCTGGTTGCTTCGTCTCGCGGTCAGCTTGTTGATGCTGCGATTGCATTCTGCGTAGGTACTGGTCACATTTTCGCTGCTCACATTCCGTGTGCCCATGGTTTCCCTCAGTAACATTCCCCACCTGTGAATCCATTGACTGGTACGAGCTATTTCCTTGTGTATAATTGGGCAGAGTTAGACGAGTTGACCGGTAAAGGCGGATAGTATGGAGCAAAATTTAGAGCAACGGATCAGAGCTGTAGATAAGCGGCTAGAGGACCTGCCTGCGGAGCAGCAGGAGGATTTTGCTGGCCTACGAGACGAACTCTCTGCAATCCTTGCCAAGATTCGGGAAACTGGCGAGGCGTTGCGCCGACAGCGCGAGGAGCAGGGAGAAACCCAGATGGCGAATAACCTGCTGCGCTCCCTTCTCGACGTGATGCCGGTGGGGGTGATCGTCTGCGATGGAGACGGCAGAGTCCTGATGAACAATCCAGCAGCCGAATCGATCTTGGATGGTGGCCTCGCCGGGGATGTGCGCCGCCCTGAGCGTGCTCATAAGACCTACCGACCCGATGGATCGCTCTTTCCAGTGAAGGAGATGCCGTTGGTGCAGGCTCTGGAGACTAGGTAGGTCGTTAAGGACGCTGAGATCCTGGTCCGTTGGCCGGATGGTCGAGAGCGCGCGATCTTGGCTGGAGCTGCGCCTGTGACTGACGATACGGGTGATGTTGTCAGCGGGGTAGCGGTTTTCCAGGATATTACCGCGCGTAAGCAGACTGAGGAAGAAATCGCGTGCCTTTTGACCGACAATTGTAGCCAGCGGGAACTCCTGGAACGATTGATTGATGAGGCCCCGGTCGGCGTCGCCATTGTGCGTGGTCCAGACCATCGCTACGAGATGGTCAACCCCTACTATCAGGCCTCCTCTAGCATGCCAAACGTGCCCATGGTCGGCCGCACGATTGGCGAAGTTTTCCCCGATATTGTTGCCAGGGGGGCACTCGAGTTTATCGAGACTGTGTACCGCACGGGGCAGACGGTGAGTATCCGCGAACGTGAGGCTTCGTTGGGCCCCGGGCGCGAGCGAACATACTGGAACGTGGATCACGTCCCACTGCGCAACCAAGATGGTGACATCGAGAGCGTGTTGATCCTAACCAGCGAGATCACCGAGCAAGTTCTCCATCGCAAGCAGATAGAGGATCTTGCGACGGCGCTCCAGAAAGAGCGGAACATCCTGCAAGTCATTATGGAGAACACCCCTGCTCACCTGGCCTACCTGGATCCAGAATTTAACTTTTTGGAGGTCAACTCCGCGTATGTTCGGGGTTGTGGTCATAGCCGGGAAGAGTTGATCGGTCACAATCATTTTGAGCTGTTTCCCCATGAGGAGAATCGGGCGATTTTCGAGCACGTCAGGGATACCGGCGAATCGGTCGATTTTCGCGCCAGGCCCTTCGAGTTCCCGGATCATCCCGAGTGGGGGACCACTTACTGGGATTGGACGCTGATGCCGGTGAAAAATGAGAATGGCGAGATGCAAGGGTTGGCGTTTTCGCTTTTTGATGTGACGGAGCGGATACGTGCGCAGGCGGAGATCGAGAACCTGTCCCACTTTCCGGGCGAGAATCCTAATCCAGTGCTCAGGATAGCCAAAGATGGAACGATCCTCTATGCTAACGCGGGCAGCGCTCCCCTGCTTTCCTGGGGTGATATCCAGGTGGGGCAGAAGGGACCCGACGACTGGCAGCATCACGTCGCCAAGGTGCTCGATACTGGCGAGGTGCAGGTGATCGAAATATCGTGTGATGAGCGTATCTTCTCGCTTAGGGGTCGTCCATTAATAACTTCGCACTTTCGTGTATAATGCCCCTGCAAA
>JBNGDO010000080.1:0-22247 GCA_049975385.1 Anaerolineae bacterium | reverse complement strand
GGCCTATATCATCGGTGGCGGCAGCGGCGGCGTGCTCAACTCTACACTATTTTATACCCTCCACTTGTATATTCAGGGATGGACATACCACGAGTTGGGGTATGCATCTGCTATGGCATGGGTGCTACTGCTCATTATCGGGGTGCTCACGGCGGTCGTTTTCAAAACATCGAATTTGTGGGTGTCATATGGGACCGGGGAATAACATGAAAACCAGCACGATCGTACGCCATACTTTGACCCATCTGTTCATCATCGCCTTGGGGCTGTTCATGATCTACCCCGTACTCTGGATGATTGTCAGCTCGTTCAAGCCCAACAATATGATCTTCAGCGACCCGGGACTCATACCGAAAGCCGTGACCATTGAAAACTACATAAGCGGGTGGAAAGGCTATGCAGGGACGTCCTTTGGGAGATTCTTTGCAAACTCGCTCATCATGTGCACAGTGGCTATCATCGGGAACCTGATATCTTGCACAATGGCAGCGTACGCGTTCGCGCGACTCGAATTCGCAGGAAAGAGCTTCTGGTTTGCGGTAATGATGCTAACGCTTATGCTCCCGGGTCAGGTCACGATCGTGCCGCGCTATATCCTGTTTAACACTTTCGGGTGGGTTGGATCACTCCTCCCGATAATCGTGCCGAAATTCCTCGCGACGGACGCGTTCTTCGTGTTTCTACTTGTACAGTTTATACGCGGTCTGCCAAAAGAGCTCGACGAGGCAGCGATTATCGACGGGTGCTCGTCAATTGGGGTATTCCTGCGTATCATCTTACCGAACGCAGTCCCCGCTCTGGTCACGACTGCGCTGTTTACATTCCTATGGACGTGGGACGACTTTTTCAACCACCTGCTGTACCTCACAAACCCGCCAATTTTCAGCGTGTCGAGAGCATTGCGCACGTTCGTCGGCGACGCGGGCGCGGTGAACAACTGGGGCGGCGCGCTGGCGATGTCTACACTATCTATGGTTCCCTCCTTTATCCTGTTCTTCTCCCTGCAAAAGTACTTCGCACAGGGCATCACGACCACAGGCATAAAGGGTTAAGTTCAAGCACAGGAGGAGTTGAATATGAAGTGATGAGATGATAGGTAACATATTTCGGGTCTGCTCTCTAAAACTATACAGAAAACCAAACAGAAACAGGAGGATTCAAAGATGAAAAGATTCCGCGCAATCACACTGTTGGCGCTGCTCGTGGTGATGCTTGCGGCGTGCGCCACGCCAACACCCGAGGTCATTGTTGAGACCCAGGTTGTTGAGAAAGAGGTTGAAGTTGTTAAAACGGTGGAAGTAGAAGTCGTCAAAACCGTGGAGGTGGAGAAAGAGGTCGTGAAAGAAGTCACGGTAGAAGTCGAGGTCCCGGTCCGCGCCGACGGACTTCCAGAATACACGGGTGAGCCAGCCGAACTCCGCTTCGGTTGGTGGGGCAACGACGACCGCGCAGCCAGAACCTTACAGGTTATCGCACTGTTCGAGGCAGCTTATCCCGAGATCAAAGTCGCGGGTGAGCCCAACGGCGGCGCAGGTGACCACTTCCAGATTCTTGATACACAGCTAGCGGCCAACAATGCCCCCGACATTATACAGTTCGGCGGCAACTGGCCTGATTACGAGCAGTATCTTGAGCCGTTCAATGGCTATCTCGGCAATCAGCTCCTGATCGACACTCCCGCGACGTTTGACCAAACCGCATTCATCCCCGCGACAGACGCCGATGGCAATCTCTATTGCATAAGTCTCGGTACAAACACACTTGTCCTCGCCTATAACAAGACGATGATCGAGGCAGCGGGTGTTGCGGTTCCGAAGGATAATATGACTTGGGAAGAATTGGTGGACTATGGCAGGGAGCTTCAGGCAGCACTCCCCGAGGGCGTTTTCCCCTTCGTGGATAACAGCACCAACCAGGCGAACTACCTCAGCTACTTCTACCGCCAGGAGGATACTCCGATCTGGACCTCCGACGAAGGCGGCAAATCCTACGCGACGGTTGAGTCCGCCAAGAAATGGCTTCAGATGTGGGCGGATATGCGTGATGAGGGGCTAATCCCCGACCCAGACACCACCTACACCTACAGCGAAGATGGACCGGATAGCTCAGCGCTCGTGGCAGGCAAGGCAGCGATCGGTCTGATCTGGAGTAACCAGTTAGCAAGCTATCAGGCGGCCATGACCGACGAACTCGCCGCGACGACGCTCCCTGTGGGCGGCGAACCGTCGTACGTCATCCAGATGAGCCAGTACTTGGGCATGAACAAGGACAGCCAGAACAAGGAAGCGGCGGCGCTGTTCATCAACTTCTTCGTGACCAGCCCCGCGGCGGGCGCGGTACTCCAAACCAATAGAGGTATACCTTCCTCGCCGGTTGTGCGTCAAGCAACCTCCGTCGGGGCCAGCAAGACGGATGCGGCGGTTTACCAGATCTACGATGCAGTCGCCGATCGCACGATCCCGCAGGACCCGAACCTGCCGAACGACCAAGAGTTTGTGAATGAGCTCGAGTTGATTGGTCAGCAGGTCGCATACGGAGAATCCACAGTTGACGAAGCGGCTGCGGACTTGCAGGCATTGATTGAGCGTCTGGCAGTCAAATAATCTTCAGCAAGAGTAGCGGTTACCAAAGGCGTGGGGTCTTGCGACCCCACGCCTTTTCATTCCCCGATTGAACGATCCAGACAAAGTTGGCATCAACGCCTGGCCTGTATGCAAGGGCATTATTCTCTTTCTGGAAAAGGGGCAACTTGCGAAAATCCTAACTTCTGCTATCATTTGACGGGTTATAAAGCAATGCCAAACAAAGGATGTGTACGTCTTCCCGGCCTGGCCGATGTGCATGTTCACCTCCGCGTTCCGGGCGGTGAGCACAAGGAGGATTTTTTCACCGGCACAGCCGCTGCCGTCGCAGGAGGATTCACCACCGTTTTGGCAATGCCCAACACCACCCCACCCCTCACCACCCGCGAAACGCTTCACGATGTCCAGCAACGCGCCACAGCTGAAGCTTTGTGCGATGTGCATTTCTATGCCGGTGCATCACCCGATCATCTGGACGAACTGCCTATGCTAGCCAGTGAAACCGCCGGCCTCAAAATTTACGCCGATCAGACCTACGGCCCGCTGCGGATCGACAATCTTGCCACACTATTGGCCTGTTTCCACGTCTGGCCCAAGGACAAGGTCATCGCGATGCACGCCGAAGGCCGCACCATCGCCGTGGGCATCGGGCTGGCAGCAGCATACGGACATCGCGTGCACTTCTGCCACGTCAGCCGCGCCGACGAGATTGCGCTGATCGCCGCGGCGAAAGTACGCGGTCTGCCGGTCACCTGCGAGGTCACACCGCACCATCTCTTCCTCACGGATGCTGATGCTGCACGGCTTGGACCGTTAGGTGACATGCGTCCGCGCTTGGCACCCCAGGCAGATGTGGATGCACTCTGGACACACATCAATACAACGATTGACTGCATCGCCACCGACCACGCGCCGCATACGCGCGCCGAGAAACTCAAACCGAAACTCGGCTCCGACGCGCCACCCGGCGTCCCCGGTCTGGAGACCGCGTTGCCACTGATGCTCACCGCCGTCCACGAGGGGCGGCTCACGCTGGAACGCGTGGTCGAATTGATGGCGCACAATCCACGGCGGATTTTCGGCCTGCCGGAGCAACCGGAGACGTGGATCGAGATCGATTTTGATGCAGCGTACACCTTATCGAATGAAGGACTCCATACCAAATGTGGTTGGAGTCCTTTTTCTGGCATGGCCGTCCGGGGGAAAGTGGAGCGTGTGAAAATACACGGCGCTCTAATCTTTGAAGACGGCGCATTTTTTCGTTCACCCAAAAGGACCCGCTATTGAGCGGGTTCTTTTTTGTGAAAGTAGAGATCTATTTTTCAAACCAAAGGGAGGAAATAGCGATGGAACAGCTTCAAACATTACCTAAGTTATTCGATTATGGCAAGATGACGCTCAAAAAGGACGAAGGCAACGGGATGACCGGTCACGACGTCATTTCCGTGGATCAATTCGACCGCGATACGCTGTCGTACATCTTTACCCGCTCGCAGGAGATGCGCGAGTTGGTCGCGCGCGTGGGGGGCTGCGACCTGCTCAAGGGTTATGTGCTGGCCTGTCTCTTCTACGAACCGAGCACGCGCACCAGCGCCTCGTTCATCGCGGCGATGGAGCGCCTGGGTGGCGGCATCATCCCGATCACCCAGGGCGTGCAGTTCAGCAGCGTCAGCAAAGGGGAAAGCCTGCCCGACACCATCCGCACCCTCGAACAATACGCCGACGTCATCGTGCTACGCCACCCAGAGATCGGTTCGGCGCAACTGGCAGCGGACTACGCCTCCGTGCCGGTTATCAACGCGGGCGACGGTACGGGCGAGCATCCCACCCAGGCTCTGCTCGATCTCTTCACCATCCGCGAGGAACTGGGCCGCATCGATGGGCTAAAAATCGCGATGGTGGGCGATCTACGCTACGGGCGTACCGTCCACTCCCTCACCCGGCTGCTGATGCAGTACGACGACGTCAGCCTGCGCTTCGTCTCACCAGAAATACTGCGCCTGCCGATGGCGTTGATGAACGAGCTGATCGACCGGGGCATTAAAGTCCGCGAGACACACGATGTCGCCGACGTCATCGAGAACGCCGACGTACTCTACGTCACCCGTATCCAGAAAGAGCGCTTCAGCGATCCCAAGCAGTACGAAGAGGTCAAGGACTGCTACGAAATCACGATGGAGTTGATGACACGCGCTAAAGAAAAGATGGTCGTGATGCATCCCCTACCCCGCGTCGGCGAGATCCACTATCACGTGGACGACGACCCGCGCGCCGCCTACTTCCGCCAGGTGAAAAATGGGATGTACGTGCGTATGGCGTTATTGGCAGCGGTGCTGGGAAAGGCATAACCGAGATACGTGATGCCTAATACGTGAAGAGCCAATCACGAATCACGTTTCACGCATCACGAATTGGAGGATGAAATGAAATCTAGTTTTGTAGACAAATTGAACAAAGCGATCACCCACAACAACTCGTTATTGTGCGTGGGACTGGACCCGGATGCGAGTAAGTTTCCGGCGGATTTCCTGCCAGATGCGCCTACGATAGCGCGCGTGAAGGCGTTCTGCCTGGACATCATCGCGCAGACCGCCGATCTGGTATGCTGCTACAAACCCAACAGCGCCTTCTTCGAGCAGTACGGTGCGGCGGGATGGGACGCGCTGCGCGAGGTGATCGCCGCGTGTCACGCAGCCGATGTCCCCGTGCTGCTCGACGCCAAGCGCGGCGACATCGGCAGCACGGCCAAAGCCTACGCCCGCGCCGTCTTCGATGAATTGGACGCCGATGCCGTCACCCTCAGCCCATACCTGGGACAGGATAGCATCACGCCTTTCCTGGCATACGAAGGGAAAACGGTTTTCGTCCTGTGCTACACATCCAATCCCTCTGCGGCAGAAGTACAACAACACGGTGCGCCGCCGTTGTTCGAGCACATCGCCGTGCAGGCGCAGGCCTGGGGCAGCGCGGCGCAACTCGGCTTCGTCGTTGGTGCGACGCAGCCGGAGGCGCTGGCGACCGTGCGCGCCCTCGCGCCAGACCGGTGGATTCTGGCACCCGGCGTCGGCGCGCAAGGCGGCGACCTGGAAGCGGCACTCAGCGCCGGGCTGGACGCGCAGGGCTGCGGGGTGATCGTGCCCGTTTCCCGCGCTGTCCTTTACGCGGAGAACCCGCGTGCGGCGGCGCAGGACTTGCGAGATCAGATTAACGTGGTGCGTTCAGACCTGACAGGTTTTAAAAAACCTGTCAGGTCTGGGATGACGGTTCTGACTCTTGAATTGTTCAAAGCCGGCTGCATCAAGTTCGGCGAGTTTACGCTGGCGTCGGGCAAAACGTCGCCCATCTACATCGACCTGCGGCGTGTGATTTCCTTCCCAAAGGTCTTCCGGCGCGTCATCGCGGCCTATGTGGATGTGGTAAGTGCTCTTGACTTCGACTGCATCGCCGCCGTGCCCTATGCCGCACTGCCCGCTGCTGCTGCCGTCGCGCTGCACCTAGGCCGTCCGATGATCTACCCGCGCAAGGAGGTCAAGGCGCACGGCACCGGACAGGCCATCGAAGGCGCCTTCGAGCCTGGTCAGACCGCTGTCGCCATCGAGGACGTCGTCACCAGCGGGGGGAGCATCGTCACAGCGATCCAGACAATGCAGGATGCAGGACTCAAGGTGCAAGATGTCGTCGTGCTCGTAGACCGGGAACAGGGCGGGGGCGCAATGCTGGCGGAAAAGGGACTGCGCCTGCACGCCATCCTCACCATCGGCCAGATTCTCGAGACATTGCGGGAGGAGAAATGCATCTCCGAAGCAATGTTCAAGGCAGTAAAACGTTATTTGGCGGCGTGATACGTGATGCGTAAAAGGAAAGGTTATGCCCGATTTGACGTGTAATTTTCTAGGCTTGCACCTACGTAACCCCATCATCCTCGCCTCCGGCATCCTCGGCACCAGCGCCGACGTACTGGAGCGTGTGGCGCGCGCGGGCGCGGGGGCAGTCACGGCGAAGAGCTGTGGCCCAGCACCTCGCGCCGGGCATCCCAACCCCGTCGCAGTGGATTGGGATCACGGCCTGCTCAACGCCATCGGTCTGAGCAATCCCGGCGCGGAAGAAGAAGCGCGGATGCTGGCGGAAGCCCGTGCGCGGCTGGAGCCGCTCGGTGTTGCACTCATCGCCAGCATCTTCGCCGGAACCATAGCGGAATTCGGCGCCGTGGCACGCATCATCGCGGCGGCGCGCCCGCATTGCATCGAGGTCAATATCTCGTGCCCCAACGTCGCCGACGAGTTCGGGACACCGTTTGCGGCCTCCTGTGACAGCGCGGCAGCCGTCACAGAGGCGGTAAAGCGCAATACGGGCGACATCCCCATCAGCGTCAAGCTCGCGCCGAACGTGCCGAACATCGGGCGCATCGCTGCTGCCGCCGTCGAGGCCGGTGCCGACGCCATCACCGCGATCAACACCATGCCGGGGATGCTCATCGACGCCGAGGCGGGCCGTCCGGTGCTCTCCAACCGGGTCGGCGGCGTCTCCGGGCCGGCACTCAAACCCATCGCGCTGCGCTGCGTTTACGAGATCGCCCGCGCGGTGCGCGTCCCCATCATCGGCACGGGCGGCATCACGACCGGGCGCGATGCAGCGGAGATGCTTATGGCGGGCGCGACCGCCGTCGGCGTCGGGTCGGCGGTGTGGACGCGCGGCGTCAAAGCGTTGGGCGACATCGCGGCAGAGTTGACTGCATTTATGCTACAAGAAGGCTACAGAACGCTGGACGCAATGCGAGGCGCAGCTTTGTAGTTTTTCTACCACGAATTTACACGAATCCTCACGAATAGGGTAAATTGGTGTAGATTCGTGAAGATTCGTGGTTTGTTTTGAGGGAGCTATGCACCAAACTTTCACTATAACAGAAGTTCGCACAGAGAACTACCGCACGAAGACGTTCATCTTCGACAAACCGCTGCCCGACGCACAGCCAGGGCAATACGTGATGGCGTGGCTGCCGGACGTGAGCGAGAAGCCATTCAGCATTGCGGGGGCGTATCCACTAGCGTTGATGGTCGTTGCCGTGGGGCCGTTCAGCGAGGCGCTGCACCGGCTGAACACGGGCGATCGCGTGTGGGTGCGCGGCCCGCTCGGGCAGGGCTTCGTGCTGTACGGACGGCATCATCTGCTCGTGGGCGGCGGCTATGGCGTCGCGCCGCTGCTCTTCCTGGCGCGGACGACACTCGCTGCCGGGCATACGGTCGATGTCTGCATCGGCGCGCGGACGGCGGAGGATGTGCTGCTGGCGGAGGCGTTTGAGAAAGAAGCTGTCAGCAATCAGCGATCAGCTTTCAGTCCCCCTATAGTCGTACGTGTCACCACCGACGATGGCTCGATGGGCACGCGAGGTCTCGTCACGCAGGCGGTCGAGGCGGCTATTGCAGCGTGCCGTCCGGATTGTGTCTACGCCTGCGGGCCGGTTCCGATGCTGACGGCACTGGCGCGACTATGCCAAAGCCACGGTCTACCACATCAATTTTCGTGGGAAGCGCACCTGCGCTGCGGGTTGGGCATCTGCGGGAGTTGCGAGCTAGACGCGCAGACCCGGCAGGCGGCGAACATACCTGCCGGGTGGCTCGTATGTAGGGATGGACCCGTGAGAATCATGAATCATGATTCATGATTCGTATTCACGCTTCCTGGAAGACGAGTTTGCCTTCCCCGTATGCAGCAAGCGGATAGCTCTCCAGGGAGAAGGGATCGCCGTTCCAGCCGACGAACGACGCCCACTTGCCCGGTTCGAGCGTACCAAGGATGTCGGCGACGCCGAGGATTTTCGCGTTTTTGCGGGTGATGATCTCCAACGCCTGCTGCTTGCTTAACCCCATCCGCAAGAACCAGCGCAGCTCGAACAACAGCATCTTCTGCAAGATCACCGGATGATCGGTCATCAGGCCAAACTCGACGCCGGACTCGATCAAGTATTTGATGTTGCGCCAGTTTTTGTGCTTCAGTTCGACTTTGTACGCCAACGAGTCCATCGGCCCGTAGATGACGGGGATGCCACGGGCCTTGAGTTCGCGGTAAATCTCCACCTCGTGCACATCACAGGTGTGTTCCACGGTGACCTTCAGCCCAAACTCATCCACGAAGCGCAACAAGGCCGCAATGTCGTCGCTCTTGTGGACGTGGACGCGCAGACGGTCCGCGCCTACCAACAACGACTTGAGGATCATCTCTTCGGCGGTGTAGGTAACATCGGCATCTTCTTTCGCCTTTTCCTTCGCCATCTTCTGGCGGACGTCGTGCAGCTTGGCGCGCAAGATCGCCAGCGCGCCCATGCGGGTGAAGGGACGCGTGCCCTTCCACTCGCGGGTGGACATCGGGTTGTAGCCAAAGGCGGCTTTGATGCCCGCGCGGCGAATGAGTGCGTCGTTGGTGTTCTTGCCATAGTTGCGGATGACGGCAGAATTCCCGCCGATGATGTTGCCGCTGCCGGGCACCACGCACGAGTACAACACGCCCGACTCGATGGAGTCCACGAAACCACGGTCGTCCATCTGGATAGAATCCAGCGCGTCGGCGTGGGCCAGCATCGCGTCCATGCGCTCGTTCGTCTCCCCTTCCGCCGAAGGCTCGCCCGCCCGCATCATCCCGATGTGGCTGTGCGCGTCGATGAACGCCGGCGTGATGACGGCGTACCCCCCCACCGGCGTCCCCGCCGGTTCGGGCGTGATACTGGCGACGGTCGCGCCGTCCACATTGACGTAGACGTTTTCGAGCACATCCGTTCCAGTGTATACGATGTGTCCAAGAATTGATTCCATGAGTATTCCTTCCTGTGTAAAGTAATGTTACTGACCTGATTCTTACATTATACGCGAAAATGCCGACTAGCCAAGTATGCAGTTGCACTCCATCGCGGTTCTGGTATCATGGGTCAAATTTATACTCATCCAGCCAAAGCCCACTACTGCTCCAGTCTTAATTTGCTAAGGAACGCGGATTGAATAAATGTCTAATTTCTGCGCTCGAAAAACGCCATAATGCGGACAGCTATTTAATTCCCGTTCCTAAACGTTTACACATCTGTTGCACACCGGAATGGCTTTAGTTTTTTATGACCGGATCAGTAGGGAGTTCCCCGGGCATCAGGCGACCAGCGAATGAAGGAGAGGTATGCGATGAATGAAACGATTTTTAAGAAATTCGAAGCGTTAACGTTCGACGATGTCCTCATCGTGCCAGGGTATACCGAGGTATTACCCGATCAAACCAACGTCAGTGCATCGCTGACGGGCGACATCAGGTTAAATATTCCGATCCTTTCAGCGGCGATGGATACCGTCACCGAAGCGCCGCTGGCGATTGCGTTGGCGCGCGAAGGTGGGATGGGCGTCATCCACCGCAACCTCTCGCCGGAGCAGCAAGCCGCCGAAATTGCTAAGGTCAAGCGGTCGCAATCGGGGATGATCGTGGACCCCATCACGTTGCCGACGACGGCGCTGTTGGGAGACGCTGAGCGGATTATGTCCACGTACCACATCAGCGGCGT
Source organism: Anaerolineae bacterium (assembly GCA_049975385.1). Taxonomy (GTDB): domain Bacteria; phylum Chloroflexota; class Anaerolineae; order B4-G1; family SLSP01; genus DSWT01. The sequence continues at coordinate 12,131 of JBNGDO010000080.1, read as the reverse complement.
GCCGATTATGGACGAAGACGACCACCTGGTCGGCATCATCACCAACCGCGACTTCCGTTTTGTAGATGAAAAGGACTTCGGACAGCCGGTGACGGCGTTTATGACGGCGGAGGACATCGTCACCGCGCCGATCGGCATCAACCTGGACGAAGCCAAACGCCTCCTGCACAAACATCGCATCGAGAAACTGCCGCTGGTAGACGAAGAGGGCGTTCTCAAGGGGCTGATCACGGTAAAGGACATCCAAAAGGCACAGGACTTCCCGCACGCGGCCAAGGATGCACGGGGTCGCCTGTTGGTGGGAGCGGCAGTGGGCGTGGGCGCAGACCTGGAAGAGCGGCTGAGCCTGATGGTCCCGATGGGATTAGATGCTGTCGTTATTGACACGGCGCACGGACATTCGGCCGGCGTGATCCGCGCCATCGAACGCATCCGCCATCGCTGGCCCGACCTGCCCATCGTCGCCGGGAACGTGGTGACTGCGGACGGCACGTCCGCCCTCATCAAGGCCGGAGCCAACGTGATCAAGGTGGGTGTGGGCGCGGGCTCGATCTGCACGACGCGCATCATCGCAGGAGCCGGGATGCCGCAGCTCAGCGCCATCCACGCATGCGCGCTGGCGGCAAAACCCTACGGCGTTTCCATCATCGCGGATGGCGGCATCAAGTATAGCGGAGACATGGTCAAGGCATTGGCCGCGGGGGCAAATGTGGTGATGTTGGGCAGCATGCTCGCCGGGTTGGACGAAGCGCCGGGCGAGGTCGTCTATTACGACGGGCGGCGCTTCAAGGAATATCGTGGGATGGGCAGCCTGGGTGCGATGCGCGGCTACGGGCGCGATCGCTACGGCACGGGTCAGGGTGGCAGCGGCAAGCTCGTGCCCGAAGGTGTCGAGGGGCGCGTGCCTTACAAGGGGCCGCTGCACGACTACATCTATCAACTGGTCGGTGGCCTGCGCGCCGGGTTAGGCTATGCGGGCGCGGCAAGTCTTCCAGACTTGCGGGAAAAGGTGCAGTTCACGCGCATCACCAACGCCGGGCTGATCGAAAGCCACCCGCATCACGTCATCATCACGAAGGAACCGCCGAATTATCAGGTCGGTTAATCTAGGGATGGCTCGCTCGGAGACTGGCCACAGCGGGCGAGGATAAAACAGAGACCCCCGATTTTTGTAAAAATCGGGGGTCTTCTTGATGCGATTATGCGCTTTCGGCAGGCGGCGCGGGCGGCGTCTTTGACGCACGCTTGCGACGTCCAAAGATCAACCCCAATAATTTGACAGCCAGATAGAGCACCCCACCGACGAAAAGCATCACTGGGAGAACGAGGATGACGATGCGGATCAGGGCATTGATCAACCATTGGAAAGCTTTGATCAGCGCCTGGAAGGATTCTTTCGCGACGCCCCCGGGCCGCCACCCGGCGATCTCAATCGGCTGAGAGAGCTCGTCGGGCGTGAGGGTGACCGTGATCGTCGCCATCGCCGCGGAACGCTCCAGGTATTGCATACGGCCCTTCGTCTGCTCGATCTCGATTTGCGTCTGGCTCAACTGCTCGTAGACTGCGAGGACGGCTTCGGTGTCCTCGGCCTGTTCCATCAGTTCTTCCAGACGGTCGGCTTTGGCCTCCAACGCGCGCAGGCGGGATTCCAAATCGACGTACTCCTGGGTCACGTCCTGCGTGCCGATGGTCTCCTGCGTGACTTCCATCGCCATCTCACGCAGTGCGGACATCGCTTCGTTGAATTTCTCGGCGGGCAGGCGCAGCGTGAGTGTGATGCGCCGCAGGCCGCCGCTATAGGTGTAGCTGCTGGAATTGCTGACGTAGCCTTCCAGCCCTTCGATCATGGCCGTAATTTCTTCCTGGGCGACGCCGGAATCTTTGACGACCAGGGACAGTTCGGCGTTGTAGATGATCATTTTCTTCGGTTCTGCGGCCTGGAGATTGACGGAATCAGCATCGTAGGCCACACTGCCAGTAGCAGCCCCCCCGGATTCACTTTCGACCACCATCTCTTCACGGGGCGCTTCCGCGTACTGCGGCGCACTGGTAGGTGCAGCCTTCGCACAACCAGCCACAACGAAGATCAAAGTTAAGCAGATAACGATCAATTTGTACTTCATAAATTTCCTCCTCAGTTCAGTCTACAGTCAAGACGTCGGGACACGCACCAAAGTTCCAGACCGTGATGCACGGTCGGGCGAGACGCCCGACCTACCGGCCCATCTGCAAACGGTCGATGAGGCGCTGCGGAAGTCCTCTGGCGCGCATGCGCTCCTGCGTGATTTCTACCGGATAGGCGACACGTCTGAATTCCCAGGTGGCGGTGACCGGCGTCATCTTTTCGACGTCGAGGATAGCGTAACTGGCACGCGGATCGCCGTCACGCGGCTGGCCGACGCTGCCCGGGTTGAGAATCAACCGCCGCCCGGTCAACGACAGCGGCGTGTCCCAATCGGGCAAGAGGATCTTTGCCTGACTAGGCCCCTCTGCCCATTCAAGGGCCAACGGCAGGTGCGTATGGCCAACCAGCGCTACCTGAAAATCAAACATGGTGAAATTATCCCTGGCCGAACGCGCATCCACCAGGTATTCCCAAATCGGCTCGCGTGGGCTGCCGTGCGCCAGCATAAAATCGTCCATCCGCACGGTCACCGGCAAGTTCGAGAGAAAGTCGCGATTCTCTGGAGATAACTCCTGTTGCGTCCAATAAAGCGCTTGACGTGCGTCGTTGTTGAAGATGAGCAAATCGGCCCGGCCAATCGCGCCCCAGTCGTGATTTCCAACAATGCAGGTGAACGGGAAATCTTGAAGGCGTTCCACGCATTCGTTAGGGTTTGGCCCATAGCCTACAACGTCACCGAGACAAAGCACAGCATCAAAGGGTTGCGCGTCCATCAGCACTGTCTGAAGCGCGGGGAAATTGCCATGGATATCAGAAATCACCACATAACGCATTATCTACTCCTCGAAAACAAGAATCAAATCACGGTATAGAGATGCTCTGATTATATCCTACCCAAGTAGAAATCAAATGCGCAAACTCACGTCGCCAACAGAATAAGACTTACGGCCGCCATCGGGTAATCGCAACCACAACGCGCCCGTCTCATCCACATCCTCAGCGACGCCGGTCACACTCCCGGTAGGCGTGTGTAGCTGAACGGTATGCCCCATCCACGCAAGGCGCTGACGCCATAGCCCCAGTATATCCGCACCGTCCCGTAACGCGGCGCGATAGGCTTCCACCTGAGCGAGGAAAGCGTCCAACAGCGCCACGCGTTCGACCGGCTGCTTACCTTCGGCCAGCAGACTCGTGGCGTTAGGGGCCAGGTTAGGCAGCAGTTCGGGCGGCACATTCACGTTCAGGCCGATGCCAACGACCAGAAAAGGCTGCCTATCCGCGCCACTAGCGATTTCGCTGAGCATTCCAGCGACCTTACGCCACGTGTCTTCGCGCGTGAGGATAAGGTCATTGGGCCACTTAAGCTGAACGGTAATGCCGGATACCGTCTCAACGGCATCGGCCATCGCCATACCGCAGAGCATCGTGAGACGCGGCGCGTGATAGGTGAACGGCTCCGGCGGGCGAAAAAGCAGCGACAGCAGCAGACACGTCCCCAGTGGCGAGATCCAACTGCGGTCCAAACGCCCACGCCCTGCCGTCTGTTCATCGGTGACGTACACCAGACCCTCAGCCGCACCCTGGCGTCCTGCTTCCAACAGCGCGGTATTCGTCGAGTCCACGCGCTCGAAATGGCGGACGTCCCAGCTTTCACGATGATAGCTACGCAACAACGTCACTACCGCCCCTCGTCAGATAATGAACCACGAATCTTCACGAATTTACACTAATTTTTTCTATTGGTGAAGATTCGGCAGGTGAGTCAGAATGATACCGTTCACTCTGTTGACAATCCTGCTTCTGTGAGGCCGTACACCCATTGCAAGGGACTGACCGACACGCCATTGACCCACAGCTCCCAGTGCAGGTGCGGGCCCGTAGAAAGGCCGGTGTTACCGACAGCGCCGATGATCTCCCCCTGGGTCACGGACTGTCCCACCGTCACGTCGATGCGCGAGAGGTGCCAGTAACCGGTGACGACGCCCCATCCGTGATCGATCAGGATCGCTCTACCGCGCACGACCAACGGTTCCGCCAGGATCACGACGCCGGAAGCAGGCGCGTAGACCGGATCGCCGATTTCAACGCGGAAGTCGGTGCCCGCGTGGTAGCTGCCAAAGCCATAGCCATACGACCGCCGCGAGCCATAGTAGGACGTGACAGCGCCCTGTACAGGATACTGGAAGGGAAATTCCCACAATCTTTCCGCCGAACGCAGCCCGCGCAGCGACGCCACCTTGACGCGCTCGTGTTCTGAGAGCGCCGGATCGAGCAGCACTTGCCGGTCTGCGGGCAGGTCGAGACGCTCGTAATCGTAGCGTCCAGACGCGACGACGAGGGGTAGCGTCACGTCCAGCGCCCGGTCCTCCGTCTGGATGTGCAGCGTCACATCGTAAACGCCGGGGTCCAGCAACGGTGGCACTCCGACGAAGGCGTAGATGTGGGCGTCGTCTTGTGTGTAGCACGATTCAGTCACATCCTGGAAAGTGACCGTACACGTGGCGGACGTTGCGGTTTCGAGGGTCAGCACCGTGGTTTGCCCGCGTGCGATGGGCTGTGCAGTCATGTTCAAGGCAACGATGGGATAGGGAAGGCGCGGCGAAGCCCCGTCTCCGGGCCGCAAGAAGAGTACGCCGGCATAAAGGGGGTGCGGATTCAGACGCAGCGCCGCTCCGTAGGGCAGATCGTAGCGCAATGCCATCGCCAGACGGGTGTCGTCTGCCGACACGGCAGCGATGACACGTGCTGGAGCAGCTTCCGGGAGATAGAGCGTCTGCCCCACATACAGCAGACTGGGGTTCAGCAGATGGTTACCGAGTGCGGCCTCTTCCCACGTCAACCCCGCCGATCGCCCCAGAGCATCCAGCGAGTCGCCTAACATCGTGGAATACGGCGCCCAAGGGAGCCTGCCGGTTCCCGACTGTGCCGGTAGCTGCAACGTCTGTCCGGGATAGAGATGGCGCGGATCCTGAAGTGCATTGAGGTGTTGCAAGGTCGCCGTGTCTGTGCCGAAGCGTGCCGCAATAGACGCCAATGTGTCCCCGGGCTGCACGAGGTAGACGGGAACGCCATCCGCTGCCACAGGTGAAACAGTACCCAATGCAGCGAGAAACGCCAGAAATATCAATGCACAAAACAACCATCTTTGCGAAGGTTGGGAATATGCGCACCTTATACGGCTTCTCCGCAATCCGCGACTACTTTTCATAAGAAAGCCAACGAACCTTCGCCAGGATTCCTAACCTGCCGGTTCAATCGTGAGGCGTTCCCCAACCTGCACCCACGACAGTAAATCCGGTGTCCCTTCGAGGTAATATTTGGCAGGCGCTCTTGGCGCGTAGTAAGGGCGAAACGGCTTCGCCAACTTCGCATCCACCACCGTGCCATCCGCCGCCAACCACACCACACCGATGGCAAAGAAAACGAAGAACATGTGGATCGACGTCGCCACGCGGCTTTCCGCGCTTTCGACGAACAACAACCCTTCATCCCGGGGCCAGGAGCGTCGAAAGGTGAGGCCGCGCAGACGGCAGAGGAACGTATCACAGAGGCGCGCCCGCAACGGCAGCGCAGTCCCATCCTGACGCCGCAGGCTCACATAGCGCGCGCTCATGCTGCAACCTCGGGACCCAGGCCACGCGCGATAGGCAACAGCACGGTAAATGCGCTGCCCTGTTGAGGCGCGCTATCGACCCAGACTCGCCCACCATGCGCCTCAACCAGAGCTTTGACAATGGTCAATCCGATGCCCAGGCCTCCAGCTTCGAGGCTTAAAGGGTTCTCGACCTGGTAGAAGCGCTGCCAGATGAGCGCCTGCTCGTCCAACGGAATCCCGATACCGGTGTCGGAGATCCAAATCGAGAAGTAAGTGGGCTGGCCAAGTGTACCGTAAATCGCGCGCGCCCCAACGGTGATCTGCCCATCCGGATAGGTAAATTTGATGGCATTACTCAATAGATTATCGACAATGAGGCGCAGTCGATTAGGGTCAGCCTCTATCTGCGGCAAGTCATCGGGCATGTCCAAATCCACAGTAAGCAATCGCTCCTCAATGTGCTCGCGGTAACGGTTGACGACCTCCTCTGCAAGGACGGGGACTTCCACTTTCTGGTAATTCAGCCCCACACGCCCTTTTTCGATCTCAGCCACGGATATAATGTTGTCGGTCATCGAAGCCATACGTGTGGTATTCTCACGAATGACACCCAAAAATTGCTGGTACGCCTGTGGCAGTTCTCCCATCATACCAGAGAGTATCACCTCGGTGTAGCCTTTAATCGCAGTGAGTGGCGTGCGCAGTTCGTGAGAAATGCTGTCGACGAACTCGCGCTTCGACCGCTCAGCCAGATACTCACGCGTGATGTCCTGCAGAATAGCGACAACACCCAGACGCACAGTGTTGTTCAAAAGCACGGGCGCAGCGCTGAGGCGAATATGGCGGTCTCCCAAGGTAAACGTGGTCTCAAAATGCTGGGTCAAACTCAAGAGCGATTCGGGATCGAGCTCGCTCTGCAGCGTCGGCGAGGACAAAACGTCCTTCACCGGTTTGTCAAGTACGTCCTCGCGCGGGACTTCCAGAATGCGTTCAGCAGCTTGGTTAAGGAGAACGAAGCGTCCCTCAGCATCAGAGACGAGGATACCTTCAGCCATGCTTTCCAGAATGGCTTCTTCACGACGCAGCTCGGCTTCGCGCACCTTCAGCAATTGACTCAACTCCCGCGCCTTTGCCGCCAGCGCTGCGTATAGCCGATTGTTCTCCACCGCGCCGGCAATTTGTACGGCAATCGTCGTTGCCAACAACTCCTGCTCCGATGTGAATTGAGGCTTCGACGGTGCATTATACGCAACGAGGACGCCCGTCACCCGCTCCTGGCGCGTCAATGGCTGGATCAGCAGCGGGCCTTTCTCCGCTACCCCAAGCAGCTCGAAGAGCGTGCGCAACTGCACAATCTCTTCCTCCGGGCTGAAGAGCAACGGCTGCTTGCGCAGGGCGAATTTCAGGTTCGGGTAATCCTTCAACGCGATCTCCTGCGGGACTTCGGTTTTGGCGCCGAGGACGCGATAGAGCGCCATCAGGTGCAGGATGTCGGGGTCGTTTTCGTCGGTCAGCAGAATGGCAACCGCGTCAGCACGCAGCGCCATGGCAACACTGTCAACTACCTGCCCCAACATGCCACGCAGGTCGAGTTGCTCGCCGATAGAACGTGTCGCTTCGATGAGAAACAGCAACTCCTGGCTCTGGCGCAGCGCCTCTTCACTCAAATCGTGCAAGTCCTGCCGGTAGGAGGCTAAATCCAACAAAACAGAGCGGTAGAGCAATAGAGCAAAGAAGGGATACCCCACCAGCGCGCACAGCCGCCCCAGGCCCTCGCCGAGGGCCAGCGGGGGGCCGAGTACCTGCGATCCCAAGAGGCCTAGAACGGCGCCCACGCCCAGCAAAAGCAAGATGAATGCCGCCCGTACGACATCGCTACGGTTCCTGGTTCTGAAGAAAACCGCAGCGCCTCCAAAGGCAGTCAGGGCCGAAAGCGCATACCACATCGGAACCTGCCAAGAGTGCGTGCTATACGTCAAAGGTTTGCTAAAGGCATCCGTATACCAAAGCAAGGAAGTGATCACAAACAGCCCCGCCCACCCCACCAACAATGCTACCAGGAAATCACGCCTCCGACGCTCCCAGATCCGCCATCCGAATGCCCATACCAGCAAAACGATCGAAAGCAGTTCCCCAGCGTAGAGAAAGGGCGCACTGATAATTGTGACCAGGGAGTCCGTATTCACATGGAATGGAGCCAGCACCGTGGATAACAGGTGAATCGCGATCACGCCACCCAAAGCCGTGAGGTAGGGCTTCAATTCAGCGCTGTGCGTGTGCCGCCATTCAGTCAGCACAATGCCCGCAGCCGACAACAGGCCGAGCAGTACCAATAAGTGATAGACCACTGTACCGGGAATTGCAGTCAAGAGATAGGGCAAGAATTCAAATCCCATAGGCCAGGCCTCCTCAAGAGAGTCAGAGAGTCGTTAGTCAAATAGTCATCAGTCGAGCAAGTCGTTCAGATGGCGCAAGTTCCGGCTATGATGTTCCGGCATCAAAGGGGATGGAGGTGTGCCCACCAGCATCATCGGGAACAAGTTGCCGGATATGCAACTCGGTCGCATCCAAAAGGCTCTGGCAATGTGCCGCTAACGCGCGCCCACGCTCATAAAGGAGTACCGTCTGTTGCAGATCGAGCGTCCCATCCTCTAGCTTTTCAACGACAGACTCTAACTCGGCCATAGCAGCTTCAAAAGGCAAGTTTTCGATCGATTCCATGATGCGCTCCCTCCTTCAATAGCCAACCTCGCGAAGGTGATGAAACATCCACGCTAACCTTCGCAAGGTTTCTGTTTCCAACTAAAATGAAAATGGTTCAGGCAAGTTATAGTCTGATGTTACGCGCTTTTCAAGTTTCTCCGCTAACAATCTACTATATAGTGGTGTTCATAACAAGCTGACCACAATATATGAAGCGCTGCGTAACATCAGTTATAGTGTTACGAATGATTATAGCCCGGTTCTTTTTATTGTCTAAAATACCCATCCAAAAAGTCGCTTTAGCGGCAAAATAATGCCCACGTACCTCTTGGCTCGGGAGAATGATAAGGCTCTGTTAGAAGAGTATAGTTTGACGTCCCTGCCAACTCCATTATACTTGCGTTATCCCCCAGAAATACTATGAGAAGTCTGAAGTGAGGCTGGTTTGAGACAAAGACGCTACAGAATTGCATGGCTGTTGTTCATCCTGCTGACCGTTCTCATACTTGGCAGCGCGTGGCTTTACACCAACTGGAGATCAAGCCAGACGATGCTACCGCCAGGATTGGTCATCAATGGGCTGCCGATGGGCGGGATGACCCGCGAGCAAGCCCTGGAAGCCATCGACCGGGCCTACACCAGACCAATCACGGTCTACTATGCCAGCAAACTCACCCCTCTTTTGCTACCGGAGATGGTAGAGCTGTCAGTCGATCTGGAAACGACCACCCAAAACCTGGACGCCGTCCTCGTTACGCGTGGTAGCATCCAGGGATTCATCACTTACCTGGCAGACCGTTTGTTGCAGCGCGAGCCGGAAACCCAAGAAGTCATCGCTGTGGTAAACTACTCCCGCGAGCGCGTCGATGCATTCCTGGCACGGACAGCCCAGAAGTACGACCAACCGCCGCAGAAGCCTGTGTTGCTGTCGGAAGCGGGAACGTTCCGCCCGCCGCAAGACGGGACAACATTAGATATTGAGGCCTCGCTGCCGCTGTTGATCAAAGCCATCCTCGCCGCTGCGCCACAGGACCGCGAGGTCCATCTGGTCGTCGACATCGAACCCGCGCCTGAAGCATCCATCGACATCCTGCGCGAGGCGCTCAACGCTGCGCTAGCCGACTTTACAGGCGTGGCGGGCATCTTCGCCAAAGACTTGCGCCGGGGACGAGAATTCTGCTACAATTGCAACGTCGCCTTTTCGGGCGTGGGCACGTTGAAGATCGCGATCGCGGTGGAGACATACGCCACCCTCGACACGGCGCCCGACACCGAGATGACGCGCCAGCTCAACACACTGTTCGCCGAAGCCGACAACACTGTCGCCAACCAGCTCCTCGCCCACATCGGCGGCGGGGACGCCTACAGCGGAGCGCTGCGCGTGACCGATATGCTTTGGAGCTTGGGGCTGCAAAATACGTTCATCGCTGTGCCCTACGATGTGCCAGAGACCAACATCCCGCCAGAAATCGCCGACCTGGCAGCCTCCCGCACTGCCCTCAACACGAATCCTGATCCAGCTAAGCAGACCACGCCTATCGATATGGGGCTGCTGATGGAAGGGCTGTACTACGGTGCACAAGACGGTGGATTCCTGCGCGCGGTCTACCCGCAAAAGATCACAGCGGCAGAATGCCAGGATATCCTCACGGGACTGACACAGCACGCGATAAACCCACTGTTGGCAGCGGGGATGCCCGCCAGGACACGCGTGGCGCACAAGCACGGCTGGTCTGGTGCAACGCACGCCGACGTCGCCCTGGTCTACGGACCGCAGGCCGACTTCGTGCTGGCGGCCTACCTCTACCAGCCGGCGTGGTTGGTCTGGGATGAAAGTGCACCCACGTTTGCCACAATCGGGCAGTTGGTCTACCGCTTCTACAACGGGGACGAATGAGCAAATGGAAGAATCAGCGAATGGAGGCGCCTCGCCATCCCCAATCCCCAATCCCCAAACCCCAATTACCCCTCATTGCAGGATAGGAACGAAACTTTGGGTAGCAACGATGGACTGGCCTTGCGGGGTGAGTGTCCACTGAATGAAGGCTCGTACCATCCCTTGCGGTTCACCCATCGTCACCAAAAAGAGCTCGCGCGAGAGGGGATAGAGTCCGGCGCCGATGGTTTCCGGCGAGGGTGGCACGCCCTCTATCGCCAGCGCGCGCACCTGCCCATCCAGCCAGGCCGTCGATAGGTACCCCACCGCAAGCGGTTCCTGGCTTACCGAGTCGTGCGCGGCCAGGCTGCTAGGGGCCAGCAGCGCCGTCAAGGTTACGCGAGCATCGTGCATCACGCGCGCCTGGAAGAAATCGAAATCTCCTGATGCCTCCTCGCGGCTGATGATCTGCGGCGGTCCCGGCAACCCCTCCCATGCCGCCCAATCCTCAACGCGCCCGCCGAAAAGCAGTCGCAGTTGTTCTATCGTCACTCCAGGAAGTCCGTTTTGCGGATTGACGATCACCGCCAGCCCATCCCGAGCGAAGGTAGCGCGCCACATGTTTTCCGGGGCGCTCGCGGGCAACCAGGTGAGGGCCGCGATATCGGCGTCAGCGTTTGTGAGCGCGTGCAGCGCCAATTCATCTGCACGCTCGACGACGACAATCTGCGCCGCTGGTTCCTCGTGCTGAAAGGCGGAAGCCAGCGCCATCAACAAGGGTGCGAGACTTTCCGGGCATACGATCTGGACAATCTGCGGGGTGACCGCTACCGGCTGTGCGGTCGGCGTAGGAATCAGAGCAGCGGGCGCGGTGCATGCAGCCAGCACACTGATCAAGGCCAATAACGCAGCGAAGCCACGTCTCACGCAAGCACTCCGGTCAACACCAGCAGGCCAAACGTCGCGCAGTAGAGGGCAAACGGCCACAGACTACGCCGCCGCACCAACACCAGCAGGCCGGCAATGGCCAGGTAACCGGTGATGCCGGCAGCGAGAAAGCCTGCGCCAAAGATTTGGAATTGAACCACGCTCATACCGGCACGCAGCAGCTTGTACACCTGGTACAGACCGCCGCCCAACACAATCGGCACGGCGAGCAAGAAACTGAAGCGCGTCGCATCCTCACGACGGTAACCGAGCAACAGCCCGGCGGCAATCGTCGAGCCTGAGCGGCTGAGGCCGGGAACAATCGCCAGCGCCTGCGCCAGGCCGATCCATAAGGCGTGCCACCAGGACATCGCCGTGATGGGCAATTCGCGCTTGGCAAGATACTCCGAAAGCATCAACAATGCCGCCGTCACGAGCAAAAAGCCGGCAGCGGCCCTGGGCATCCCAAAAAGCTGCTCAAAAAAATCCTGCAACAGCACGCCGAGGATGCCACCGGGGATGGTCGCTACAACGAGCGCCCAAGCTAGGCGCGCATATGGATCATCCAACTGCCGCCTGCGTAGGCTCGTCAAGGCCGCGCGCGCCAGGTGCCACAGGTCGCTCCAAAAGTAGAGCAGAATTGCTACCAACGTCCCCAGGTGCAGGATCGTATCCAGTGCCAAACCGGGATCGGGCCAGCCCAGCAAATGCGGCACGATCACCAAATGCCCCGAACTACTCACCGGTAAAAACTCCGTCGCGCCTTGCAAGATGCCCAAGAGTATCGCTTGCCACAGTGTCACACGTCCACCTCCAGTTACAGATGCGGTTATGATAACAGCATCGAAAAAAAGGGCAAGAAACGCAAGGCGCTTGTCAAAAGCATGAACTGCGGTATAATCCCC
>JBNGDO010000079.1:13483-22722 GCA_049975385.1 Anaerolineae bacterium | reverse complement strand
GTGGTTTGCACCACAATCCACCTGCGGTGGACTGAAGAAAGTATGGAATAATCAAGATGTGTGTTTTGGGGAGGGGAAAAACTTGAAATGCGATAGCCCTGTATAAAGAACTCATCAGCTTTGGAAGAAGTCGATGAGGCATCCCTCATTTTCTTCCTGGATGGTGAGTGTGTACGATGGAAAAATGATGTCAGTAGGTTTCCGCGTTAGCAATCATGACGGAAAACCACAGGCAGGACCCCACAACTGCCAGAATTCCGGCGACAATAACGACGACGCCCGCACCGATGCCGAGCCAAGACCAGAGGCGGGTGCGTTCTGTATCGATAGCTTCGCGTGCTGAGGCAATCCCCACGAGGCCGAGGAGCAAGGGAATGAACGGCAGGCAGCAGTATCCCAGATTGCACGTCAGGCATGAAAAGAGCACCACTGCACCGCTGCCGAGTGCGCCCAAAGCAGCCAGGTCGTAGGTGTTGCCCATAAAGGTGACTGTGCGCCGTCCTGGAAGGCCCGTTTCTGGGTCGAAATCTTCGCCATGCTCTGCGCGCATCTGTTCGATATAAGCGTTCTGGGTCATATAAGAACTCCTTTCCCTAAAATAACACCATTACTCCAAAATCAAGCGTGTGCGTGTGCAGCGCCGAGGGACATCGATAAAGTTTAGTGCTTTCAGCACTTCGTCTGGACGACCTGTTGCGCCGGGAAGAGCCTGTAGGCGCATCCACAGACCGGTCCATGGTGCGGGCGCGTCTTCGAGGCGCAGCGCTTCGACCAGTGGACGCAGATCATAGGTCTTGCCGCGATGCTTGCGCCCGCGTTTCGGCAGCAAAAGCGACGTGCTCTCCAGAAAGCCCGTGACCGCGGGTTCCACCACATCCTGCGGTGCATTGCGAAGCCATACGCGATATTCGGCAGCGATGAGTTGTTCCGAGAGCGCGGCGTCGTCTTCGGGCACGGCCCGCACGTCAACGACAGATAAATCGGGCGGGACCGTGTCTGTTAGGGTTGCCAATATCGTTCCTGGATCTACTGGCGTCTCGAGCCACACGTCCAGGAGATCAGCCTCGCTGCCGCAGCCTACGGGCAAGGGCGCGGCAAAATGCAGCTTGGGGCGTGGGTTGTAACCCTGACTATACTTGAGCGGCACTCTGGCGCGGCGTAGACTGCGTTCCCAAATCTTGCCCAATTCCAATACAGAGACATAGGCCAGTGTCCGCCGGGTGGCAAACGTGACGCGATACCGCAGTGGATGGGGATTGGTGACTGGGGACTGGGGATTGGGAATTGGGAATTCGTGATCCGTGATTGATGATTGATGATTCTTGATTCTTGATTCTTGATTCATGCTCCCTACTCCCTACTCCCTACTCCCTACTTCCGGCCCTGGACATCCCCATTCTTCCGTCCACATACCGGGGTAGTTGACGAGGATGCCGCAGGCGTGACAGCCGTCGCGGCAGTCGGAGAGCAGTTCGCCGGCCTGGCTGCGGCGATAGTCGCGCAGGAAGAAGCGCTTTTCGACGCCGCTGTGGAGGTGATCCCAGGGAAGCGGTTCGTCCTCAGCGCGGGGACGGTAGATCGCCTCGTCTACGTCGATGCCAGTCTCCTCGAAGGCGCGTTCCCAGGCTTCCAGGCTGCACCATTCGTCCCAGGCGTCGAAGCGCGCACCGTGACGCCACGCGGCTTCGATAACGGCGTTCAGTCGTCGGTCGCCACGTGCCAGCAGTGCTTCGAGGCGCGTGCCGTCGTATGCGTTCCAGGAAAGGCGCAGGCCGCGCCCGGGGCTGCCCGGTCGCCCGCGCAGGCGCTTGCGCAGGAGCGCTTGTCGCCGTTCGACCGTGGCGCGGTCGGCCAGTGGCGCCCACTGGAACGTCGTGTGCGGTTTGGGGACGAAAGTGCTTACGCTGACGTGAATCTCCGTCTTGCGCCCGCCGATGTCCAGCCCTAAGCGTCGGACCCGGTGCGCTAGATCGATGATGGCTTCAATATCTTCGTCGGTTTCGCCGGGTAATCCGAGCATGAAGTATAGCTTGAGGGTGCGCCAGCCGCGCGTGAAGACTTCCTCCGCTACAGCGAGCAGGTCTTCGGTGGCGATATCCTTGTTGATGCGGTGCCGTAATGCATCGCTCCCAGCTTCCGGCGCGAAGGTGAAGCCGGAACGGCGCCCCCGCGAGAGCATATCGGCCAGGTCCACGGAGAACGATTCGATGCGCAGGCTGGGCAGTGAGATGGAGAGGTGACGGCCTTTGAAGCGTTCCAATATGTTTTCCAGCATTGGCTTGATCTCGGAATGGTCGGCAGAGGAGAGCGAAAGCAGGGCGACCTCCTCGTAGCCGGTGGCATCCAGGATGGCGGCGATAGTATCGACGATTTCGGCGGCGGGACGTTCGCGCACAGGCCGGGTGATCGATCCGGCCTGGCAGAAGCGGCAGCCGCGCGTGCAGCCTCGCTGGATTTCGACCACGGCGCGATTGTGGATCACCTCCACGTTGGGGACGAGTTGGCGGATGGGGGTAGGGGGCAGCGCGGGCAACAGGCGCTTGAGGACGCGGGCAGGCGCGTCGTCGGTGGGGATCACCGCGCCCGATTCTCCGGTGGATTGGTAGAAGCGCGGGATGTAGAGCCCCGGCACGCCGAGTAGCGCGCGTAACTGCGCTTCACGAGGGAGATGGCGATGCCGGTGCCACGTTTGCACCAGTTCAAGGAGCACCTCTTCCGCTTCTCCGATGACGAACACGTCGAAGAAATCGGTGACTGGTTCAGGGTTGAATGTCCCGTGCCCCCCGCCGACGATAAGCGGGTGTGCCGCATCGCGGTCAGTGGCGCGCAGGGGTATGCCGGAGAGATCAAGTAATTCCAGGGCGTTGGTGTAGAGTTGTTCGTAAGCGGTGCTGATCGCCAGGATGTCGAAGGCGGCGACTGGGCGGTAGCTTTCCAGCGCATAAAGCGGCATTCCCACGTCCCGCATCTGCGCGATCATGTCCGGCGCAGGCAGGTAGGTGCGCTCGGCCAGGACGTCGGGCTGTGCATTGAGTAGGTCGTAGAAAATGGCGAGGGCGAAATTGGACATCCCCAGGTCGTAGATGTCGGGGAAGGCCAGGCATACGTGGATGTCGGTGGTCTCCCAGGGCTTGTGGATAGCGTTGACCTCGCCACCGACATAGCGCCCCGGCTTTCGCACACGGTGTAGCAGCGCTTCGATCGCTTCCCAGGAGATGGCGTGAGAACTAGCGCCGCGAAGATTCGCGCATTGTGTCATTGTCACTGCATTTTTAGCCGCTGGTGGCGTCTTGCACGACTCTGACCCAGACCGCGCGCCGTCGCGGGCCATCAAATTCGGCGAGGAAGACGCCCTGCCATTGGCCCATCTGCAATTGACGCTCCTGCACGAAGATGAAGTGATCGCTGCCGAGGAGGACGGATTTGATGTGCGCCGTGGAATTGCCCTCGCTATGGCGGTAGGGCAGGCCTTCCGGCACGATGCGATCCAGGAGCATAGCGATGTCGCTTTCAACGCTGGGGTCCCAGTTCTCGTTGAGCACGATGCCTGCTGTAGTGTGGGGGCAGTAGAGGAAGCACACCCCCTCGTCAATCGCTGCTTCTTGGACCACCCATTTTATTTCGGCAGTGATGTCGATGAAGTCGACCTTAGCGCGTGTCGCAATCTCTATCTTTCTAAACATAGCACCTCATTGATGAACCTTCGCAAGGTTATACTGAAATATCAGGTCAAGAAGTCACGCAGTTTGCGGCTGCGGCCCGGATGGCGGAGTTTGCGCAGGGCCTTGGATTCGATCTGCCGGATGCGCTCACGGGTAACGTTGAATGCTTGCCCGACCTCTTCGAGCGTGTGCGGGCGTCCGTTCTTGAGGCCGAAGCGCATTTCAAGTACTTCGCGCTCGCGGCGACCAAGCTCGCCCAGGATGTGTTGGAGTTGCTCGCGAAGCATCTGCATTGAGGTGGCGTCCATAGGGCCGGGAAGGTTGTCATCCTCGATGAAGTCAGAAAGCTCGCTGTTGTCTTCCGAGCCTACTGGACTTTCCAGCGACATCGGTTCCTGGGAAATGCTGATGATGCGGCGCACTTTGGACATCGCCCGGCGCATTTTTCGCTCCAGGTGTGGCGGCAGGGGGAGGTTTTCGGCCCGGGCGTTGGTGATAGCGGCGACGTCTTCTGGTTCCAGAACATCCATTTCTAGCGCCAACTCGTCGAGATTGGGATCGCGCCCGAGTTCCTGCATCATGCGGCGTTGGATGCGCATGAGACGATTGATGGTCTCGACCATGTGGACGGGGATGCGGATGGTGCGTGCCTGGTCTGCGATGGCGCGGCTGATGGCCTGGCGGATCCACCAGGTCGCGTACGTCGAGAACTTATAGCCGCGCATGTAGTCAAATTTCTCTACGGCACGCAGCAGGCCGATGTTGCCTTCCTGAATCAGATCGAGGAAGGAGACGCCGCGCCCTACATAGCGTTTGGCGATGTTTACCACCAGCCGCAGGTTTGCGCGCACCAACATCTGTTGTGCTTCGGCAGCCAATACTTCGACGTGCGCCCACCAAGCAAAGACCGAATCGGGATTGATTTGCGCGCGTATCTGGGGCGTTGTTGGCCAACGGCTGTTGACACTTGTCTTCTCATAGATATATTCGACCAATTCCGGTGGCAACAGATACAGGTACATCGCCACTTGGAGTAGCTCCAGGATGACGGGGCGCCAATGCGGATCATCACCCCACTGGTTAGGGCCCATATAGGTGTAAAGGTTCGAGGCTTTCTCAGCAATGATGACTTGTTGCTGCCGCAAGATTTCTCCTAGAAAATCTGTGACGTCCGGGGTGTCGAGCTCGTTTTTCTTAGCGGCGCGTTGGCTTTCGTTCCATGCGGCGCGGGCATGCTTGTAGAGGTCCAAAACGCTGGTCTCCATCGTTTCAGGATCATCCGCCGTGGCAACCGTCTGGCAAACGGGGGCCAACTTCTCCACGGCCTCGCGGATGATGCAAAGCCATACTTCCTGGTATGGTTCGAGGAGATCGACGCGCCCAATTTCGCGCAGATACATGCGTACCGGGTCATCAACTAGATCTTCCATCATAATAGGCTTGGATAGTTCTTCCTCGATTTCCTCAAGCTCATTTTCCGAGGGTTCATCTTTCCAGGTGGGGCTGTCCTCCTCGTCAGTATCGCTGTCGTCGTCGAAATCCTCGGTATCTCCGTCGATTTCCTCTTCGGTGTTTTCTTCTTCCCAGTCATCATCTTGGGAGTGACGAGCATCCTTCGATTTATGCAGGGCCGTATCGTCCGATTTCTTACGGACGCGGGCCTTGGGACGCGCGTTGGCTTTTCGTTGCCTAGGTGACATACCTCCTCCTTACCTCAAACAATATGCCGCTTTGTAGCATCATCACCGGCTCAACGCCTGTTGAACCCGACGAAGTGTCTCGGAAAGACTTTGCAGCGCGGTCAAATAGCGTTCGGCCTTCAGGTCGCCTTCCCCCTGTGCTTCTGCGACTAGACTTTGGGTATGCTTGGAAATATCGCGCAGTTGCCTTTCACGCAGGCGTAATACGGTGCGGACAGCGTCACGTGCCCATTGATCCAACGGCATATCGGGCAGTGGTGACGCGAGCCAAGTTTGGACTTGTTCCAATAGGTCTGCGGGTAGCACATCGCTCAATTCCAGTTCGGGATGTGCGCCCAATTCCAGCCAGGCCAGCCATATCAGCCGGCTTGTGCCGGAAAAATCGTCATCGTTGATCCTCTCGAGTTGCGCCGCGTCAAGTTGGGCATCGGCAAGGGTCAGGATTTCTGGATAGCGCATCAGCAGCGTGAGCAGGTAAGCTTCCAGGTCGCCGGCCGGCGTCGTCCGTCCTGGCGACGCCAGTCCCGGTGCCCGGACGGCGGATTGCCGGCGCACGGCCTGCGCGCGCTCGCGCACGCGCAGCCGGTCGAGCAGCCCGCGTGCGTCCAATCCAAGCTGCAGCGCGATATCCTGAACGTAGGCTTCGCGCTCCACGCTGTCGGCAATGTCGTTGAGCAAGGGCAGCATAGCATCCACGATACGGGCTTTGCCTTTCGGTTCGTGCGGATTTTCCTGTTTCAGCAGTTGCTCGAAGAAAAAACGCACGATGGGTTGCGAATCGGCGACGAGCTTTTCCCAGCGGGTAGGGTCTTCCAAGATCAACTCGTCAGGATCGCGCCCCTCTGGCAGGGTCACGACGCGAATATCCGCCTTGAGCCGTCCTTCGACACCCACCAATCCATGTGGATCGAAGATGGCCTCCCACTCGCGATCCAGTGTTTGCCGCGCGGTCTCCAGTCCTTGCAACGTGCCGTGGATACCCGCTGCATCGGGGTCCAGTGCCAGGATGAAGCGCTTGGTCAGGCGTTGCAATTGTTGCAGATGACCCTCGGTGAGTGCCGTGCCCATTGGCGCGACGACGTTCTTGTAGCCGGCCTGGTGCGGGATCATCACGTCCATATAACCTTCGACGATGATGGCCGCGTCGGCCTCGCGGATCGCCTGGTTGGCGAGATGATAGCCGTACAGCACGTTGCTCTTGTCGAAGAGGGTGGTTTGCGGCGAGTTCATATACTTGGGCTGATCTTCGGAACTGAGCACACGCCCGCCGAACGCAATCACCCGCCCACGCCGGTCACAGATCGGGATCATCAGCCGGTTGCGGAAGCGGTCGTACGTGCCGCCGCCCTCACGCTCCACGAGCATCCCCGCTTTGACTTGCTCTTCGACGCTGAAGCCTTTGCCGAAGAGATAAGTGCGCGTCGCGTCCCAATCGTTGAGGCTGTACCCAAGCTGGAAGGTCTCCAGGGTCGCGCGCGTGAAGCCGCGCTTTTCGACGTACGCACGGGCGTGGGCAGCCTGCGGCGCGGTGAGAAGCAGCGTGTGATAGTAGGCGGCGGCAGCTTCCAGCAGGAGCCGCAGTCGCTCGGATTCACTCTCGGCCTCTATCTGTTCGGGCGTGCGCGGGCGCAATTCCACGCCGGCCTGGCGGGCGAGTTCCTCCAGGGCGGTGCGGAAGTCCAGCCCCTCAAAGTCCATCACGAAGTTGAAGAGGTCGCCCCCCTTGTTGCAGCCAAAACAGTGCCATCCCTGGGTATCTGGGAAGACGAAGAACGAGGGCGTTTTCTCGGTGTGAAAGGGGCAGAGTCCTTTGAAGTAGCGTCCAGACTTCTGAAGGTGAACGTGCCGCCCGATGACCTCGACAATATCTAATCTATCCTTGACTTCATCCACAACGCTCATAGGCCAATATTGTACTCAGGTGATGAGGAAAGGCAAGGAAGCGCCAAAACGTGATTGTTACATTTCACCACGGAGACACAGAGTTCACAGAGGTTTATTGGGGGGGGAATCTCCGTGTTCTCCGTGTCTCTGTGGTAAATTTTGAGCATGTGATGCTTTGACGGGATTGCGTTCCGCGTTATACTGGCGCTGAATTGAGGCGAAAAGGATATGGCCTACGGGTTCAAGACTTCAAAAAGTTGGTTTTATGGATTACTCGGCATCTTCGTCATCCTGGGATTGGCTTATGGGTTGACCATTCCGCTTTTTGAATCCTCCGATGAGTTTTCACATTTGCAGGTGATCCGCTATTTTGCCAACGAGAGGACGCTCCCGCCACCGGTTTTCCCCGCCCGGCGCGCCGATAGTGGTGAAGCGATGGCGTGGGTTTTGACGTTTCACAGTCCGCCGCTGTATTACGCGCCCCCTCTGTATCACGCCTTGGGAGCGGCGCTCACCTTCTGGGCGCCGATGGAAGATTTGCCGGCGCGCCTTATCCCCAATCCTGGATGGGAGAAGGGCTGGTCTCCCGAATCGACGACCGCCCCCTGGAACAAGAACATCTACGTGCATCTGCCGGACGAGACCCTGGCCCAAAGCGCGACTGTGCGAGCGACGATATTTCTGCGTCTGGTTTCGCTACTGTTGGCATGGGTTCCCGTTGTTTGTGCCTACAAGATGGCGCTGCTGCTCTGGCCAGAGAGGCCGCTGGTAGCGTTAACCGCTGCCGGATTTGTGGCCCTCAACCCGCAGTATATCGCCACAGCGGCGTCGGTGACGAACGATCTCCTGTTGTGCGCCCTGTTCAGTCTGGCGGTGTTGGCGATGGTGAAAGCTATTATGGGTCAGGAGTCGGGTTGGCGGCGCTGGGCCTTACTCGGCGGCGGTGTGGGGATGGCGATTCTGGTGAAGCAAAGTGCGTTATTGCTGCTGCCTTTAGGCGCTGTGGCAATTCTGTGGCAGACGCCTGACGTGGCCTGGCGTCACTGGCGCAAGTGGCTCCTGGATGGCGCCGTCTTTGGGCTGGCGGCGCTGTGTGTGGGCGGCTGGTGGTACGCGTTGAATGGGCTGCGCTATGGCGATCTCTTGGGTACGGCGACACACCTCCAAAGCCAGGTGCCCCTGGCCGGATTTGACCTCCGGGCTGCGGCGAGCACGTTTCGCTCCTATTGGGCGGCGTTCGGCTGGGGTATACCGGCGCCGGCATGGTTTTATTGGATGATGGGCAGTATCGTAACACTTTCTCTACTGGGGATTGTGAAATCCTGTTTGCCCGGCGGCGCGATGTGGGCATTGCAGCTTCCGATCCGCCGTAGTTTGCTTTTCTTGGGTAGTGTTGTGCTGCTCAATACCGTCGCCTTTGTCCGCTGGGCTGTGTTTCCACCGGAGCACCTTTTGGCCGCTTGCTCTTTCCTTCGATTGCAGCCGCGGGGGTGGTGTGTGCGTGGGGACTCGGGCAACTCTTCCGTGGAAAAGCCTTGCGCCGGGTTTGCCTGGGGCTGGGCGTGGGAATGGTCTGCTTCGCGTTCTGGGTCCCCTGGGGGCTGTTGCGTCCGGCTTATGCGTCCCCCTACTTAGAACGCCTGCCCGGTGACGTGATTGCTCAGGACGCTGCTCTCGAGAACGGCCTGCGCTTTGTCGGCTACACGGATGTTGAAGAGGATTTCAACCCTGGCGACAGTCTGCGTGCCACGCTCTACTGGCAGGCAGAACAACCTCCGACAGCACTCTACACCGTGTGGAGCCAACTCGGGCCGCAAGACCCCACCCAATACGTCGCTGGCGATCATCGCTGGTTGGGCGGCACGCTCTATCCCAGTCATCTGTGGGAGGACGGGGATATCGTGCAACATGCGCTGGAACTGGAGATTCCAGGATGGACGCCGGCCCCTGCGCTCTACTGGCTGCGGTTTGGTCTGGTCGATGAACAGCAGCA
>JBNGDO010000079.1:0-13383 GCA_049975385.1 Anaerolineae bacterium | reverse complement strand
CCGGTGCAGCCCAAAGAGGGTACCGATATTTGGCTGCGGGAATCGGGCCAGCCGCCATTGTATTATCTGACGGCAGCCCCTATCGTCGCGGCTTTCGACACCTCAGACTTCCCCGATTTCGTGCGGTTCAACGTCGCACACCCGGCGGTGACGGCGAATTCGCAGAGTGATGCGCCGAACGTGTTTATCCACACGCCTTACGAGGCGTTCCCCTATCGCGGCAGCGTTTTGGCCATTCACGTTCTGCGTCTTTTCACGCTCCTATGGGGCGTTGGCATGGTCCTCGGCGCGTATCTGGTCGCGCGTGAGATCATGCCAGATTCCCAATGGTTGCCCTTCGCGGCGGTGTGCCTCACGGCGTTCAACCCGCACTTCATCTACATCAGCAGCGTCGTCAACAACGATGCCGCCGTGGCCTGCCTGGCGACGCTGACGCTGTGGCTATGCCTGCGCCTGTTGAAAAGTCCGCAATCCCTTCGCTGCCAAGTGGGTCTGGGAGTGCTTTTAGGGCTGGCGTTGCTGAGCAAGTTGAGCGCCCTAGCTTTGCTTGGGATTGCCGGGTTGGCGTTGGGCATGATCTGGCGGCGTGACCGGGATACGCGGGCATTTTTCACCCGCTGCCTGATCGTGTTTGGTCTGGCGCTGCTCGTCGCCGGGTGGTGGTATGCCCGCAATTGGCGATTGTACGGCGATCCTTTGGGCTGGAATGTGTGGCTGGCGCACGCCGGGGTGGAAGAGTTAGGGATGCTCGATCTGTTGCGTCAACTCCCACAGGTCGCCGAGCGTTTTTGGTCGCCGTATGATGCGCTGTTTCCCACGTGGTCACTGTGGTTTCTGGCGGCGCTGACGCTCGTGGCCGTAATCGGCTGGATCAAGCTGTTGGCGAAGCGTGAGTTGGCTGTCAGGCTTTTCGTCGAGGGCGTTGTCTTGTTTGCCGTCTGGTTCGCTGTGCTGTGTATCAGCTTGCTGCGGTTTATGAGCCTGACTCCGGCAGCCAACGGGCGATTGCTCTTTCCGGGCATCGCGGCTTTTTCGACGCTCTGGGTGTTGGGATTCCGTGCCGCATTGCCTGAGAAATGGACGGCGTGCGGATTTGGCATTGTGATTGCCGGGCTGTTGCTTTTGAGCCTGTACAGTCCGCTGTTAGGTATTGCGCCGAGATATGCTTTGCCTTTGGTGAAATCTTCCGCTGCATTGGAAGGCGTGACGTTGTTTGATGAAGCCGAATTTGGCGCGGTGCGTTTGCTGGGCGTACGTGTCTCCCCCGACACGGTTGAGCCGGGCGACGATGTTCAGGTGACGCTCTACTGGGAGACGTTATCCACCCCGTCCGCGGATTTGCGCGTCATCGTGCGCCTATGGACGGCGGGCGGGCGGTTGCTCGCGCAGCGCGACACCGTGCCCGCGGGTGAGATTTATCCGCCGGACCTGTGGGAGCCTGGGGACGTTATCCGCGACGTGCATCCTTTGTACGTGGATGCAGACAAACCGGCGATGTGCCGTGTTTCTGTCAGTGTGGCGGATGGCGACGTGCCGTTGGGCGAGGTGTCTTCGCCGCTGTTGCTGCGCCTGAATGGGGCTGAGGGAGATGCCTCGGACGATCTGCTTCCACTGGATTACCGGTTGGGAGACGCACTGGATATGGAAGGATACGCCGTTGCGTACAATGGGGCGCGCGTGACGCTTACCCTAAGTTGGGACGTCATCGCTCCATTGTACGCAGATTACACCGTGTTTGCTCACGTGTTCGATGCGGATGGTAAGCTCATCGGGCAGGGGGATGGGCCGCCATTGAGTGGGGATTACCCCTCTTCCTACTGGCAAGCCGGGGAGCGTTTGATCGACACGCGCATAATCGAGACTGGCGACGCGCAACCGGCGTATCTGCTGGTGGGCTTCTACCGGCTCGGTGACGGCGCCCGCCTGCCGGTGTTTGCTCCGGGCGGTCAGCGCGTCCCCGACGACGCTTTGCGGCTAGAATTCGATTAAACGTTTCAAAATCTGCTTAATCTGCTCGATCTGCTGACAAAAAGAGCCAGATCAGCGCAGTTCCACCGCCCAGTCCATCACTTCGACGCCGCGGTACTCTTCCTCGATCCAGTGGACGGTTTTTTCGAGTACGGCGTAGATGTGCCCTGCGTCGTTCGAGACGGCGACGACGGCGACGTCTGCCGATTGCCAGGTATCCTGGTTTCCTACCTCGGCGACAGCTACTTCGAACCGGCGGCGCAGTTGGTTGAGCAGTGGCTTGAGCACCCCGCGTTTTTCCTTCAGCGAAAACACGCCGGGTAGATAGAGTTGTATGGTACAGGCTCCGATGATCATATAGTCCTCAGTTGTCGGTCGTTAGTCCAAAGTCGAAGGTCGAAAGTCAGAAATCGGCTTCCGAAATCGTTAAATCTTCTCCGTCCATGCAGGATTGGTATATTTTTCAATCATGAGTTGATCAATCAGGCGGCGTTCGGCGGGGAGGAGGGGGGCGGGGATGAGGGTGAGGTTGAGTGTCGCACTGAAGCCTTCGACCAGCAGGTCTGCTACATCGTGCCATGTGATTTTGCGACTTAGGGCTTCGCGCAGGGTGATGGCGTGGGCGCGGATCCGCTCCGCAGGTGGATGCGCCGTGAGGTAGGCGCTGATGCGGGCGATGTCGCCGCTGAGCGGTAGCGTCCCGTGTTGGAGGATGCCGTCTCTGATGCGCATCTGCGCGCTGCCGAAGAGCTTACGTGCTCCCACGGTGATTTCATAATCCGAAGGTAGCTCGAAACAGACGGGCGAACGCGTTTCGTCTGGTGAGCGTGGCCTGCGATTTTCAGCATGGGCGCTGGCTTCGGCGTTGCGCAGGCCGATCTTTTCCAGTGCATAGAGCAAAGCGACGCTCAGGCCCCGGTAGCTCTCGACGATGCCGCCGGTCACGCGTGGTTCATCGTCTGTTACAGTGACGGTGTACGAAAGTTCATTTTCGTGGAGGACGGCAGTTCCGCCAGTCCCACGCCTCAGCAGCGTGATGCCGTTCGCAGTGAGCGCCGCTACATCTGCATCGGCAAACGGCTGCCCGCGCCCCAGCGTCATCGCGGGCGGCGACCAGGCGTAGAGCCGCAGTGTGGGCGGCGAGCGCCGCGCCGCGACTTCCCGCAGCAGCGCCTCGTCGGTCGCCATGTTCAGCGCCCCATCTTTCGGATGTGACTCCCGGATGAGTCGCCAGGTGGCGGGGGGATAATTCTTCGTCATCCGTCGTTGTTTTCGCAGGCGTGCGCATACTCTTCTCTGGTGAGTCTAAAGGCATAACCGCCGTCTTCATCAATCCCCAGATACTTCATGCCTGCTTTTTCCATAACACGCTTTGAAGCGATGTTCTCTGGCGCGGCGCCACCGTGAAGGCTGGTCAAGTTCATTGGACCAAAAGCATGCCGTAACAAGGCTCTAGCCGCCTCAGTCGCCAATCCCTGTCCCCAATAGTCCGCTTTTAGCAGATAGAACAGCGCTGGATCGGGCTTTGTTCTGTCCAGGTGATCCAGCCCGCACCAGCCGATGAATTCGCCTGTAGCCTTGAGGATGATCGCAAGGCATAGGTGGCGCAGTTTCCCTGGCGCATTCTGCGCGTGATTGCTGAGCATCCATTGCACTTGCCGTTCGGCTTCCGCGCGAAAAATGGGGCCTTCATTCAATTTCCAACTGCGTGCCACATCGTCTGTATCGGCGACCGTGACGGTTCTGATGATTAACCGGGCCGTCTCGATGAATATGTCGGTTGTCATACGTGGAGGATTACTCTATTTCGACCTGCAAGGCTTATGGGTTAGACTGGGGGGCGATCATCGGTAACACTTCTTCGACCGCCTCGACCATCTGTGGGGGGACGGGGAGTATCCAGGCTTCCTCAACTGGACCGCGAACGCGCGGCGGCAGTTGGATTTCGATGTGCAGGCGAACGGGCGCGTCGTGGTGTAGGGTGACGCAGCGAACGTAGCTGGAATGACCGTTGCCCTTGAAGTAGTTGCCGAACGCGTAGACTTCGTCGCGGCCCAAAGCGACCTCACCCGGCTTCGATTGCGCGTAGGCTCTACGCATGGCCAAGTGCTGGCTCCCCGCTACGACTGCGCCGATGATGCCGCCAATGACACCACCGCTCACCAGGCCAATCGCACCGCTTACGAGCGCTTGCCCAAAGCTCTCGTCTGCGCCGATCATAACGCCTGTGAGCGCGCCGGCGATGGCAAAAAGCACGGTCAGGCAGCCAAATTGGACTTTCCAGTCGCCGCCTTCTTCTTGTAGGCCGGTTCCCATAAGGCGCTCCCACTCCAGCGTGGAGTACGTCCACCGCACGAGCGGTCGGTCGCTGGCAAGGAACTCGGCAGCACGTCGTATCTGCGTACGACCCCGCATCCACACGATGAGTGTGATCCCGCCAAACAGTGCGAGGAAGCACGCGGCGATCACGAGGAAGGCATAGCCGGTCAAACCCACGGCAGACACTCCCCAAGCCCCGAGGGTACAGAGTAGTGCCAATAGTGTGAGCCACAAAGGCGCGATTATCCCGCGCCGGTAGGGATCGTTAGTCGGTAGCTGGAAATCGTGCTCATCTGTTGTCATGTTTTGTACCTCTCTGCGTAACACGTGATGCGTGATACGTGAGGGGTTTGTCACGCATCACGTTGCGTACTTTTCCCCCCGCTGTGGCACGATAACCTTGCCATAGCCCAATCCTTGCAAGCCCTCGGCCAGATTTTGTGCCGGCTTGGGATCGCCATGGACGACGAAGGCCATTTTAACGGTGTGGGCGTGCGGCGCGGCCCAGTTGAGCAGGTCAGTGTGGTCCGCGTGGGCGCTGTAAGCGTAGAGCGTGTGGACTTCGGCGTTGAGTTCAAATTCCTCGCCAAAGATACGGACATACGGTTCCTGGTCAGCGATACGCCGCCCCAACGTGTACGGCGCTTGCCAGCCGGTGATGAGTACCGCGTTCTTGGGATCGCTGATGGCGTGTTTGAGATGATGTTGGACGCGTCCCGCCTCGGCCATGCCAGAGGCGCTGATAATGATGATGGGATTGGGCGTTGTATTTAGCTTTTTGGACTCCGCGACGCTGCGGATATAGTGCAGGCGGTAAAAACCGAAGGGATCGCGGTCGCCACTTTCGACGATGAAATCCCGCGTTTCGCGATCGTAACACTCCGGATGCATGCGAAAGACTTCAGTGACGTTGACCGCCAATGGGCTGTCGACGTAGATGGGCAATTCGGGGATGCGCCCGTCATGGGTCAGTTGGTGCAGATCGTAGACGATGTCCTGGGTGCGTCCAACCGCGAACGAAGGAATGACGATGCGCCCGTCGCGTTTTGCTACGGTATTGACGATGTCCGCGAGTTGGTTTTGGACGTCCTGGATGGGAGGATGTTCGCGGTCGCCATAGGTACTTTCGATCATCAGATAGTCGGCGGGCGGCATAGGCACGGGATCGCGCACGATGGGCAGCTTGGGCTGGCCTAGATCGCCTGTGAAGAGCAGGCGCACCGGGCCGTCGTGTTCTTCCGATTCCAGGAGCACCATCGCCGATCCCAGGATGTGTCCTGCATCGAGAAACGTAACGCGGATGCCCCGGGCGATTTCGATGGGGCGGTCGTAGCCGACGCCGACGAAATAGCGTAGTGTGCGCAGCGCATCGGCCTCGGTATAAAGAGGTTCCATCGGTGGCTGGCCTTTGCGCAGCCGCTTTTTGTTGACGTATTCCACATCCCCTTCGTGGATGCGGCCCGAATCGGGCAGCATCGCGCCGCAGAGATCGTAGGTAGCGTGCGTGGCGTAGATCGGGCCGTCGTAGCCCGACTTCACCAGGTTGGGCAGGTTGCCGGAGTGATCGATGTGCGCGTGGGAGAGGACGACGGCGTTCAGCCGGTGAGTGTCGACGGGAATTTTGTGATTGCGCGCGTAAGCTTCGGCGCGCTTGCCTTGATAGAGGCCACATTCCAGCAAAATGTTGTGCCGGTTGGTGCGGATCAGATACATCGAACCGGTGACAGTCCCGACGCCGCCGAGAAAGGTGATTTTCATCTTCGGTTCCTCCGGAAGTGACCACGAATCTACACTAATTTTCTTTCTATTCGTGAGGATTCGTGAAGATTAGTGGTAGAATTTCCCTTTGTGATTGTGCCTCTGGACTATGTGGCACTGCGCACAATGCGGAGCAGGTCTGGGCCGTAGGTCGCCTGCCGCCATGGGCCGATGCCGGGGATGTCGCCCAAGTGCTCAAGGGTACGCGGCGGGCGGTGTGCCAGTTCCCAGAGCACCGCATTGGGCAGGATCACATCGGAATCTACGCCCCGGCCGGCCGCGACGTCCTTACGCCAGGCCTTGAGGGCGTGGTAACGGTTGATCACATCCTGCGACGGGCGCTCGTGATTGCCCCGAGAAGGCGGCAACTTGAGTGGTGGGCTGTGCAGCGCCTTCAGGATGCCTTTGCCAAATCGCTTCGCCTGGTACGCTGTCAATCCGGCCGAGGTGAGTTCCTTGCGGCTGCGCGGTTGCACCTTAGCCAACCGGACCAGGCGTTGACTGGAAATGACTTTGACAGTGGGGCGATCCATTCGCCGCGCCTGCTTGTCTCGCCAGAGATGCAGCCGGTAGAGCACCTGTTGTTCGTTTGGATGCAGATCGTGAACGCCCTTGATGCGCCAGAAGAAATCATCGGGGTCGGGCTCAGGGGGGAGGTGGACGGTCTGGCAGAGATAGGCGAAAGTTTCCTGTGCTTCTTCCCACCGTCCTGAGGCGATCAATTCTTCTTTTTGGATTTCCCGCAGGTCGAGCAGATAGTAGCTGTCCATCCAGGCATAGGTCAGTGCCTTGGGGTCGATGGGACGCTTGCCCCAATTGTAGCGTTGGTAGTGTTTGTCAAGATGCACATCGAAGGTTTCGGCGAGGATATTGCCCAGGCCCACACGGGGCCAGCCCAAGATGCGTGCGGCCCACATTGTATCGAAGAGTTGGTTGCACTCGAACCCGAAGTCGCGGCGTAGCACGATCAAGTCGTAGTCGGCAGCATGAAAGACTTTTTCAACATCTGTCGACGCAAACACCGGAGCCAATGGGCTGAGATCGTCCAGCGCCAGTGGATCGATCAGGTAGTTTATCCCCGGGATCGAGATTTGGATCAGGCACACGTGCTCGTGATAGGCGTAGAGGCTGTTGGCTTCGGTGTCCACCGCGAAGCGTGGTTCGTGCAGCAGGCGCGTTGCTAAGTCGCGCAGCGCGTCTGGCGTGACGATGACTTCCGGTGGGGCGATTGTCGATGCCGCTTGCGGCTCTGTCTGTGCCATGATGTGGGTATTATCGCTGTTCGGGGGAGTTTGTCAAATAAACAAAGGGAAAGACTACAAAAGTCTCACGATTCACCTGATTGAACAAGTACCTGCAATGGAGAAGAAGTTTACAGAATGCAGGTGTCTGCTGAGACTTTTGTAGTCTTGGTCTGTGCTACGCCAGTGTGAATGATCCTTGCGCGCGAATGTCCCGCGAGGAACTGCCGATCAGCACCTCGAACGCGCCCGGTTCGGCCACCCATTGGCTGCTGTAGGGGTCGTAGAATGAGAGTGCGCGCTCATCCAGCGTGAATTCCACGTCGGCGCTTTGACCGGGTTCCAGGTTCACTTTCTGGAAGCCTTTCAGTTCCTTCGGTGGGCGCACCAGCGATGAAACGGGATCGCCGACGTAAAGCTGCACCACTTCCTGCCCGGCAACGTCGCCGGTATTCGTCACCGTGACGGCGACACGGACAGGTTCGCCGGCCTTCACCACTTCCGGAACCTGCACGTCGCTGTAGGCGAACGTCGTATACGACAGCCCGTGCCCGAAGGGGAACAGCGGTTCCACGTCCTTCTTGTCGTAGTAGCGGTAGCCGACGAAGATGCCCTCGCCGTACAGGACTTCCATGGTGCCGGGATAGTTGATGAAGGCGGGATTGTCCTCGTAGCGCTTGGGGAACGTAACCGGCAGTTTGCCGGAAGGATTCACCGCGCCGGTGAGGACGTTGGCGACCGCGTTGCCGCCTTCCTGGCCCATGTAGTAGGCCAGTACAATCGCCGCGACGTCGTCCACCCACGGCATTTCGACGGGCGAGCCGGCGTTGAGCACGACGACGGTGTTGGGATTCGCCGCGGCGACGGCGGCAATAAGTGCATCTTGCTCGCCGGGGAGCTTCATGTGCGGTCGGTCGGCGCCCTCGCTTTCGAAGCCCTTGGGCATCCCGCCGAAGATGATGGCGACGTCGGACTGCTGCGCCAGCGCGACGGCGCGTTCCAGCCGGTCGTCCGGGTCGGGCGCGTACGCGCCTTGCAGGTACAGACCGGTGAAATCTACGTCCGGCAG
The DNA here is from genome assembly GCA_049975385.1 of Anaerolineae bacterium. Lineage (GTDB taxonomy): Bacteria > Chloroflexota > Anaerolineae > B4-G1 > SLSP01 > DSWT01. Next base: position 5,028 of record JBNGDO010000079.1, on the reverse strand, counting down.
TTTGACGTATTCGACCTTGAGCGCGTAGGCGCGCCCGGCTTCCAATGTCATAAACGTCTGTGCAACGCTTCCCAGCCAGCCGCTTTCTGCGTCGGGCGTGGCCTCCAATACCAGATCGCCGTCCAGGTACAGGCGCGCGATGCAGGCGTTGCGCAGTTGCAGCGCGTAGCGTCCGCTTTCGGGGGCAGTCAGTGTGCCGGTCCAGCGCACTGAGAATTCTTTGTCATCGACGCCCTCTGGCAGCCGGATACGCCAGTCCGCGATGTTGGGGTCGGTGCGCGATGCAACCGGCGTGCCGGAGAAGTCGGTGGTGTTGAAGAATTCGCACAGCAGCCCGTCACCCAGGTAGTCGCGCTTGATGGCGGGCAACTCGACGAAGTTGTCGCAGCCCTGCTCGTAGCCGATGGTGGCCGTGTCACCGAGCTTGGCCTTCAACCCTTCCAACGGGCTGACGCGATAGGGTGGCTCCAGATACGAGCTGCCGCCGCCGCCGATGCGACATTCCGCCGCGTTCGGGCCGATGACGGCGATGGACTCCACGCCTTTGAGCGGCAAGACATTGCCGTCTTTGACGGTGCCCTCGTTCTTGAGTAGCGTGATGGAGGCTTCTGCCAGTTCGCGGGCGAGCGCTTGATGTTCAGGTGTGTTCAGCGACCCGGCGGGAATATTTGCTGGATCATCCATCTTGCCGGATTTGACGATCATCCGCAGCATGCGGCGCGCCGCCTCGTCGATGGTGTCTTCGTTCACCTGCCACATGCGGACGGCCGCTTCGAGCAGGTTCCCGTAGTAGCGCGCCGGGCCGGGCATCTCGATGTCCAGGCCTCCGGCGACGGATTCCACGGTGGTGTGGTTCGCGCCCCAGTCGGAGACGACGACGCCCTCGAAGCCCCATTCGTCCTTAAGAATTTGATTTTGCAAATAGTCGTTTTCGCTGGCGTAGACGCCGTTGATGCGGTTGTACGAGCACATCACCGTCCACGGATTGGCCTCTTTGACGACCATCTCGAATTGTGGCAGGTAGATTTCGCGCAGTGTGCGCTCGTCCACTACGGAACTGCCGCGATGGCGCTCGACTTCCTGGTTGTTGCAGGCGTAGTGCTTGAGCGACGCACCGACGCCCTTGCGCTGCAACCCGTCGACCCACGCCACACCGGTGCGGCCCGCCAGGTAGGGGTCTTCGGCGTAGGCCTCGAAGTTGCGGCCGGCCAGCGGCGTGCGCACGATGTTGACGCATGGGCCGAGCAGGATGTCGCAGCCGAGCGCGCGCGTCTCTTCGGCCAGCGCCTCGCCGACACGTTCGGTGAGGGCCGGGTCCCAGCTCGCGGCCATCGAGATGCCGGTGGGGAACGAGGTGGCCGCACCCTGCATGCGCTTGCCGCCGGTACGGTTGGCGCGCACGCCGTGCGGGCCGTCGGTCATCACCAGCGAGGGGATGCCCAGGCGTGGGATGGCGACCGTGTGCCAGTCGTCTTCGCCGGAGAGCAGCGACACTTTCTCTCTGAGCGTCAGTTGGCTGAGCAGCTCTTCGACGCGTTGTTCAATAGCAGTATCAGTTTTGGTCATATATGCCTCCAATTGGAATATGGTTTGAGGTCCAGTATACTCCAAAAGTTGAGGGGATCAATGGGAATTACCGATCCGACCGCCGTATGCGCCAGACGACGGCGGCATAGAAGGGGACAGACCAGGCCAAGATGAGGCCCAGTTTTCCCAGAGCTGCGCCTAAAGGCACAATTTCCGCAAATGAGACGCGGAACAGGTTGGACATCAGCGCCATCGGCAAGTGCAGGAGCACGCTCTGGAGGATGGCGGATAGCATGCTGAAACTTGCTGATCCCAAATACAACGACTTGGGTTGGTGTTTACCCTGTCCAAATGCTATGAAATAAGAGGCTCCGATTGTCACTCTGACAATCGGAGCCTCTTACACGGATGCGCGCTCAGCGAATCCAAAGGCTGCCGGACCCCTGATCGACGGTAAAGCAGCGATCCTGAAAGGTTACGGGAAATAGCGATACACTTCCTTCCGATGAAGAAAGCGGACCAAAGTGATGGTTTCGCCGTCAAGACGCAAGCCTATGCGGTAATCGCCAACACGAATACGATAGTATCCTGTCGAACCTTTCAGTTGTTTGAGATTTGTGACTTCTTGCAGTGTAGGAGCTTGCTCAATCGATTCGATCACTTCTTTCACGCGCATAGCTAATGCACGCTCTTTTATTCTGCGCAAGTCTTTCAGAAAGCTATTCTTGAAAATAACCTTCATCAGACTGCCTCTAGCACATCGAAAACGGCTTCTCGGGTGACTGTATGTGTATTTTCCCCTTCTCGTATGGCTTGAAGCAACCCCCAATCTTCCAAAGTTTCTTGAAACAGTGTCTCGGCTAAGTCTTGGCGCTCTTCGAAAATTTCTAACAGTGCCTGCTTAAGTATATCTTTGAGTTGTTGTTCTTCCAGATTTAGCGTAATCATCTTTACCTCATTTCCAGAACGAACTTCAATCCACCATTCTATCATAATGCTCTATGTGTAAAATTGATGGAGTGCGTCGGATAATAGATTTTGCGGCTGAACTGTCTATCATACTATAAACTGAGTGTAGGACATCCTTGCGCAAAAGTCAAATGAAGTCAGGACGATCATCCATTTCCTCTTATACTGCTTCGCAACGTAACAGCACCCCACAGTGCCACTGACGCTTGGCGCTATGACCGCCAATAGATTTTTGTAGCCTTTGGTTTCATTTGATGTACAATGGAGATATAGCACAATGTGTGACCATACCGGGGAGGTTGACTATGCACACAAATATCGTAGTTGACGATACGCTGGTTGCAGAAGCCATGGATTTGACCGGCATCAAGACCGAACGCCAGGTGATTGATGCGGCTCTGCGTGCGTTTATCCGCTTGCAACGACAGCGCGCTATTTTGGACTTAGAGGGTGCTATCCCCTGGGAAGGTGATTTGGATGCAATGCGGACTTCACGTTATGTCGGAGACATGAGCGTTGCCGAGGAAGAGGCGGAATATAATGCCGATCATGATTGACACCTCTGTGTGGATTGATTTCTTTCGTGGTTATACAACACCGCAAGTCGCGCGTCTGAAGGCATTGTTGGGAGAAGAAGACTTATTGATCGGTGACTTGATTTTAGCGGAAATACTGCAGGGCATTCGAGATGATCGTGATGTGCTGCGCGTGGAAGCCGCTTTTGCTCCCTATTCCGTTATCCCTTTGGTCGGCGAAGCTATCGCGCGTCAAGGCGCGAGGTACTACCGGCGTTTACGGAAGCAGGGAATAACCGTGCGCAAAACTATCGATTGTTTGATTGCAACGTGGTGCATTACGCATCGTGTGTGCAGATGCTCCCCCGATTTGGTGGACAGGTAGTTAAGCAAAGGTCGCGTTTTCATGATAACGTTGCTCATAAGCCATAGGACTGAGATAGCCCAGCGTCGAGTGCAGACGACGTCGGTTGTAGAATGCCTCGATGTAGTAGAAGATGTCGGCTCTGGCCTGAACCCGAGTGTGATACGCGTGATGGTATACCCACTCGCCCTTCAACGTTCCAAAGAAGCTCTCCATGGCCGCGTTGTCATACCAACTACCTGCGCCGTTCATACTGACTTCGATGCCCCAGTCCTCCAACAACTGTTGATACTCTTCGGCAGTGTATTGACTGCCCTGATCCGAATGATGAAGCAGGCCTGGATCGACTTGACGTTGTTGAACAGCCATCTTCAAGGCACTGACTGTCAAGTCGCTGGTCATCCGATCCGACATTGCCCAGCCCACGATACGCCGGCTAAAGAGGTCCAGGACAGCGGCCAAGTAAAGCCAGCCTTCGGCAGTCCGAATATAAGTGATGTCGCTCACCCACTTGTGATTGGGTCGATCGGCAGTGAAATCTCGCTCCAACAGGTTAGGAGCCGGACGAGCGGCCTTGTCGCGCTTCGTCGTTGTCCTGAACCGCTTCGTTTTCTTGGCTCTCAGGCCGCGCAGGCGCATCAAGCGCGCTACCCGGTTCTCACTACAGGCTATACCCTGCTGTTTGAGCACCTCGTAGATCCGAGGGCTACCATAGGTCTTATGGCTCTCATTGTATACGGCCTTGATCTTCTTGTACAATCGTTGATTCGCCATCTCCCGCTTGCTGCGCGGCCGTCCACGCCAGGCGTAATACCCGCTACGCGATACATCCAACACCTTGCACATTCGCCGGACAGGGAACTCGTCCCGGTGGTCGGCGATGAATTGGAATCTCATTCGCTTGGGTGCGTGAAGATGGTCACTGCTTTTTTTAGGATGTCCCGTTCTTGTCGTAGGATCTCATTCTCGCGTTCCAGCTGCCGAATCCGCTCTTTGTCGGGTGTGAGACGTCCGTGGCCAGGAAAGGCCTCATCGCCGTCTTCTGTATACTTCTTCTGCCAACGCGAGAGACAGCCAGATCCAATACCCAGTTCCTCTTCGATCTTGGTCTGGGACTTGCCGCTCGTCCTAAGCAGACGCACAGCTTCGATTTTGAACTCTTTTGTGTATTTCTTTCGCTTCTTTGCCATTTTCTTCCTCCTCAGTGGTTATTATACATGGTTGCGCTTATTTCCATGTCCACTTTTTCGGGGGAAGATCACGGTTCAGTGGAGATCTTTGCCAAACATTATTATCGCTGGCAATGTCTCTTATGGCTTTTATGAAAGATAGAGGAATGTCTTTTCTCATTCCACGGATATTGAACCGCTCTCCTGGCTTGTCCGCAGGGTAGATTTCAAACTTGTAATCCTCCTGATCCGACTTGTTGGTGGGTTCTGCTTCACCATTATCAGGCTCAGACGACACGCTCGTTTCATTTTCATTGTCAGTCTCGTTTGCCGCTGGCTCCTTGTCTTCGTGATACCAATAAGTCAATTGAGCAACCCGTTTAGGGCTATGTTGTACTAGACAATCACTCAACCATGACAGCGGTATGTATTCAGGTGATCCCTCTTCAGCAAAGTCTGTAAACTGAACCGTGACCTTAATCTC
>JBNGDO010000078.1:17136-22823 GCA_049975385.1 Anaerolineae bacterium | reverse complement strand
TAGTTGGATTCCTCCCAGTGCGCGCCGGTGGCGCTGAGGATGGCGGCGTTGTTCAGGTCGGAGAGAAGCGTATCGAGGCGGCTGTCGCTCCGATTGTCGAGCCACAATGCTTGCGCCAGGTACGCGCGGGCGTAGTAGCTCAACTTGTCGCGGTTCTCGAAGAGTTCGTCGAGCGTATTTTGCGGCGCGGCGTTCCCTTCCGCCAGGACGTAGAGGAGCCACGCTTGCCGGTTCGTGTACCGGAAGTTCCGGTAGTCGCTCACGTCCTTGACCTGCGTTTGCAGGTAAGCGATGCCATTGGACAACGCGTCTTGCTTCACCGTGATGCCGGATTGCTGCGTCTTGAGCAGCGCGAAGACGACGTAAGCGCTCACGTGTGGGTTGCTGATTCGCCGCTCGGCGTTGTACCACCAACCCCACCCGCCGTCGGGGTTCTGCTGGAGGTAGAGCTTTTTCAGGCCCTCATCCACCAGACCGGGCAGGCGTTCGGCGAGTTCCTGGTTCTCGATGCCCAGCGATTGCAGTGCATTGTACGTGAGGACGTTGGGCAGGAAGCGACTGACCGTCTGCTCGGTGCACTCGTACTCGAAGTGTTCGAGGTAGCGCAAGCCGTCCTGCATCCCGGCGGCGAGGCTCGGATCGAGTTGCACGGTGAGGTTGCCGCGCCGTTCGTCGAATTCCGGCGGCAGCGCGATGGCCTCGGTGCGCGAGCCGCCCTCGATGAGCTGTCCCGCCGTCCCGACGATGTCGGGCGTGGTGTAGCGGAAGACCAGCAGCGAGCCGTCCGGCCCGGTGCTGAGGCGCGGCTTGCTCGCGTCGGCGTAGTCCCCGTCCCCCTCAGGATGAGGGGCCACGGCACTGAAGATAAGCTGCGCATTGACTACATCCTGCACCGTCACCCACCACGTCACTTTGCGCTCACTGCGGGCGGGGATCGTGACGGTCTGGAGCGGCGGCGTCTCGGTGTGGATGCCCACACCTTCGGCGCTCAAGCTCACTTCGACGGTCAAGTCTTCTCCGGTGTTGTTGCTGACGTTCGCCGCGAGCTGCGCGCGGTCATCGACGACGAAGAAGCGCGGCGCGACGGGGCGCACCAGCAGCGGCTTCGTGGCGACGAGGTCGGCGAAGCCCTCGCCCACAGTCGTGTCGGCGGTGAGGCCGACGGCGCGCAGCGTCCAGGTGGTGAGGTTGTCGGGCAGGGTGAGCGTGACGACGGCGTGCCCTTCGCGGTCGGTTGTGATGCGCGGATTCCAGTAGGCGGTGTCGGCGAATTCCTCGCGGATCTCCACGCCTGCCGGCGGCGCGACGCCTTCGGCGTACTCTGCTTCTATCCTTTTTTCCACTTCCTTTTCCACAACGACCGTTGCCATCGCTTCAGGGGCAGCGGCAGGTGCTTCCATCGCTTCGTCCTCGCCCAATCCGTATACCTCCAGCACCCCATCGGCGGCCTGCGCCAGCGCGAGATCCAAATCTTCGGCGATTTCCTCAAGATAGCGATTCACCGAAAGGCTGAGCGCGCTGCCGGTGTTCACTTGCAGCATCCGGCGGGCGTAGAAGCCCTGCACGATGTCGCTGCTGCGCGGGCGCAGGCTGAGCACGGCTTTGTCGACCACGTCGAGCGAGAATTCCACGCCTGCGGCCGGTTCGCCGTTGGGCAGCGTCGCGCGGAGGGTGTAATCGACCTCTTCGCCCGGTTGCGCCTGTTCGACAGTCGTTTCGAGTTGCAAGTTCAAAGTTACCGGTTGTGCGTCTACATCCAGCGGGAGCAGGCCCATCTTGAAATCTGCCGGTTTGCCGTCTTGCCGCTTGTTGATCAGCACGACGGAGACGTAGATGTTGGGGATGTCGCCCTCGGTGATGGGCAGGCGGTAGATGGTGCTGTTGTTCGTCAGACGGATGATCTCGTAGCGCCGGATGCTCGCGCGTTCGACGGTGACCAGCGCATAGTGCTCACCCTCGAAGGGCGAGGGGATGAGGATTTCGGCGGTCTCGCCGACTTTGTACGTGTTCTTGTCGCTGATGAGGGTGATGCGGTCGTTGTTCTCGCGCCGCCAGGAGACGTGATCTTTGCCGGAAACCCAGATGAAGATGGAGGAGCGAATCCCTTCCCCCCCTTCCCTCCCCCCCATCGGGGGGGAGGCAGGAGTGGCGACGATGTGGTAGGAGCCGCCTTCCGCCGGCGTGAAGGTCGCCACGGCTTCGCCGAGGTTGTCGGTGGTGACGGTGGTCTCGCCCACCGGCGTCTCTTTGGCCTCCCACGACCAGGAGCCGCCGCCGAATTCGTTCTCGACGAAGGTGTTGATCCACTCGCGGCGGTAGAATTCGACCTGGATGGCCTTGTCGGGCAGTCGCGTGCCTTCCCAGTCCACGGTCACGAGGTCGATGTCGCTCGGCTTTCCGGCTTCGCCCACGTACTTCTGTGCGCTCAGGCCGATGTAGTACGGGCCAGGGTGGACGACGACGCTCGTGCGCCCGGAGATGGCCTGGTTGTCGGGGCCGGTGGCGGTGGCTTCTAACGTGATGCGTGAGGCGTGATACGTAAGGGCATCGCTAAGGGCGGCGCCATCGATGGTGATTGCCAATTCGCCGTTGGCATCGGTGGTCCCGCTGCCGCTGAGGATGGCTTCGCGGGCGGGCGGTTCGCGCCACCACCACCAGCAATCGAAGCAGGTGTAAGGATCGTCCACGTCGCTGAAGCTGTAGCGCCCGCCCCACGGCGGCTGGAAGCGGTAGGTCTCGGCCATCACGTTCCACGTGACATCGGTATCCGCCAGCGGGCCGCCGAAGAAGTAGCGCGCGGCAATCGTCGCCGCCACGTCATCGCCGCGTTGCACCTCGGCCTCGGATGTCTCCACGATGATCTCGAACTCCGGCGCGCGATAGGCCGCCACCTGGAAACCGGTGTAGCCGCTGTAATCGCCAAAGGAGACGTAAACCTGGTAATCTCCCAGGCTGGCGCCGTCCGCCAGATCGAGCGTCCCATCGAACGTCCCTAGCTCACCGAGCGTGAGTTGCTCGTTGTAGATTTCCTCGTAGGCCGCGTCGCGGATGGAGACCTGAACCTGGCGCACGCCCGGCAGGTTGTAGGCGGCGTCGTCCTCGGAACGCACCACGCCCTTAAAGTGCGCCGTTTGTCCGGGCCGGTAGATGGGGCGGTCGGTGTAGACGTAGGTGCGATAGGCTTCTGAATATTCACCCTCTCCCACGCCGAAGTCCCACGGGCTGATGCCGCGCCCCCAGCCCTCGGCGACGGCGGCGAAAGGCTCCTCGCTGTAGACGATGACGGTGTTGCGCTCGCGGTACAGACCGACGCGGGCGATGCCGTCGTCGCCGGTCGTGCCCTTGCCCAGCCTGTTGCCGTCTTGCTGGATCACGTCCAGCGATACATCGGACACCGGCGCGCCGCTGCGCAAATCGGTGGCCCAGACGAAAGCGATCTGTGGCCCGATCTTCAACGTCAGGTTGAGATTGGACACGACCATGATGTGCCGCCGGTTGTAGTAGTAGCCGTATTCGTCGCCGACGTCCGGCGAGTCGGTCTCCAGCAGATAGACACCCGGGTCCAACGTCCCGCCCGGCGTCTCGGTCAGGTCGACGACGGTGTAGCTCTGCTCGTTGAGCGGACTCTCCAGATTCTGCCGCCACTCGCGCAGCAGTTGGTGGCCGGAAGGTAGTTCCTCTTGCCATTGCCACCGGGAGGTGAACAGCGCGTCCTGCGGCAGCTTGTAGAGGCGCAGATTCACCCGGTTGACGTTGACGTGGCTGAGGACGAGCTGTGCCGGAAGTGCGGCGTCATACGTGCCGACCATATCCGGAACATGCAGACGATACAGCGGGTCCAGCGGGGCTGTACGGAATTTGACGGTGCGCCCGCGCGGGATGGTGTTGCCGTAGGGATCGGCAATCTCGTCCGTAACGCTGACAATGTATTCCGTAGAAGGTTGCGCGCCGAAACGGAGACGGAACGTGTTGTTGTAACGCGAGAAGGATGTATAGACCTGCGTCGGCGAGAACGGCGGTATCATCGTCAGGTTGGGCATCACCGTCGCAGGATCGATGGGCGTATTGAACGTGATCTCGAAACTGGTGTAGGAGGGTGCGCTGCGTTCCAGGTGTTCGGGATTGGTGGAGACGATTTCGGGCAAGGGAACGGTGGTGAATTGCCAGGTGTACGCCTCCTTCATGCCTATACCGCCCGCGGCGGAGGTGATGCCTGTATCCAATTTCACGGTGTACGTTGTATTGAAGTCCAAAGCGCGAGTGGGCGTGAAAACCACGGTGTTCTCTTCGACGGAGAACGTCCCATTGACGTCATTGCCCGCCAGGCCCCGCCCGCCGCTCAAGGTGAAGGCGCGCTCGACGGACGCCAGGTCCACCGGCTGGTTGAACTGCACGCTGATGGCGGTGTTGATGTCCACCAGCGTCTCGTCGCTGCGAGGTCGCGTCCACACGACGTTGGGCGGGAGAGTGCTGAAATGCCATACGTAATCCTCCGCCAACACCGCGCCCGCGATGTCCTGCAGCCCGGCGTTCACCGTCGCACGGTAGGTGACGCCGCCCGCCAACGGTTCTTCGGGCGTAAAAATGTAGATGGACGTGTTCAGCCACTCGCCGCTGCCTTCGATCTCGGGATCGAAGGTCACGGGATCGGGCAAGTCCTCCATCTGCGCCAGCGTGGTCAATGGGACGATGGGACGGTTGAACATCACCGTGATGGTCGACTCGGTTTCCACGTTGGCGGTATCCGGGTCGGGGATTACCTGCGCGACTTCGAGGTAGCCCGCCGTCGCAAAACGGAAGGTGTACGGCTCGCGCAGCAGCTCGCCGGTCTCGGCGCTGGCGTTCTGCGTGAGGATCACGTCGAAGACCGTATCGCGTGGCAGCGCCTCGGCGGGCTGGAAGCGCAGCGTGCGCGCGTCGGCCCACGAAAGCTCGCCCTTGACCGGTTTGTTCTCCCCCGCCAGTTGCAGCGTGAACGCGCTCGCCACCGCGGGCTGGTTCATTGGCTTGTCGAACACAATCTCGATGGCCTCGTCGGGCTTGAGGCTTTCACCGCGCTTGGGACTGCGCTGGATGATGATGGGCGAGAGCATGTCGGCGGGCACCGGCGTGTAGGGGACGATGGGCTTGGGCGGCAACGGGGTCGCCGTGGGGCGTGGCGTGGCCGTAGCGACCGGTTCGGGCGTGGGCGTCGTCCGCTGCGGGATGAGTCTGCACGCGAAGGCGGTCAGCAGCAACAGGCTCAATGGGATCAATAGCCAGTGTTTGCGGTTCATTTCATTCCTCCTGATCGGTGACGGTGCGTCGCATTATCCGAAGTGCATAATGCTTGTATAACCATTTTACTCCAATACGCTATGCATGGACAGTCTGGTATTATGACGTGTGCGGAGATGGAAAGGTTCCATGGTGATCATGGTGGACAAAAAGGCGGCTCTCTCATTTCGAGAGAGCCGCCCGATGTCGCAAGCTGCTTTTACCACCAAGACACCAAGGCACTAAGTTCCCAAAATTTCTTGGTGTCTTGGTGCCTTGGTGTGAGAAGTCTTTTACCCAGTCGCTCCTTCAAACTGGCTGTTGTACAGCTCCGCGTAGAAGCCGTTGCGTGCCAGCAGCTCCGCGTGCGTGCCCTGCTCGACGATGTCACCCTCGTTCATCACCAGGATCAGGTCGGCGTTGCGGATGGT
>JBNGDO010000078.1:0-17036 GCA_049975385.1 Anaerolineae bacterium | reverse complement strand
CAGGATCGCGCCGTCGTTCACGTCGTAGAAGCGCATCAGCAGCTTGACCATCGTGGTCTTGCCCGCGCCCGTCGGCCCGACGATGGCGATCTTCTGTCCCGGTTGCGCCTCCGCGCAGAAGTCGTTGATGACGACTTTGTCCGCTGAATAGCCGAAGTGGACGTCTTTGAACTCGACGTGCCCTTCCACTTTTTCCAGCTTGACCGGTTCGGCGGTCTCCACGATCTCTTCCGGCTCCGCCAGGAATTCGAAGACGCGCTCCGCTGCTGCTGCCGTCTGTTGCAGCACGTTGGAGATGTTGGCAAGTTGTGTGATGGGCCGTGTGAACGAGCGGACGTACTGGATGAATGCCTGGATGTCGCCCACGGTGATGGTATTGCGCGCGGCCAGCCATCCGCCGACGATGGCGACGGCGACGTAGCCCAGGTTGCCGACGAACATCATCAACGGCATCATCAACCCCGAGAGAAATTGCGATTTCCAGGCCGCTTCGTGGAGTGGGATGTTGGATTCGTCGAACTTGGCGATGCTCTTGGCCTCGCCGTTGAAGGCCTTCATCACGACGTGCCCGCCGTACATCTCCTCGATGTGGCCGTTGACGTGGCCCAGGTAATCTTGTTGCTGCTTGAAGTACTTTTGCGAGCGCCCGACGATCAGTCTCACAATCACCAGGGACAACGGGATCATCAACAGCGCTACCAGCGTCATCAGCCAACTGATGGAGAGCATCATCACGAGCACGCCGACGACGGTAAAGGTCGAGGTGATGATCTGTGTGAGGCTCTGGCTGAGCGTCTGGTTGACCGTGTCCACGTCGTTGGTGATGCGCGAGAGTACTTCGCCATGCGTGGTCGTGTCGAAGTATTTGAGTGGCATCCGGTTGATCTTGGCGGCGATGTCCCGGCGGAAGCGATAGGCGATGTTGGTCGAGATGTTCGCCATCACCCAGCCCTGGATGTAGCTGAACAGCCCTGATGCCACGTACAGGCCGAGTACGTTCAGCAAAATCCGTCCGATAGTGTCGAAGTCGATCTCGCCGGTGCCTGAAAGCTGCGCCATCACGCCCTCAAAGAGTTTGGTGGTGGCATTGCCGAGGATTTTGGGACCGGCGATGTTCGACGCCGTGGAAAGTGCAGCCACGGACGCCACAACGATGAGGGCGATCTTGTACTGGCCTAGATAGGCGAAGAGTTTGCGCATCGTCCCCTTGAAATCGCGGGCTTTCTCGCCCGGCATCACCATATGGCCGCCGGGACCGCGCCTGCCGGGGCCGCGTCTACCAGGGCCACCTATCGTCGGGCGGCGTTCTTCTGCAGCGGGACGGCCACCTACCGGCGTGTTGCGGGGCGTGTGGGTGTTTTGTGTCGTCTTTTCTGAATGGCGCGTCATGCGAGTTCCTCCATGCTCAGTTGCGAGAGCGCGATTTCTTTGTATGTCTCGCAGGTCTCCATCAATTCACGGTGTGTGCCCTTGCCCACCATTTCTCCCTCTTCGAGGACGATGATCTGCTCGGCATTCTTGACGGTGGCGACGCGCTGTGTCACGATCAGGATCGTGCTGTCGCCGGTCTGTGTCTTGAGCGCGCGGCGCAGCGCGGCGTCGGTTTTGAAGTCCAGCGCGGAGAAGCTGTCGTCGAAAATGTAGATCGGCGGCTTTTTCGCCAGCGCGCGGGCAATCGCCAGCCGCTGCTTCTGCCCGCCGGAGACGTTGCCGCCGCCCTGCGAGATCTCGGCGTCCATGCCCTCCGGCTTGGCGTCGATGAACTCAGTGGCCTGGGCGACCTCCGCCGCCCAGCGCAGCGTCGCTTCATCGGCGTCATCGGCGGCGTAGCGCAGGTTGCTCTCAATCGTGCCGGAGAACAGCGTCCCCCGCTGCGGGATGTAGCCTATCTGGTCGCGCAGGTCGTGTTGCGATACCGTGCGGATGTCGATGCCGTCCACCAGAATCGCGCCCTCGGTTACGTCGTAGAAGCGCGGGATGAGGTTGACGACGGTGGATTTGCCCGACCCGGTCGAGCCGATAATGGCCGTCGTCTGCCCCGGCTGCGCGGTGAAGGTGATGCCGCACAGCACGTTTTCGTCCGCGCCGGGATAGCGGAAGCCCACGTCGCGGAATTCCACCGTCCCCTTGAACGGGGTGGGGAACGTTTGCGGCGTTTCGGGGTCGCAGATGACCGGCTCGGTTTCCAACACCTCGGCGATGCGGTCGCCGGAGACCGCCGCGCGCGGCAACATGATGAACATCATCGACAGCATCAGGAACGCCATCACGATCTGCATCGCGTACTGCATGAAGGCCATCATATCGCCAACCTGCATCGTGGCCTGCGCGATCTGGTGCGCCCCGGCCCAGATGATCGCCAGCGAGAGGCCGTTCATGATCAGCATCATCAGCGGCATCATCACCACCATCACCCGGTTGATGAACAGGCTGTTGGCGGTCAAATCCTCGTTGGCCTTGTCGAAGCGCGCTTCCTCGAACGGCTGCATGTTGAAGGCGCGGATGACCATCATGCCCGAAAGGTGCTCGCGCGCCACCAGATTGAGGCGATCCACCAATTGCTGGATGCGCTTGAAGCGCGGCACCGCAATCGAAAAGACGACGGCGATCAGCCCGATAAGGATCGCCACGGCCACGGCGATGATCCATGCCAGCGACGATCCCTTGCCCAGCGCGCGGATGACGCCGCCAACGCCCATGATGGGCGCGTAGATGACCATCCGCATCATCATCATCGTCACCATTTGCACCTGCGTCACGTCGTTGGTGGTGCGGGTGATGAGCGAGGCGGTGGAGAATTTGTCGAACTCGATACCGGAGAAGTGCTCGACTTTCTCGAAGACGGCGGCGCGCAGGTCGCGGGCCAGCCCGGCAGACGTGCGCGCTGCCAGTAAGCCCACGGTGATGGTACAGGCGACTGAAAGCAGCGTCAGTAGCAGCATCTGTGCGCCGATGCGCAGGATGTAGTTGGTTTGCAGCTTGGCGGTGTCCATACCAAGCGCTTCGTATTCCGCCTTGACTGCCTGGATGGCGGCTTGCGTGATCATACTGTCGCCAAGTACGGCGAACTGCGTGCGCATCTGCGCCTGCATCGCAGTCTTCATCTGCGTGAGCTGTGTCTCTGGGAGCTGCTTGAGCAACATAAACAGGTCTGTCCCTGCCGGAAGCTTGGAAATATCGAAGCTGCTGAACCCACCGCCAGCCCCCATTTGCGCTGCTTTAGATGGATCGGCCATGATTTGTTCGATGCTGGAAACCACCATCCACGCCTGACTCACTGCCGGGGTCAGTTGTTCGATGATCGCTTTGTCGATGTCGCCCGCGATGTAGATTGGCGTGTCTGCCAGGGTAGGGTACCGCTCAACCAGATCGGTGTAGTCCGCCGAATCTTGCGTCACCAGTGTGTACTGCGCCAACAGCGTTTGAGCGTCGGCGTCGCTGAGGAAAAGCGCCAGGTGTTCCATCGTGCTCTGGCGCACGGCCACCGGCAGCACATCCTCCACGCCGTTCTGCTGGATGCCGACGTTGACGATCTGTGAGAGATAATCCGGCAGTGCCAAATCGGCGTTGGCCTGCACGAACAACAACACGACAGCCAACAAAATCATCCAAAGGTAAGGTTTCAGGTATCGGGTTAAGCGTAGCATAAAAAATGTGTGCTCCTTATGTTTTCTATCACGGTCATAGCCTGAGCTATTCCGCTTTTGGCGGTAAGTTGTGGCTGTTACAGCTATCCTGGCGAAGACGTGCAAACTGCGGGTTCACACACCTTCGCCAGGGTTTCGGCCAATGGTCACCTCACGTATATTGTGCCAACTGACGTCATAAAGTCAAGTCGCTCTGTTCTTCCGTCTCTCAATCCTCAATCTCTCAATCCCCCTTACTCGTACCGCAGCGCTTCAATCGGATTCAAGCTCGCGGCCTGGTTGGCGGGGTAGATGCCGAAAAACAGCCCGGTGGCGAGTGAAAATCCTACAGCCAGCACAATGGATTCCACGGTGACCACAGATGAAACCATCCCGGTCAAGCTGACCAATTGCCCGACCCCAATCCCGACCAGGATACCGATGCTGCCGCCGATGAGGCTTAGGATGATGGCTTCCATCAGGAATTGGAACAGCACGTCGCCTTTGCGCGCGCCGACCGCCTTGCGCAGGCCGATTTCGCGCGTGCGCTCCGTGACGGAGACGAGCATGATGTTCATAATGCCGATGCCGCCCACCAGCAGCGAAATGCCCGCCACGGCGCCCAGGAACACGGTTAGTGTACCGGTGATGCTGGTTGCCATCGCTAACATGTCGGCCTGGTTGATGATGCTGAAGTCGGCGTCGTCGAGTGGACCGATGCCGTGCTGTGCGTTGAGAATGGCCTCTATCTGGCTGTAAGCCGCGTCCACCTGGCTTTCCGAAGCCGCCATCACATCGATGCGGCTCGCGGTGAGCTTGCCCAGGGCGTTGCGGGCGTTGGCGAGCTTCGTCTGCGCGGTGGAGATGGGAACGTAGACCGAGTTGTCCGCATCGGCCAGCATCGAACCACCCTTTTCCTCCAGGACGCCGATCACGGTCAGCGAGGTCTTTTGGGTTCCGGCTGCGTTGGCGATTTTGATCTTCTGCCCCACCGGATTGAAGTCGCTGAACAAATCTTGCGCGACCTGCGCGCCCAACACGGCGACTTTGGCGCGTTTCTCGATGTCGCGGGCGGAGATGAAATCGCCTTCTGCCAGCGTCAGGTTGTTGAGCGCCAGATAGTCGGGCGTCGTCCCCACGCCCGACGCGCTGAAGTTGGTATCGCCGTAGATGATTTGTCCGTTGACGTTGTATTGTGGTACGATTAGCGACGCGTCCGGTACAGCAGAGGGGGCCGTCAGCGCCTCGACATCGTCCATCGTCAGGCCGCCGGAGGCGCTGCCGCCGCCGCCCACACGCCCCGTGGTTGTCGGCATCACGACGAGCAGGTTGGTGCCGATGCTGCTGATCTGACCGGTGATCTCCGTTTGCGCGCCCTCGCCGACGGACATCAGCGCGATAACGGCTCCCACGCCGATGATCACACCGAGCATCGTGAGCGTTGAGCGCAGTTTGTTCGCCAGCAGCCCGTCGAGGGCCACGCGGATATTTTCTAATAGGTCTGCTAATTGTGTAAACATAAGTGCTCCTTTGAACGAATCAGCGAATGGGCGAATCGGTGAATCAGCGAATTGTCGAAAGATGCTCCATTCTTCATTCTCCATTCTTTCATTCTTTCATTCTTTCATTCTCTCATTCTCTCTTCGCTCATTCGCTAATCATCCCATCGAACAACCGTATCACCCGCTGCGCTTCCTTACCAATGGCCTCATCGTGCGTGACTGTGACGATGGTGATCCCGCGTTCTGCGTGCAGGCGGTGGAAAATATCCAGCACCTCGCGGCCTGATTTGGAGTCCAGGTTGCCGGTTGGCTCGTCGGCCATAAGGATGGGCGGGTTGTTGATCAACGCGCGGGCGATGGCGACGCGCTGTTGCTGTCCGCCGGAAAGTTCGGAGGGCTTGTGGTTCAGCCGGTCGTCCAGCCCGACCATTTCCAGCGCCTCTTTCGCGCGCCGTTTCCGCTCGGCGGGTGAAATCCGCCGACCGTTGCGGCCGTACTGCATCGGTAGCATCACCTGTTTGAGCGCGCTGGTGCGCGCCAGCAGGTTGAACGTCTGAAAGACAAAGCCAATTTTCCGGCTGCGGATGGCGGCCAGTTGGTTTTCCTGCATGGCGCTCACATCCGTGCCATCGAGGTGGTAAATGCCCGATGTAGGGGTGTCCAGGCAACTGATCACGTGCATCAGCGTGGATTTGCCGGAGCCGGACGGCCCCATAATGGCGACCCATTCGCCCTGTTCGATGGTGAGTGAGACGCCCCGCAGGGCATGAACCTCTACCTTGCCCATCTGGTAAACTTTGGTCAAATTCTCAATATCGATGAGGCTCATTTCAGGGCCTCCCGCCGCCGAAGAAACCAGCCCCTGGGAAACCCCCGCTACCGGCATTGGCGTTGGTGGTTGCCCCGGTTGAGGGGATGCTGACCGCGTCGCCTGCTTCCAGGCCGTTGCGTATCTCGGCGTAAGTGTCGCTCACGATGCCCAATTCAACCGGCGTCATGATGAAGCCGGTGGGATCTGTTTCGCCCGCGCGGAGCTTGCGTTGCACGAAGTTCTGCCCGTCGTGGCTGCGGATCGCTTTCAGCGGTACGATGAGCACATTTTCTGCGCTGCCGGTGACGATTTCCACGTCCGCCGTCATCCCGGCGCGGATGGGGGCGGCGGTTGGGTCGAGCGTGATGGTGACGGGATAGAGCACGACGCCGGCCTGGGTGTTGGCCTTCGGCGCGATGGCGGTGATGGCGCCGGTCAGTTCCACGTCATCGAAAGCGTCCAGTGTGACCAGCGCCGCCTGGCCCAGGGCGATGTGCGCGACGTCGCTCTCGTCCAGGCCGATGTCCACCACCAGATTGGTCAGATCGCTCAAAACGACGGCGGCCTGGTTCCCCGCCGTCCATTCGCCGGCCTGGACATTCAGCGCAGTGACGACGCCGTACATAGGGGCGACCAATACGGTTTCTTCCAGGTTGCGTTGCGCGGTCGCCAGCTTGAACCGCGCTTGTTCCAACGAAAGCTGCGATTGTTCGAGTTGGATCGGCTGTTTATCGAGCGTGATTTGCGCGTTGAGGATTTTGATTTCGGCGTTCTGGGGCGCGCTCGTGTCGATGCCGATGACGGCGAGGTTGTAATTCGCTCGCGCCACGGCCAGGCTATCTTTCGCCCTTTCGAGATTGCGGGTTGCGCTGTCGCGTTCGTTCTCGATCCTGGTCTTGTAAGGCTCGATGTAGGTTTCCCATTCGCGGGCTTCTTGCCATGCGGTATCGTAGTTCGCTTGTGCGTCTGCCAGCGCCTCTTGCGCCTGCTTGAGGTTGATCCGGGCGGATGTCAACTGGTCGCCGGTGTGTGCCTCGTTGGCGAGGATGCGCTCGTAATCGGTTTGCGCGGCTGCGAGGTTGGCCTGCGCCAGTCCGGCCTCGGCTTCGACCTGGGCCAGCGCCAGGTTGATCTCCGCTTGCCGCACCTGTAACTCGGCGTCGGCGACGGCTTGCCGGGCATCGACGTCATCCAGCCGCGCCAAAACGTCCCCGGCTTCGATCATGTCCCCGACTTCGACCAGCACTTCTGTTACCTTGCCGCCGGAGGCGAAAGCGACGGCCAACTCGCGGACAGGTGCAAGGCTGCCGCCTGCCTCCACGGTCACGCGCAGCGTGCCCCGTTCCACAAGGACGGTCTCCTGTTCCAATGTTGCTGCCGCCGCTGCCGCGCTCTGTTGCGCCGTCGTCTGCCGGTAGAGCGTGTATCCCCCATAGCCCGCGCCCGCGAGGATGAGAACCAGTACGATCAACCACCACTTCTTCTTCATTTGTCTGCTCCTTATTTTAGACCTGACAGGTTTTCTGAAACCTGTCAGGTCTGGCTTGTTTCTTTCATTATACCTGAAGCGCTGCGCCGGCTCTAGTGCCCACGATGACAAATGCCGGTGATCCCTTTCACATTTGGGTGTGACGCGCGTCATATAGATTTGTGACCCCGGTGTGGTGTTATGCGCGGTGAATTGTGCTATGATGGAAGCATGGAACGCAAAGTACACATCGAACCTGGTCTGCTGCCGGTTTTTCGGCTGCTCACGGCCATCCGTTTGGCATTGACTGCGCTGGCGAGCCTGGAAGGGTTTGGGGGCGGACCTTTCGGCGACCGGCAGTTTGGCCACGCCACAACGGTTTACAACATCATCGATGTGGCCTTGCTCTTGGGCTATCTCTCCTGGCCGAGGCTGCAAAAGTGGTTGGGGCGGGCCTATCTGCCGCTGGGCATCCTTCTGGCTTCAGCCGGGCCGATTCTCATCCAACACCTGGTGCGCCAGCCGGCCGATCCCGTTGGGATGTGGGATGTCCTGCGCGCCTGGCAACTGCTGCCGGCGTTGTTGATCCCGCTTTTTATCGTGGCGTGGCAGTACGATTTCCGCCGCGTGCTGGCGTTCAGTATTGGGACGACCGTAGTGGACGTGATCCTAACCCGTTGGCTCATTCCCGTGGAGAGCATCCGCAGCGTCGCGTTGTCCGATAGCCCGTATGCCCTGATGTTTTTTGGGGTGATGGGGGTTTTAATCAACCGGATGACCATTTTTATCGCGGTGGGCTTTATGGTGACGCGGTTGATGCGCACGCAGCGCGAACAGCGCGCTGCGTTGCTGCAGGCCAACGTCAAGCTTACCCATTACGCGACGACGCTGGAGCAACTGACGACCAGCCGCGAGCGCAACCGCCTGGCCCGGGAGCTGCACGACACGCTGGCGCACACCTTGAGCGCGTTGGCGGTCCAACTGGGGGCCGTGGATGCCCTGTGGGATACGGATGAAGCGGAAGCGCAGCATTTGCTCGAACAATCCCTTGCCGTGACGCGCACCGGTCTCACCGAAACCCGCCGCGCCCTGCACGACCTGCGGGCGTCGCCGTTGGAGGATTTGGGGATCGCGTTGGCGCTGCGGGCGTTGGGCGAATCGGCGGCAGCCCGCAACGGCATGGCGGTCGATGTCGAGGTTCCGGAGCGCCTGGCGGCCCTCTCCCCGGCAGAAGAGCAATGCCTCTATCGCGTCGCGCAGGAGGCGCTGGAGAACGTCAGCCGCCACGCTGCGGCGCGGCGCGTGACGGTGCGCCTGGATAGCACTGCCGAGGCCATCACGCTCACCATTTCCGACGACGGGCAGGGTTTCGATCTCGCCGCCGCTGACGTCGAGCAGCGCCTCGGCCTGCGCGGGATGCGCGAGCGCGCCGAAATGGTGGGCGGGGCACTCGCCGTCGAGAGCGCCCCAGGCCAGGGGACGACCGTGAAACTGACGATAGCGATTAGCTCTCAGCTTTCAGCTTTCAGCGATCAGCTTGCTCTGGCTGAGGGCTGACGGCTGAAGGCTGAGAGCTATGAGGAGGTTTTCATGATCCGAGTTCTCATCTGCGATGACCAGGACGTGGTCACCGAGGGGTTGCGCGTGATCCTGGGCACGTCGCCCGACATCGAAGTGGTGGGCATCGCGCACGACGGCGCGGAAGCCGTCGATCTCACGCCGGCGGCGCGGCCCGACGTGGTGTTGATGGACTTGAAAATGCCGGGTATCAACGGCATCCAGGCCACACGCCAGATCAAAGATCACTATCCCCACGTGCGTGTGCTCGTCCTCA
The DNA here is from genome assembly GCA_049975385.1 of Anaerolineae bacterium. GTDB lineage: Bacteria > Chloroflexota > Anaerolineae > B4-G1 > SLSP01 > DSWT01. Next base: position 7,795 of record JBNGDO010000078.1, on the reverse strand, counting down.
CCACCTACGACGCCGACGAGTGGGTCTTCGACGCGATCCGCAGCGGCGCGGACGGCTATCTGCTCAAGGATACGCCGCGCCAGGACCTCGTCGCCGCGATCAAGGGGACTTTTGCCGGGGCTACGCATGTCGATCCGGGAGTGGCGGGCAAGCTCTTCGGCCACATCGCGCAGACCAGCCCGGCCGCGCCGGACACTGCCGTCGTCAACGCGCTCACCGAGCGCGAGTTGGACGTGCTGCGCCTGCTCGCTCGCGGCCTGAGCAACGCCGGCATCGCCAAAAGGCTCTTTCTCTCTGAGGGGACCGTGCGCAATTACGTAAGCGCCGTGCTCGCCAAGCTCGACGTCACCGACCGGACTCAGGCCGCGGTTTTGGCCCTGCGTTACGGGCTGGTGGATTTGAACGAGGTGTGAGACTGGAAGCTGGAAACTGGATACTCGAAGCTAGTTGCCTGAAGCCGGATACTTGGCTAGACTGATAGCTGATAGCTGATGGCTGATTGCTATTCTAGGAGGAATTTTATGAAGACGATTGTTGAACCCCAACGTGAGATTTCGATTGTTGCCGACGTCGATGTGGTCGTCGTGGGTGGCGGGCCGGGCGGATTGCCGGCGGCGATTGCGGCGGCGCGGCGCGGTATGCGGGTGCTGCTCATCGAACGGTACGGCTTCCTCGGTGGCTTGGCGACGGCGGGGTTGGTCGCGCCGATTCTGGGCCACACCACGTCGAACGGCCACACGCCGATTGTCGAGGGGCTGCTCAAGGAGATGACCGGGCGGATGCACGCGCTCGGCGGCGCGCCCGCGTGGGAGGAAGCCTGCCAGGAGTGGGGCGTGCGCTTCGACGCCGAGGCGTTCAAGGTGGTGGCGGACCGGATGGTGCGCGAGGCCAATGTCGAGCTGCTGCTGCATACCTTCGCCACGGACGTCGTGGTGGAGGAGGGCGCGATCAAGGCCGTGATCGTCGAGAGCAAGTCCGGGCGGCAGGCGGTGGTGGGCCAGGTCTTCATCGACGCGACCGGCGATGCCGACGTGGCCTTTCACGCTGGAGCGTTTATCCGGCAGGGACGTGCGTTCGACGGGCAGACCGAGTCGATGGGATCCTTTGTCCACATCGGTGGCATCGAGAACGCCACGGAGGAACAGAAGGCCGCCGCGCGCGAGAACCTGCTCGCCGAGATGGCGCAAGGGCGCTTCCGCTTCTACACCAACGGGTTCACCGGCACCAACGACATGCACCTCACCCACTTCTCGCCGAACATGACGCGCTGGCCCGGCGATTCCACGAACGTCCACGTCTTGACGGAGGCCGAGTTGGGCATCCGCGAGCAGGTGTGGAAGCTGTTGACATTCCTCAAGACGCAGCTCGGCTTCGAAAATTGCTACATCCAGGCCACGTCGCCGCAGGTGGGGCCGCGCGAGAGCCGCCAGGTCATTGGCGATTACGTGCTCACCGGCGACGACGTCCTCAGCGCCGCCAAATTCCCCGATGCGGTGGCGCGCGGTTCGTGGTACATCGACATCCACTGCCCGCTGGGACACACCTATCCCGTCCACATGTGCATCATCGAGTGCCCGCGCCAGGCAGCCTGCCCCTACTGGGTCGCCGAGCACGACCAGACGATGCGCTCGAAGGCCGCGCTGCATCCTCCTGACGGCGACTGGTACGATATACCCTACCGCTGCCTGACGCCGCAGAAGATCGACAATCTGCTGATCTCCGGGCGCTGCATCTCCGCGACGCACGACGGCATGGCCGGCGCGCGCGTGATGGGGACGTGCATGGCGATTGGCCAAGCGGCCGGTACGGCCGCCGCGCTCGCCGTGCGCGCTGCTGTCAATCCGCGCGACGTCGATGTGGCGGCGCTGCGCCAGGCGTTGCAAGACGCGGGTGCGTTGGTGTAATTACGAACCCTTGCGAAGGTGTGCGAACTGAGGTTCGCCCTGACCTTCGCAAGGGTGAATTTCTCCCCCTGTCTACCGTCTACCGTCTACTTGGTGAAAAAAACTGCTTGACATCACCCCCCTTTTTCGACTACAATAGAAGCAGTTCCGTCAGCCCATTTCGTCGCAGGATTCAACGAACGGAAGTTTGGCTGAACGCTCACCGGCAAGCTCGATTCATCGCCTCGTCAGTACTTGAGTGTGCAGTCTTTTTCTTCACCGTGGAAAAGCTACCGCGCTTCTGCGTCATTCATGGCGTGTTTCTCTCCTTTACCCCCTACGGACTGTGAGTGCAAGGCCACGGCCTGGACCAGTCCCCAGACCGCGATGTTTCTTCCGTGTTCTGTGAAGGCGGCTGGTTCTTCACACCCAAATAGGAGGGAAACGATGAGAAGCAAACGTTTTGTTTTTGCTGTGTCCGTAATTACTGTGGCGATAGCCCTTGCCTTTTTGCTCATCACGGCTTTCGTTGCGGCGCAAACGTCATCCGGTGCTATCGTTACAGAACCACAAGCACATGATGATGTTCAAATCTCGGACTTGCTGGCGACGCAGGAGGTCTCGGTGACGTTCCCGCCGGGCGATTGGCCCTGGTATGCCCAAGAGGAAATCACCGTCCACCCGGCGCCGCCGGTTGCAGGGCAGCCCACAGAAGTGTGTGCAGAAGTGGTCAACCACGATGCTGAGAATCCTCACACTGCCGTCCTCGAGTTCAGCATCGCCAATTTCGGGATCGGCGTGCCGTTTCAGCCTGTGGGGGAAACCCCTGTGACGGTGCCCCCGGGTGGGTCCGCCATAGGGTGTGTGGTGTGGGTGCCCCCAGACACCGGTCACTGGTGCATCCAGGCCGCGATCCATCAGGAGCAGGCCGAACCAATCATCAGTCAGCGCAATATCGACATATGGGAACGTCTGATCCCCGGCGACGAGAATGGAATGACATTCCAGGTAGGGCCTTTCCCGGAGACGACGACGGTGGAATTTACCCCAACGAATATCCTGGAAGGCTGGCAGGCCTACGTTGATCCGGTCTCGATGACGCTGGAGACCGATATGGTTGGCGCAGCGGATCTGTATGTGGTGCCGCCCGTAGGTGGTGCGCCCCTGGGCAGCCGGGACGTCATCGTCGATGTGGAAGGCTACGTGGATAGGATGCTCATCGGCGGTTTCCGCAAGCTGGATTGGTCGCCCGTGGTGCTTCACAGACCCCATGAACCCTTTTTCGCTGAGTCGGAAATTCACATCTCGCCCTATCCGCCGCGCGCCGGCGAGCCGACCGAAATCTGCGTCGAACTGAAGAATATCAGCACTATGACGCAGACCGTAGAGGTCGAGTTCAGCCGGGCGAACTTTGGCATCGGCCTGCCCTTCGCTCCAATCAGCGAACCGATTGAGGTGACTATCCCGTCTAATGGAAAGAAAACCGTCTGCATCACGTGGGTGCCGCCTGAAGCGGGTCACTTCTGCATCCAGGTATGGATGGACATTCTCGGCAACGTCCCCTATCGCAGGCAATTCAGCCAGCGCAACCTCGATGTTGCCGAGCCGTTGACGCCGGGCGTGCCGCACGTCAGCGAATTTCCGGTGGGGAACTTCTACAACGAATTTACGAATCCCGAGCCGATGACCACCGACATCTGGCTGGAGAAGGAAATCTTCCTGCCCGGCTGGGAAGTGGCACTCGACCCGGTGGTGCTACGCGCTGTGCCGCCGGGAGAAGCGCAGTGGGTGACGATGATCGTGACACCGCCGGTCGATGCGCCTTTGCCCGCCGACGGCACGCCGATCGTCGATGTGCGCGGGATGGTCGATGATGCGACGGGCGGGCACGCCATCGGCGGCTTCCGCAAGGTCTACCGTCCGCCGGTGCCGCTCCACCGCCTCCCCGATCCGCCGTATGCCGAGCGTGAGATCACCGTCCATCCTTATCCAACGCGCGAGGGGGAGCCGACTGAAATCTGTGTGGAATTGTATAATCCTACACCACTCCCACAGGTGGTGCACGTACAGTTCTCGTGGGCGCACTTTGGCATTGGGATTCCCTTCACGCCCATCGACGGCATACGAACCGTGGTCATCCCGCCATTTGGGACGGTGAATGAGTGTATGTTCTGGGTCCCGCCTGTCTCCGGGCACGTCTGCCTGCAAGTGGAGCTGTTTATGGACGGTTACGCGCCACAGCGCAGCCAGCGCAATATCGACATCGACGAGCCCCTGGTCCCCGGCGAGCCGCACACACTGGCCTTCCCGGTGGGCAACCCCTTCGAGCGCCCGGTGACGATCACGCTGGGATTGATCCCTCACCAGCCCGGGTGGGAGTTCGCCTTGTCGGAGATGGTCTTGCCGGACGTGCAACCCAGCGAGCAGCGTGTGGTCAGCCTGACGGTGCAGCCGCCGCCGGGTGTGCCGCTACCGGCTGACGCCGCGCCAATCGTGGATGTGGAGGCCTATGCTGAGGGTGTCGGGTGGGATGTGCGTTTGATCGGCGGTTTCCGCAAGATCCATCGTCCGCCGGTGCCCCTGCACCCCTTCCCCGATCCACCTTACGCCGAGCGGGAGATCACCGTCGAACCCTATCCGCCGCGCGCCGGGGAGCCGACCGAGATTTGCGTCGAATTGCGCAATCCTACGCCGTTCCCGCAGGATGTGGAGGTGCAGTTCTCGTGGGCGGCTTTCGGTATCGGCATCCCCTTCACGCCCATCGATGGGCTGCGACCGGTACACCTGCCGCCGTTCAGCGTGGTCAGGGAGTGCATCAACTGGGTACCGCCCGTCGGCGGGCACCTCTGTCTCCAAGTGGAGTTGTTCATCCCCGGCTACCAGATGCAGCGCAGCCAGCGTAACATTGACGTGGATGAGCCGCTGGAGCCACTGACGCCGCACACCCGCGTCTTCCCCGTAGGCAACCCGTTCGACCACGCGGTAACGATCACGTTGGGGTTGATCCCGCACCTGGATGGCTGGGAATTCGAGCTATCACTGCCGGATGGTTCACCCGGCGACGTGTTGCCGAACGTGCCTTCCGATGCAATCAGAGAAGTGCTGTTGACCGTGACCCCGCCGGAGGAGTTGCCGCCGGACGGCACACCCGTTGTGGACGTGGAGGCTTACGCCGAAGGGCGGCTCATCGGTGGATTCCGCAAAGTCTTCCGCCCGCCGGTGCCCATCCATCGTCCGAAGGATCCTATCTACGCTGAGTCGGAGATCTTCATCCACCCGTACCCGCCGCGCGCTTTCGAGCCGGCCGAGGTGGGGGTGGAAATCCGCAATCCGACCGAAGAGCCACAAACCGTTACGGTGACTTTCAGTGCCGCCGACTTCGGCATCGGGCTGCCCTTCACTCCGATTCACGAGCCGGTCGTCGTGGAGGTGCCGCCGCTGGGTATCGCGCGTCCGGTGATCATGTGGGTCCCGCCGCACGGTGGCTTGTGGTGCATCCAGGTCGCGATACGGCATCCCTGGCACGATGAGATCTTCATCAGCCGCCGCAACATTGATGTAGGTGAGCCGCTAGAGCCGTTGACGCCGCACTCGCGAACGTTCCTGGTCGGCAATCCCTTCCCCGACCGTCATGTGACCATCACGCTGGGATTGATCCCGCACTTCCCGGATTGGGGTTTGGAACTTTCGCAGGACGTGTTGCCGGATATGGCTCCGGGAGAGATCCGCGAAGTTGTACTGACCGTCACGCCGCCCGCCGACCTGCCGATGGACGGCGATCCCATCGTGGATGTGGAAGCTTTCGTCGACGGCGAGCTGCTCGGCGGATTCCGTAAGATTTTCCGCCCGCCCGTCCCCGTCCACCGCCCCAAAGACCCGGTCTACGCGGAGTCGGAGATCGGCGTCGATCCGTACCCCGTCATCCCTGGACAGCCGGTGAAACTCAGCGTCGAGGTCTTCAATCCCACCAACCAGGATCGCTTTGTGACGGTCACGTTCAGCATCGCGAACTTCGGCATCGGGCTGCCGTTCACCACCACCCATATTGCTCCCAATCCGATCCGCATCTTCGTGCCGAAGTTCGGCGCGGCGACAGGCCACGTCATCTGGACGCCGCCGGACCGGGGCGGCAAGTTCTGCGTGCGGGTGACGCTGGAGATGGAGGGCCACGAGCCGGTATGGAGCCAGCGCAATATCGACGTGGGCGAGCCGCTGCGACCGGGCGTCCCCCATGCGATGACGTTCCTGGTGGGCGCATGGCCGCACACGGAACCGGTGACGGTGAACCTGGGCCTGCGCCTTCACCGAGACGGGTGGGGCGCTGCGCTTTCGCAGGATGTGCTGCCGAACGTGGTACAGGACCAGCCGATCGAGGTCACGCTGGTCGTGACGCCGCCGGACGAAGTCGAACTCGGGACCGGCGAACCCATCGTGGACGTGGAGGCCTTCGTGGAGGGCGAACTTATCGGCGGTTTCCGCAAGCTCGACCGCCCGCCTGTGCCCATCCACAAGCCGCACGAAAAGGGCTACGCCGAATCGGAGATTATGGTCGAACCCTATCCGCCACAAGTGGGGGTGGATTCGCTCGTCAGCACCGTCATCCAGAATGCCAGCGACGTGACGCAGACAATCAATCTGGAATTCGGTTGGGCGGACTTCGGGATGGGCATACCCTTTACGACGACGGGCATGGTTCCTTACACACGTTCGGTGACGCTTGCCCCGGAGATGACGCAAACGGCCACGGTAACGTGGACGCCGGCGCAAACCGGTCACCAATGCATCCAGGTCTGGCTCAGCGATCCGGAAGGCGTGTACGAGCCACAGCGCAGCCAGCGCAACGTGGACGTGACCGAGCGCCCGCCGTGTGGGCAGACTCGCGTCTTTACCTTCACCGTGTACAACGATTCACCCTTCACCGTGACGGTGGATGTGGGGATGATCACGTTCAACGTGCCTGATGACTGGCAGATTACGGTCACACCCAGCCCGACGCTGGAGATTGGCCCGTTCGACGAGGCCGGCGTCACAGTAACGGTGCTTATCCCGTGTCCTGCGCTGTCGCGGGTGATGTTCGAGACGCAGGCCATTTACGCAATCCAACAAGCATCCGGCAGCGTGCCCACCATCGATGTGGAGGGGTATGTGAAGGGCGAGCTGAAAGGCGGCATCGAAATACAGTTCTTGGGTGAAGCTGCCGCGGCAGGTGTTGATTTGTCGCCAGGCTATGCCCAGGAAGCACAAGCCGGTACCGTCGCCCACTACACACATATCCTCACCAACAGCGGCACAACCACGGACACCATCGCCTTAGAAACAGCTTCGTCGCAAGGGTGGGACGTCATGGTTTCGACCAACTTCCAGGGGCAAACCATCATCCTGCCCGTGCAGATGGGCTCAATGATGACGGCCACCGTCAACGTGAGCGTCACCGTGCCCGCCGGCGTCATCAGCGGCACCGTGGATACCACCATCATCACCGCCACCGCGCAAAGCGATATATTCGCCTTCGATACGGCCACAGACGTCACAACTGTCATCAGCGAAGGGATGCAGTACGTTTACCTGCCGTTGGTTTTACGAGACTGGTAAGCAACATAGATTAGCCACCTTCCTGGAAGCGACCCGCTTCCAGGAAGGTGTGTGTTTATGGGCGGTCGGGTAGCTTATCCAGTTCGACGGTGGTGACGAAGGGGACGAAACCGTCGGCGCGGGCTTGGGTATACGCGGCGCGGATGGTGTCGGGTTGTGTGGCGTAATCGACGGTCAGGACGAGCTTTCCGGCAGCTCTGACCGCCAGCGCCGCCTCACGGTTTCCAGCGCACCAGCCGGCGGTGCAGGGTTCGTCGGTGGCGAGGAAGTAGAGTTCTTCCATGCCCAGACCATCGATCGCGTCGAGATAGCCGGGCCAG